>JADGRP010000200.1 GCA_017880805.1 Burkholderiales bacterium
CTGCCGCGGCGCTCGCTTTCGGGATGGACAAGAAGGAAGGCGACCGCAAGATCGCGGTCTACGACCTCGGCGGCGGAACGTTCGACATTTCCATCATCGAGATCGCCAGCGTCGAGGGTGAGCACCAGTTCGAAGTCATGTCGACCAACGGCGACACGTTTCTCGGCGGCGAGGATTTCGACCAGCGCCTGATCGACTACATCGTCACCGAGTTCAAGCGCGATCAGGGCGTCGACCTCAAGAACGACGTGCTGGCGCTGCAGCGGCTGAAGGAATCGGCAGAGAAGGCGAAGATCGAGCTGTCGAGCTCGCAGCAGACCGAGATCAACCTGCCGTACATCACCGCCGACAAGTCGGGTCCGAAGCACCTGTCGATCAAGATCACCCGCGCCAAGTTCGAGGCGCTGGTCGAGGACCTGATCGAGCGCACGATCGAGCCGTGCCGTATCGCGATCAAGGACGCGGGCGTCAAGCTGTCGGAAGTCGGCGACGTGATCCTGGTCGGCGGGATGACCCGCATGCCGAAGGTGCAGGAAAAGGTGAAGGAATTCTTCGGCAAGGAGCCGCGCAAGGACGTGAACCCCGACGAAGCGGTCGCGGTGGGCGCAGCGATCCAGGCCGGCGTGCTGCAGGGTGACGTCAAGGACGTGCTGCTGCTCGACGTGACGCCGCTTTCGCTGGGCATCGAGACGCTGGGCGGCGTGATGACCAAGCTCATCCAGAAGAACACGACCATACCGACCAAGGCGCAGAACGTGTTCTCGACCGCCGACGACAATCAGGCGGCGGTGACGATTCACGTGCTGCAGGGCGAGCGCGACATCGCGTCTGGCAACAAGAGCCTCGGCCAGTTCAATCTGGAAGGGATTCCGCCTTCGCCTCGCGGCCTGCCGCAGATCGAAGTCACGTTCGACATCGACGCCAACGGTATCCTGCACGTCAACGCCAAGGACAAGGCGACCGGCAAGGAAAACAAGATCACGATCAAGGCGTCGTCGGGCCTCTCCGAAGCCGAGATCCAGAAGATGGTCAAGGACGCCGAGGAACATGCCGAGGACGATCGGAAGATGCTCGAGACGGTGACGGCGCGCAATCACCTCGACGCGCTGGTTCACAGCGTGCAAAAATCGGTGGCCGAGCATGGCGACAAGGTCGGCGCCGACGAGAAGGGCAAGATCGAGGCCGCGTTAAAGGAAGCCGAAGAGCTGCTCAAGGAAAAGGACGCGAGCAAGGATGCGATGGAAGCGAAGGCGCAGGCGCTGATGACCGCGTCCCAGAAACTTGGGGAGGCGATGTACGCGCAATCGCAGGCGGACGCGCAAGCCGCTGCCACCGCTCAGGGCGGCGGTGACAAATCGGGCGGAGCGAGCGAAGGTGGCGAGGAAAAAGTCGTCGATGCCGAGTTTACGGAAGTCAAAGACAAGAAGTGATATTGCGTCGCCTGGCGGGCGTGACGATGGCGATAATGACCATCGATCGCCCGCCAGGTGACGCAATATCTGGCCGAGTTGAAGCAGGCGCCTCCGGCGCCTCTTAACTCGGCCGCTTGCTGTTGGGGAGTGGTCGTTGGGGCACTGTTGTTGGGGAAACTGAATGGCTAAGCGCGACTACTACACGACACTTGGCGTCAATCGCGACGCTGCCGTAGCGGATATCAAGAAGGCTTATCGCAAACTGGCGATGAAGCATCATCCGGACCGCAATCCGGACGACAAGGGCTCGGAAGAGAAATTCAAGGAGGCGAAGGAGGCGTACGAGGTCCTTACCGACACTCGTAAACGCGCGGCCTACGACCAGTTCGGGCACGCCGGCGTCGACCCGTCGGCTGGTTTTGGCGCCGCGGGTGCGCGTGGATTCGGCGGCGGCGCGGAGGGCTTCGGCGGTTTCGCCGACGCCTTCGGTGACATCTTCGGCGATATTTTCGGCGGCCAGGGCGGCGCCCGCGGACGCGGCACCGGCGTTTATCGGGGCGCGGACCTTCGCTACAATCTCGAACTGTCACTCGAAGAAGCGGCGCGCGGCACCGAAGCCAAGATCCGCATTCCAGCGATGGAGGAGTGTGCGACATGCCACGGCAGCGGCGCCAAGCCGGGAACGCAGCCCAAGACCTGCCCCACGTGCAACGGCCAAGGTCAGGTGCGCGTCTCGCAGGGCTTTTTCTCGATCCAGCAGACCTGCCCGAAGTGTCACGGCAGCGGCAAAATCATCCCCGAGCCGTGTGCGACCTGCGGCGGCGCGGGCCGCGTCCGGAAGAGCAAGACCTTGTCGGTTAAGATTCCGGCCGGAGTCGATCATGACGATCGCATCCGGCTCTCGGGCGAAGGCGAGGCTGGACTGAACGGCGGCCCTCACGGCGACCTCTATGTCGTTGTGAATCTGAAGGAGCATCCGGTATTCCAGCGCGAGAGCAACGATCTTCACTGCGAAATGCCGATCGGTTTTGCGACCGCGGCCATGGGCGGCGAAATCGAGATTCCGACCCTGGACGGCCACGCCAAGATCAAGGTTCCCGCCGAGACGCAGACCGGGCAGGTTTTTCGACTGCGGGGAAAAGGCATCAAAGGCCTGCGCAGCAGCGGCTACGGCGACCTGTTCTGCCATGTCGCGATCGAGACGCCGGTGAAGCTGACTTCGCGGCAAAAAGAGCTGCTGCGTGAGTTCGAGGCGATCAACGCGCAGGATCCAAGCGCGCACAACCCGCGTGCAAAAAACTGGTTCGACAAGGTACGCGAATTCTTCGAGCCGTGAGGTGAGGGCGCTCGGGATGCCCCGACGCGAGCAACACAGCTTGAGGCGCGCTCCTTGACTGCGGCGCGCATCGCGTCGTACGACGTCATCGTGATCGGCGCCGGCGCTGCCGGCATGATGTGTGCAGCGCAGGCGGGCCAGCGCGGCCGGCGCGTCCTGCTCATCGAACATTACCCCGTCATCGGCGAAAAAATACGCATCTCCGGCGGTGGGCGCTGCAACTTCACGAATATCCATTCCGATGCGACGAACTTCCTGTCGCAAAGCCGCGACTTTTGCCGCTCTGCGCTCGCTCGTTACGGGCCGCGCGACTTCCTCGCGCTCGTGGAGCGCCACGGTATCGCGTGGCACGAAAAAAAGCTGGGCCAGCTGTTTTGCGACGATTCGGCGCTGCAAATCATTGCCATGCTGCGTGCGGAATGCGAGCGCGCCACGGTCGAATGGCGCGTCCCGTGCGCCGTAGAGACCGTCAAGCGCGAGAGTGACGTATTCGTCGTGGCGACCTCGCGCGGAGCGGTTCGGGCCGCATCGCTGGTCGTCGCCACCGGCGGTCTGACGGTTCCCAAAATCGGCGCCACGCCTTTGGGCTATCGGATAGCCGAACAGTTCGGTGTCGGCGTCGTACCACCGAGGCCGGCGCTGGTGCCGCTGGCGCTGGACCCGACGGCGCTCGAGCGTTACGGCGATCTTTCGGGTGTGTCGATCGACGCTGAGGTGTCATGCAATGGCGGCAGGTTTCGCGAGAATCTGTTGTTCACCCACCGCGGCTTGTCGGGCCCCGCGATCCTGCAGGTTTCGTCCTACTGGAATGGCGGCGATATGATTCACGTCGACCTCCTGCCGGGGTTTGACGCGCATGCGTGGCTGGCCAGCGAGCGGGACGCTTCGGCCAGCGTGGCGGGCCTTCTCGCGCAACGCCTGCCTCATCGATTCGCGCAACAGTGGAGCCGGCAGTGGGGGAGCGGGCAGCAGACCTCCGGTCCGATCCGGTCCTTGGGAGAGAAACACCTCTCCGAGATTGGCGCGGCGCTCAACGACTGGTCGATGCTGCCATCCGGAACGCTCGGCTATAACAAGGCCGAAGTGACGCTGGGCGGCGTCGACACGCGGCAGCTTTCGTCGAAGACGATGGCGGCCGAGCGCGTTCCGGGTCTGTATTTCATCGGCGAAGTCGTCGATGTGACCGGCCACCTTGGCGGCCACAACTTTCAGTGGGCGTGGTCGTCAGGCTTTGCCGCCGGTCAGGTCGCCTAAAACGGAGCCACGCGCCTGTAGCGCCAGCTTGTGGCAGATGAGCCGACGGCATAGCATGCGCAGCTTTGCGCGATGTATAGTGAAATCAGGGGAGAGCTCATGTTCAAGCGCTTGATGATTTTCGCCGCTGCTTTGCTATTCGGCGTCACTGGCGCGATGGCACAGGTTCGTGTCGGATTGATGGTATCGGCCACGGGCCCGACGACCGCGATCGGCATCCCGCAAAAGAACACTGGCGAGCTTCTGCCACGGAAGATCGGCGATGAAAGCGTTGAATACATTCAACTCGACGACGGCGGCGATACCACCCGCGCGGTACAGAACGCAAAGAAGCTGATCAGCGAAGACCATATCGATGCGCTGATCGGTCCGTCGACGACGCCGAATGCGCTGGCGATCCTCGACATCATCGCCGAGAGCAAGGTGCCGATGCTGGCGACGGTTGGGACCTCGTCCGTCGTCGAACCGATCGACGCCAAGAGACGGTGGGTATTCAAGACGACGCAGAACGACGACCTGATCGCGGCCGCGCTGATCAAGCACATGCTGAAAAACGGCGTGAAGACGGTGGCGTTCATCGGCTTCAACGATCCCTACGGCGAAAACTGGTACAAGGTGTTCGGCGGCCTCGCCGAAAGGGCGGGCATCCGCATCGTCGCAAGTGAGCGCTTTGCGCGCACCGACCAGAGCGTGACGGGACAAGTGCTCAAGATGATGTCGGTTAAGCCTGACGCGGTGCTGATTGCGGCCGTGGGTGGTCCCGCCGTGCTCCCGCAGGCGACGCTCTACGATCAATCCTACAAGGGACGCGTGTATCAGACGCATGCCGTCGCCACCGATGAATTCATCCGACTCGGCAAGGAAAAAGTCGAGGGAACGGTGCTCGCGGCGGGATCGATGCTGGTGATCGACGACGTTGCGCCCGCCGATCCGATCAGGAAGGTCGCGCTCGTCTACATCAACGCGTATGAGAAAAAGTTTGGGCTGCGGCCGGCGACCTTTGGCGCGAACACCTACGATGCGGGGTTATTGCTGCAGCAGGCTATTCCGATTGCACTCAAGGCCGCCAAGCCGGGAACCGAAGCGTTCCGAATCGCGCTCCGCGACGCGCTCGAGGAGCAGAGAGACGTCACCGGATGTCAGGGCGTGTTCAACATGAGCCCGACGAATCACAACGGCATGGACGAGCGGGCGAGGGTGCTGGTAATCGTCAGGGACGGCCGGTTCCGCCTGCTTCCCGAGTGACCGCGCGTTTGA
>JADGRP010000201.1 GCA_017880805.1 Burkholderiales bacterium
GTCGCAATGATGATGGCCGAGCAAAGCATGAGCAGCGTGGAGAGCGCGTAGATGGGGTGCCGGACATACGCGAAAAGCCCGTCGGTGATCAGCGCGCCCTTGCGCTTTTCGCTCACGTCCATGCGCCAGTCCTTGCCCATCCTCGACCAGCACCATGCGGTCATCGCGAGACAAGCGAGCGCGATCGCCGCAGCCACCCAGCGAAGCGCGGCGTACGCAGGTTCCTCTTTCGCAAACTGGGGCACCGCCAACAAGGAGTTGGTGCGGTTGAGCGCCAGCCACGGCAAAGCGATCCAGGCGACTACCATGGGAATCCAGATCAGCCACATCGCGCGTTCGAACGACTGCTCGGGAACGAGCCCTGCCAGATCGCGCGTCTTGCGGCGGGCACGCACGATCATGACGCCGACGCCGAACCAGTAGCACCAGACCGTCGACATCAGGAGGACCGCGGGTAGATCGGTGTATTTCATCGCACGCAAAAAGCCCCGGTCCAACGGTTTCTTGCCCGTCAGAAGAATCGCGGGCAACCGGTCCCGATTTTACTTCATCCTCGTACGTTCTCCGTGCGGCGTTTCGGGCAGCGCCCCTGTAAGAATTACAACGATCGGCCGGGTCGTTCTGGGCGCATCGATAGATCAACGCGCGAAATACAGGCGATGAACTTCGTCGAGCTGAACCTCGCTCGCGGGTCGGGAAAGGATTACCCTGCCGGCTTGCATGACGTACACATGATCGGCGATATCGATGGCGCGCCGCGTATTCTGCTCGACCAGGACAATCGTGCGCCCCTGCGCCTTTTGCTGTGCGAGCTGGGTGAACACTTCCTGCACGACGACCGGCGCGAGTCCGAGCGAAGGCTCGTCGATCAACAACAGCCGCGGCTCGGCCATCAGCCCGCGCGCCATCGCGAGCATCTGCGCTTCGCCGCCGGAGAGCGAGCCCGCGAGCTGAGCGCGCCGCTGTCGAAGCCGCGGAAACCGCGTGTAGGCATCCTCCAGGCGGGCCGCAATACCTGGCCGATCGCGTACCGAGTATGCCCCGAGCAGCAGATTGTCCTCGACGCGCATGTCTCGGAAGACCATGCGTCCCTCCGGGATCATGCCCACGCCCAGCGCCGCCATGCGCGATGTGGACGTGCCATCGATGCGCGCGCCGTCCAGATATATTTGACCGGCGCCAAGCGGGATCTGCCCCATGATCGCTCGCAACAGCGTGGTTTTGCCGGCGCCGTTCGGCCCGATGATCGTGGTCAGTTTTCCGCTCGCGAAGGCGAGCTCGACGTCCCAAAGGACGTTGATCGCACCGTAGCCCGCGCGCACGCCTCGAAGCTCAAGCACGGACGTCCACTCCGGTATAACTCGCGACGACCACGGCGTCGCGGAACACTGCATCCGGCGAACCATCCGCGATGAGACGTCCGAAGTCGAGCACGGCGACGCGGGGACAAAGCGTGCTGATCGTCTCGATATCGTGCTCGATGATCAGGATGGTCAGTGCGTAACGCGCCCGGATGGCCGCGAGCAATTGCGTAAAGCGGCGCTTTCCGTGTGCTTCCAGGCCCGCGAGGACTTCGTCGAGCAGCAGCAGGCGCGGCCGAGTGGCCAGCGCCTTGGCGATTTCGAGCGCTTTCATTTCGGCGAGCGACAGCCCGGTGGCGGCGTCGCGGTCGGCCAGCGCGTCGAGTCCGACCAGCGAAAGAATCTCCGCGACCGCCTCGGTGTCCACGGCTCCGGCCCCAAAGCGCTGCGCGACGCGCATGTTTTCCGCGACCGTGAGTCCCTTCATCGGCTGCGGAATCTGGAACGTCCGCCCCAAGGTGCGGCGCGCACGCGCGTAATCCGGCTTCGACCTCAGATCAGCACCGTCCAGCGCCAGTGTGCCCTCGCGCGGTCGAATGGAGCCCGAGATGACGTTAAAGAGCGTCGTCTTTCCGGCGCCGTTGGGACCGACCAGACCGACGATCTCGCCCGCATTCACGCGCAGCGATACGTCGTCGAGCGCTTTGAGCCCTCCGAAACGAACGCTGATGTTCGCGAGCTCAAGCATCGGTTGCGGGTCGCGTGGACGCGCTACTGCGCGTGCCGATAAAGCCAAAAAGCGGGAGCAACCCGCGCGGCGCCAGCACGATCATGGCGCCGAGCAGAACACCGAGCACCATCTGATGGCCGATCGGCATGAATTCCTTGAACAGAAGCTGATCGGCGAGATAGACCACTAGTGCGCCGAGCAGCGGGCCGGTGATGGTGCGATAGCCGCCGAAGATCGCCGCCACAATCGGCAACATCGTCCATTGCCCGGAAAAAGCATAGTCGGGCTCGAGAAAGTTGATGTAATGCGCGTTGAAGGCGCCGATCACGCCGGTCATGAACGCCGAAAGAAACAGCATCGCCGCCTTGAGCAGCACGCTGTTGACGCCGACGGCGCGCGTTGCATTCTCGCTGCCACGGATGGCGCGCAGCGCGAGACCGAAATCGCTGTCGCGAATCGCGCGATAGACGAGCGCGAAAACGAGCACCAGCGACAACACCACCCAGTAAGCGCCGGTCTTGCTCGAGAAATCGTAGCCCACCACGACCGGCAGGCGCGCGATATTGCCGATGCCGCCGGCGCCGCCGGTGAGCGCGGTCCATTCCGTGGCAACGATGCGAAAGATGTGCGCGTAGGCGAGCACTGCAAGGGCGAAGTACGGTCCTCGCAGCCGCAAGGCAGGAAGCATCAGCACCGCCGAGAGCGAGGCGCATAGTCCGCCGGCGAGCATGGCGGGCGCCACCGGCCAGCCGTGCTTCATCACCAGTATCGCGGACGCATACGAACCGACGCCGAAAAACGCGGCGTGCCCGAAACTGACCAGGCCGCCCAGGTTGCCGAGCAGCGCCCACGCGAGCGCGACGCCGCCGATGGTCAGCGCCGCCACGATCATGCTCATAAGATAGAGGTTGCCGGCGAACAGCCACGGCACGAGGACGTACAGCGCCAGCACCAGTCCGCACCACGCCGCGACACCGCGAAGCGTCGGCGGCCATGCTCGCATTCCCGGGCCCTTCAGCTTCGGCGCAGCGCGTTGCCGAACAAGCCGTTCGGCAACACGAAGAGCACCACGAGGAAGAGCACCATCCCTGCGAGCTCCTGCAACGCCGAGCTGAAGAAAGTCGTGGTCAGCGACTCCGCGATCCCCAGCAGCAGCGCGCCGACGAGCACGCCCGGCACCGATCCCAGGCCGGCAAGGACGGTGATGACGAATGCCTTGATGGTCAGGCTGGCGCCGAGCGAAGGCTGGATCACGCCGACGCTGAACAGCGCGACGCCGGCAAAGGAAGCGAGAATTCCGGCGATGACAAAAGAGATTAGCTCCAGCCGATGCGGCTCGATGCCCATCAATCGCGCGGTTTCGCGGTCGGACGCGACGGCGCGCAAGGCGCGTCCCGCCCAGGTCCGGGTCAGCCACCACCAGAGCGCGACGATCAGCGCCAGTCCAGCGCCACAGAACACCAGCTCGCCGCGAACGCTATACAGCGGTCCGAGCACCACCGGCTCTTGTAGCCACGCCGTCTTGGTCGAACGGATGTCCGCCTTCCAGAAAAGGAGCATGGCATTGGTCAGGATGATGCCGATGCCGAACGTCAGCAGCAGCGAATTGAGCTCGCGGTCGTGGCGAATCCGGCTGACCCAGCCATAGGTCAGCATCATGGCCGCGCCGACGACGACGATCGCGATCGGGATCGCGGCCAAGGGATCGATGCCGAACGAACGCTCGCAGGCGTAGGCGATGTACGCCGCGAGCAGCACCATCTCTCCATGCGCCAGATTGATGATCTTCATGGTGCCGAAGACCAGCGCGAGGCCGAGCGCGATCAGCGCGTACGAGCTGCCGCTAAGCAGCCCCGAATAAAGCGCCTGCAGGACGAGCTCGCTCATTTTCGTGGGCTCTTTCTTGCGCTCACACTCGTAGCGGCGGGCTCGTCGCGCGCTTGCTTACCAGGGCACCCCGGGGAAATTCATCTTGCCCGTCGCGTAATCCTTGGGCCACACGATGACGACCTTGCCGGCCTGATGCTGGCCCATGCGGTGTGAGAAATTCGGATTGTCGCCCTTCTCGTCGAAAACGACCTTCCCGATTAACGTGTCGCGATTCGTCTTGCGCAATTCGTTGGCAATGCCGCCCGTCTTGAGCGTACCGGCGTCGGCGGCGCGGACAATCGCCTCGAACAGAAGCTGCGACTGTACGTAACCGAACTGCCCGAGGTAATCGGCTTCGTGGCCAAAGAGCCTCTTGTAGGTC
The DNA here is from genome assembly GCA_017880805.1 of Burkholderiales bacterium. Taxonomy (GTDB): domain Bacteria; phylum Pseudomonadota; class Gammaproteobacteria; order Burkholderiales; family Casimicrobiaceae; genus PALSA-1003. The sequence continues at coordinate 4,283 of JADGRP010000201.1, forward strand.
TCGGCGAAGTCCTTGCCGTCCGGGGTCGTAAATTCCGCCGGGAAAGGCAGCAACGCGGTGCCGTAAACGTTTTGCATCAGGTCCGGGAAGTCGTCCCACATCTTCGACGTCGCCAGCGACCATACGCCGACCATCGCCTTGACCTCCGGCTTCAATACCTTGGCCGCGCGAAGTATGCCGACATAGTCGTTCTCGTAGCCGACCATGGCGATGACGTCGGGCTTGTCCTGCAGTTTGATCTTGTTGAGGATGGGCTTGAAGTCGGTGATCGCCGGATCGAACGCGTGAAGCGTCGTCTTGACCCCTTTCGCGGTCAGCGCCTTGTCGACGTCCTTGGCCAGATCCGCGGTCGCCTCTTTGGTCAGATAAACGATCGACACATTCTTCGCTCCCATCTCAGACAGCAGGCCGAGCATTGCCTTCGAGTAACCCGCGGTGTTGTTGATGCGGAAGAAAGTCTTGAGCCCCCTTTGCGTCAGCGCTTCGTCGACGCCGCCCGACGTGATGTACACCAACCCTGCCTTGCTTGCCGCATCCGATGCCGGGCCGATGTTGTTGGAGCCGTAGCCGCCATCGATGGCCACCACGTTTTGCGAGGCAAGCTTTTCGACCGCGGCAACGGCCTTGGCCGGCGACGATTCATCGTCGATGGTGATCAGCTTGATCTTGTGCTTGCCGTTCCTGCGATTGAATACATCGGTCGCCACCTGAATGCCTTCGCTCATGCCTGTGCCGACGCGCGCCAGCGAGCCACTGAGCGGTGTTTCGACGCCGACGACGAAGTCCTCGGCGCCGCTTGTTGCTGCGGCCATGGCGCAAAACGCGAACCCTATGGCCAGCAGCAGTGTCTGCGGCCGGCACTTGAATGAATGCGACTTCATAATGCTTCCTCCCTGGTGATAGTGTCCGGCATCGTCCGATCGGGCGACACGTCCGACGCCGCGCGTTGCGCAAGCTCCGCCAGTCGGTGCTTGAGAATCTTACCGTTGGCCGCGACCGGCAGCGACGGCGCCACCACGATTTCCGCGGGCCGCTTGTACGGAGCGAGTTCACCCGCAACGTAACGCGCAAGCTCGGCCGCTGTCGCGCTCTTGCCGGGCGCGAGCTCGACAAAGGCCACGACTTCCTCGTTTCCGGGTACCGCGCGGCCGACGACTGCCGAATGCACGACCGCAGGGTGCGCATTCAGTACCGCCTCGACCTCCGCCGGATAGACATTGAACCCGGACCGAATGATCAGCTCCTTCGCGCGCCCGACGATGAACAATGCGCCGCTCGCATCCTGGCGGGCGATGTCGCCGGTGTCGAGCCAGCCGTCGACGTCGATCGCCTCTGCGGTCAGTTCCGGATTGCGATAGTAACCGCGCATGACATTGGGCCCGCGAATATGCAGCGTACCTGGCTTGCCCGCGGCAACATCGCCGCCCGAGTTTGCGACAACACGGATTTCCACGCCCGGGAGCGGCGGACCCACCGCACAGTCGGATCGCGGCGCGTCGAGCCGTGTGTGCGCCACCGTCGGTGAGGCTTCCGTGAGCCCATAGCCATTGTGCAGCGTTACGCCAAGGACGCGTTCCGTTTGCGCTTTGAGGGCCGGGTCGAGGGGCGACCCGCCGGCGAAACACGTGCGAAGTTGCGGCACGTCGAGCGGCGCCGTCGCCACCGGAAGCGATTCGAGGAGCTTGGCGTACATCGAAGGCACGCCTTGCAGCACGGTCACCCCGCAGCGGGTAATCGCCTTCAACATCGCCTGCGGCGAAAACCGCGTCTCGAGCTGCAAGCTCGCGCCCGCGAACAATGTGCCCAACATTACCGACGCGAGCCCGTAGACATGCGAAATCGGCAGCACACCGTAAACCCTGTCACCTGCGTCGAGCGCGCGCAGCGTGCTGGAGACCCTGGCAATATAGAGCAGATTGCGATGCGTCAGCATGACGCCCTTCGGCTCGCCGGTCGTGCCCGAGGTATACACCAGCGCCGCGACCTGCTCGGCCGCCGCGTCGGCGACTGCTTCCGGCTGGCAGCTTCCGTCGAGCGCACCGAACAGCACCTCGCCCATCGAACCCACCGCGAAGCACTCGGCGCTTCCTTCGGCTGCCTCATGGCGATGGGCGTGAGCCGCAGCATCGGGCGATACGTCCGTGAGATAAATCGTGCGGCGGGGCCGGCAATGGTTGCGGATGACATCGATTTCCCGAGCCGACAAGCGCGCGTTGACCATCGTTGCCCACGCGTCGAGACGCGAAACGCCGAATATCAGCGCCACCAGCGCGGCGCAATTCTCGCCGACGAGCATTACCCGGTCTCCCGCGCGTACGCCCGCGCTGCTCAAGCGCGACGCGACCGCGTCGGTCGCTATCGCGAGTTCGGCGTAGGTCCACGTGCACTCACCTTCGCGCAGCGCCTCGGCCTGTGGATTTCGCGTGACGTTGAGGGTCACGATGTCGTGGATGCGGCGCGGCAGCGCAGTCAGCATGTGCGCCACGTCGGCAAGCTCGAGCTCCGCCGCCATGGTCATCGTCGCGCCTCGCGTATCATGTTGCGCGCGATGACGAGCTGCTGGATTTGACTCGTCCCTTCGTAAATCCGGAACAGGCGCACGTCGCGATAGAAACGCTCGATCGCGTAGTCGCTCACGTAGCCGGCCCCGCCGTGGATCTGGACCGCGCGATCGGCAACGCGGCCGCACATTTCGGATGCGAAAAGCTTGGCGCACGCCGCTTCGGTGGCGACGTCGCGATGGTCGTCTCGCATCCCCGCCGCGTCGAGCACCATCGAGCGCGCAGCATAGATTTCGGTCTTGCTGTCGGCAAGCATCGCCTGCACGAGTTGAAATTCGGCGATCGGCTGTCCGAATTGCTTGCGCTCGAGCGCGTAGCTGAGAGCGTCGGACAGCATCCGGTCGGCGACGCCGACACAGACCGCGGCAATATGAAGCCGTCCCTTGTCGAGCACTTTCATCGCCGTCTTGAAACCGACCCCCTCGATCCCGCCGATGAGCTGCGCGGAGGGCACGCGACAGTCCTCGAAAATGACGTCGCAGGTGTGCGCGCCGCGCTGACCCATCTTCTTGTCGGCCTTGCCCAGCGCGAGCCCCGGCGTGCCGCGCTCGACGATAAAGGCGGAAATGCCGCGCGCGCCCCGGTCGTTCGGATCGGTACGCGCCATGACGGTGAAAATTCCGGCCTCCGGCGCGTTGGTGATGTAACGCTTGGTGCCATTGAGCAGATAATCGTCGCCGTCGCGCGTTGCCGTGGTCGACAGCGACGCCGCATCAGAGCCCGATCCCGGCTCGGTCAGCGCGAACGACGCGACGAGTTCGCCCGAAGCAAGCCGCGGCAGGTATCGCGACTTCTGCTCCGCCGTGCCGTCGAGAATGATGCCCTGCGACCCGATGCCATTGTTGGTGCCGATGAGGGAGCGAAACGCGGGCGAGGTGCGGCCTAGCTCGAACGCGACCCTGACTTCTTCTTCCATCGTCAGGCCGAGGCCACCGTACTGCTCTGGGATCGACAAGCCGAACAGACCGAGCGCTTTCATCTCCGCGACCAGCGACTCCGGAATCGCATCGCGCTCCTCGACCTCGGATTCATGGGGAACCAGACGCTCGCGGACGAAGCGGGCGACGTTGTCGAGCAACGCGGCAAGCGTGTCGGGATCTCGGATCATATGGACGGATTCGGATGGATTCGACGCCGCGTTAGCGCACGATGCATATTGCCGCCCTCCTCGCGCCGCTGCGTCTTTTCGATACATAATACCGCGCCCCTTCAAATTGCATAAGGCTTGGTCATGGCTGCGTCGCACAAGGCGCTGAAGACGGTTGGCGTCGCCGGCGCGGGTCTGATGGGCCGCGGCATCGCGCAGATCGCGGCGCAGGCCGGCTACGATGTGCGCCTGATCGACGTAAGACCTTTTGCCGCCGCCGACGCGAAACGCCTGATCGCCGAGCAGCTCAGCACGCTGGTTGCGAAAGGCAAGATTACCGCCGCCGCAGCCACGACCGCAATCGGGCATATCGCACTGCCTGAATCCATCGCCGGATTCTCGGATGCCGATCTGGTGATCGAGGCGATCGTGGAGCAGCTGGACGCCAAGCGCGCATTGATCGCGTCTCTCGATGGCATCGTCGGCAGGGAGTGCATCCTGGCGACGAACACCTCGTCGCTCTCGGTCACCGCGATTGCGGCTGCGTCGACGCATCCCGCCCGTGTGGCCGGGCTGCATTTTTTCAGCCCGGTGCCGCTGATGAAGGTGGTCGAGGTGATCGACGGATTGCTGACCGCGCCGATGGTGACCGCGCGTCTGGCAGAATTCGTGTCATCGCTCGGCCACACCCCGGTCAGGGCCAGGGACACCCCGGGATTCATCGTCAACCACGCGGGGCGCGGTTACGGCACCGAAGCCTTGCGCATCGTCGGCGAAGGCGTGGCCGAACCCGCGACTATCGATCGCATCCTGAAGCTCGAGGCGGGCTTCCGGATGGGCCCCTTCGAGCTCCTTGATCTTACCGGGCTGGACGTTTCGCATCCGGTCATGGAATCGATCTATCACCAATTCTACGAAGAGCCGCGCTTTCGGCCTTCGCCGCTGACCGCACAGCGCCTGGCGGCCGGATTGCTGGGGCGAAAATCCGGGCGCGGATTCTACGACTACCGCGGCATCGGCGCTCTGGCTCGTCCATCGACGACTGCAACTGCGGCCGCGCCTGTGATCGCGCAAGGCAAATCGCTCCCGCATCGCACTTGGGTAAGCGCCAGCGATGCCGACGTGCGGGAACGGGTCGTCGGTCTGCTGCACGGCCTCGGCGCGGAGGTCGACGACCGTGCCGCGCCGGATTCGGATTCGCTGTGCCTCGTCCTGCCATCGGGTCGGGATGCGACCACCGCGGCGCTCGACGAGGGCCTCGACCCTAAGCGCACCGTCGCGCTGGACACGCTGTTTGACCTGAGCAAACACCGCACGCTGATGACAACGTCGGTGACGGAGCACCGGTGGCGCGATGCGGCCCAGAGCCTGTTTGCCGCAGATGGTGTCCCGGTCGACGTCATTCGCGACAGCCCGGGGTTCGTTGTCCAGCGTACAGTGGCGCATGTCGTCAACATCGCCTGCGATATCGCGCAGCAGCGCATCGCAACTCCGGAAGACATCGATCTGGCAGTCAGGATAGGGCTCGCATACCCGGCGGGGCCGCTGGCGTGGGGCGACGCAATCGGGCCATCCAGATTGCTTCGGATCCTGAAGGACCTCGCGCGATCCTACGGTGATCCGCGTTATCGTCCCAGCCTTTGGCTTTCGCGCCGCGCGCGCCTTGGCGTGTCGCTGCTGACGCCCGAGGCCTAAGATTGCTGAGAGGCTCCTCCGGCGCCGCGTTCCCGCGGCGCGGCGGCGCGGCCCGCTTGCGCTGCGGTACCGTGCGAGTAGCATAATCGTGTCTGACGAACCTACTCTCGAGAGGCAAGACCATGGCGAAAGGCAAAGGCGGAGGAAGCTTCCACGGACGCGACTCCAAGACTGGACAGCCGATTCAGATACCGCAGGTCAAACGGCCGATGGCGCCGTCGGTCCCGCGCGTCATGCCGCGCACCAAGGCGAGCCCGAAGGGACGCTGACCGGTGCCGCTGGCGACGATTAACAAGGAAATCAGGAGGTCACCGTGAAATCCAGCAAACGCCGGCAGCTCTTGCGTGGCGCGTCGATGCTTGCCGCCGGGGGTGTCGCGGCCTATGCGATGCCCGGCAGCGCCACAGCGCAGCCGCGCAGCCCATTCTCGGTATCGCCAACCTTCATCCCCATCGCCGGCGGCAGCGACTTGTTTCCGGTGCGGCGAATCTACTGCATCGGACGCAACTACGCCGCGCATTCGAGGGAGATGGGCTCGGATCCGACCCGCGAGCCACCGTTCTTTTTTCAGAAGCCGACCGACGCGGTCCAGAACGTGCCGATCGGCGCGACCGTCGATCACCCGTATCCGCCGCTGACCAAGAATTATCACTACGAGATCGAGCTCGTCGCGGCGATCAACAAGGGCGGCCGCAACATTCCCATGGACCGCGCGCTCGAGCACGTGTTCGGCTACACCGTCGGCCTCGACATGACGCGTCGCGACCTGCAGCGCGCGATGGGCGACGAAAAGAAACCCTGGGAAATCGGCAAGAGCTTCGATCATTCGGCGCCGCTCGGACCGCTGCAGCCCGTCGCCGCGGTCGGGCACTTCACCAAGGGCGCCATCTGGCTCAAGGTCAACGGCCAGGTCAAGCAAAGCGCGGACTTGAGTCAGATGATCTGGTCGGTCGCAGAACAGATCAGCAAGCTGTCAGAGGCATTCGAGCTTGCGCCCGGCGATATCGTCTACTCGGGCACGCCGGAAAATGTGGGCCCGGTAGTCAAGGACGACGTGATGGAAGGCCACATCGACGGACTGCCGAACATCAGCGTCAAGGTCGTGTAACGCCGGCTAGCGCACTAGGCATGCAGTTGCATGCTGCCGGCGCCGAACAGACCGATCAGTCCGATGATGATGAGATAAATCGCGACGATGTAGTTCAGAAGCCGCGGCACCAGCAAGATCAGAATCCCGGCGATCAGGGACACTAGCGGACCGAGGCTCAGATTGAGGTTCATGGTTTCTTGCTCCTAGATTGGTGTGCTCGGCGCGGAGCACCGAATCATTGCGCCATTAGTGACACTTGAACGGATGGGTGGCTGCTGTGGATCGCGCCGGGGCGGCCTTTGCGACAGACTTTCGCTGACGCGCAACTGCACGGCCTTGTCTTCGCGTTGCCCCGCTTATTTTCGTAACGGAATTTCTTCAGGCGCCGGCAGATCGACGAGAAGGGGGGGCTTGAGCGGATCGAAGTCGATCCACTGTCCTGCCTGCCATGTTCCGTCGGCGCGCTCGATGTGGTGAGCGCCTTCGGCGCGCAATACGTTGACCGCACCCACGCGCTTGGCGAATTCCACCGCGCGGACGGCGACAAGCATGCCGCCGGAACGCACGGGTGCAGTATCCGACGGCGATTCGGCGGTCGCGACCGAACCGGCATGTTTATCGGCGCTCGCGCCGGCGGGCTTCTCTTCCATGTTGTCGAGCGCGCCGACCAGCGAGCCCGCGTAAGCTCCAGCACCTGCTCCGGCAAGGAGTGCGCCGGGACCGAGCAGCGGCGCTGCGGCCAGTCCCACGCCTATGCCCACTGCGCTTCCCACAGCCGCGCCTTTTAGCGCCCCGCTTTGGGCATGCGTTGCGCCGGGTGACGCGTCGCGGTCGCCGCCGATCGGGTAGCTCGCGTGCTGACCTGGCGGATTGACAAAAAAGACCGTGACATCTTCGGCGTCGAATCCGCCGCGTCGCAGCGCAGCCATCGCTGCCTGTGCCTGACTATCCTGTTCGAATCGTCCTGCGATGATGGGGGTCATGGAGCATTCCTCGACGTGCGCACGGGGCGACTTGTAATACTGGTCGTCCCGTGCGCGTGGACGATGCGATAGTCCGCACATTCGCCGCCAGGGACGCAAGAATTACATCGTTCGGTAAATACTTCTGCGTTCTGCGTCGGAGTACGGTTAAGTACCCATCACCGAGCAGAAAGCGTGCCGCGCGGATCGCCGCACAGGTGGGCTAAGGTCGGTCCAGGCGAGTTATGAGGCGACCCCGCGCCCGGCGACGATCGTCGAGCGCGGGGTCGTTCGCGGGAACGGCTACTTCGGCTCGTCGCGCTTTTCCTCTGGTTTTGGCTTCTGTGCTTCGCCTCTCGCGGGCTCCGCTTTGGGCTCGGGCTGCCGCACGCCAGGCGGGGGTGGCGGGACCGCAGCCGCGGGAGGCCGCACCAACTGCTGCTGCGGCGGCGGCGCGGGCACGATGGGCGGTCTCGCAACCACTGGCGGCGGGGGCGGCTCGCGTCGCAGCTCCGCCGGCGGCGGCGATGGAGCCGCAGGAGGCTTCGCGGCGGCCGGCGCAGGAGGCGCTTCGCGCCGCAACTCTGTCGGGGACGGCGCCGGGGCTGCAGGAGGTTTGTTCAGCATCGGCTGCGAAGGCGGCTCACGTCGCAGCTCCGCCGGTGCTGGCGTTGCGGCAGCGGGAGGCTGCGCGCCCACCGCAGGCCGCGGAGGTATCGGCCGCACTTCCGGTGCCTTGGGTGGCTGAGGAGCCTGTCCCACCGGCGCAGGCTGTGACGGCGGCGGCGGCACCGGCCGCATTTCCTGTGCCTTGGATGGCTGAGGCGTCTGTCCCACCGGCGCAGGCGGCGCCGGAGGAGGCACCCGTGCCGCGGCAGGCGCAGCCGGCGGCGGTCCAATGTCCGTTTTCGGTACCGGGCCACCCCCCTCGACACGAGTCGGCGGCCTCACTGGCAGCGGCGGCGACGCTCCCGGCGGTGGCGGAACCGGGACCGCAGCTCCTGCTTTTGGCGCCATTCCGGCTGCCGGAGCGTTGGCAGGCGCGCCGCCTGCGGCTGCCGGCGGCGGTATATTGGTCCGCGGGCGGGCGACAGTCGGGGCCGGCGGCGGCGTTCCACGCGCCGCAGGCGCGACGACCTTTATCACTGGCGCTGTCGCCGCGGCGGTGGCGGCGGGCCTGGGCACCACGATTGTCGCAGGGTCGGCGGGCCGGCCCGGATCCTTGGCAAGCGTTGCCTCGCGGACGTTGAACGGCGCCGACGCCGGAGGCGGTGCGACTCGGGCAATGACCGGGCGCCGCAACGTGGCGGCCGGCGGCCGGCCCACTACGCCTTGCCCGGCGGCAGGTGCGCCGCCTGCCGCCGCGCCTGCTCCGCCACCAATCACGCTCGCACGCACCGGCACGATTGCGGCAACAGGCGTTACCGGGCCCGCTGTGGCGACCTCGCGCGAGACCGGCACGGCGGACTGCGCGACCGACCGCGATTGCACGAACGCGGCGGCAGGCATCGCCGTCACTCCGCCGCGCTGGTCGCGGTTTCGGTAGACGGTGTTGGCCGCGTCGGGTTTGTTGTAGACGTTCGTGATGGTGATATTGGTGACGTTGGTGTTGCTGACGTTCACGTTGGTGAAATAGTTGCGGCTGACGCGGTAGGAGGGTCGATACACTTCGCCCGGGGCGAGCGGAAACCATGCGATGCCGCGCGCAGGCGCGCCGGAGCCGACCGAAATCCGGAAATTGTTGCCGCCGACAAAGGCGACCAGCGCTGGTGCGTAAACGGGTCGCACGCGGACCGGACCCGGTACCCAGCACCAGCGCTCGCGAGCGTAGGCCCAGCGGCCGTAGTGGAACGGTGCGAAGCCCCAGGGCGCGTCATCGACCCAGGTCCAGCCCCAAGGCTCGATCCAGGCCCAGCGTCCCTCGTGATAGGGCGCCCAATCGCTCGCCACCGACGTCGGCACCCACACGTTGCCGTAGCCCTCGACCGCGCTCCAGGTTCCATATTCGTCGAGGTCCGAGTAACCGATCACGTCCGGCGAGACATAGCGGGCGGCGACCGGATTGTCTTCGCGCCGGTCGCGGTCCTGCGTCCAGGTGTCGAACGCGTCGACCGCGGGGAGCGCGTCGTACTCGTAGTCGCGAAGGGCCGAATCTGCGAAGCGGTACCACTGGCGCTCGCTGATCGTGTACGCAGCGCCGTCACCATAAGCCTCGCCTTCGCCGCTTCTGACCGCGATGGTCGTCGCCGCACTCGTCGCGTCGACGTCGATCCGATAAACACCCGGCCGACGCGGCGAAAACGCAAGCAGCGGCGTGTCGATTTCGATCGTCTGACCCGCATCGATGCGGCGCACCCGCACATTGAGTTCGCCCTGCTCCAGCTGGAACTGCGCCACGCGATCGTCGAGGTTGAGAATGGTGACGCTGGTTTGGCTACCGAGGCGAACGGCGAGCGAGCCGATCTGCAGCTCGGCACGCGCACCAGCGTCTGCCCAGACACGGTCCCCCGTGATCAGCGGACGATTCGGCGTCGCCAGGACCCATTCGTCTTCGCCCGCGGGTGAAAAACTGACCGGCCCGCCGATGCTCGCCATTCTCGCGACGCGGGCAGGCGGATCGGCGGCGGCCATGCCGCACGCGAGCAGCGCAGCGAAGCCGACGATCGCATGGGTGACGCTGCGCAGGTTGGGGCGACGAATGACCATGTCAATTTCTCCTTATTTCTTTCCGGGAATCGCGTGCGAGGTAAAAAATACTTGGTTGCGCGCAAGGACTGCGGCACAAGCCACGTTGATTGATCCATCGGGCAGAAAGCGTGCCGGTCATGGATCCCAACGGATCCTTTAACGGCTCATGGGGCTCGGGCGATGACAAGGACCTCGAACGCCGTGGCGTGTGAGAGTCCCGCGCGGCGCCGTCCAGAGCGTTTCAGCCCGCGTCCGGCTCAAGTGCGGAAGCGAAGGGCCGACAGCGTCAAACCGGCGCGTCGTCCACGGCCTGACAATGCGCGATCCACTGCGCCGTCAGCTTCTCCTGCGTTGCGTTCTGCGACAGGCGCGCGTCGAGTGCGGCGAAATCGACTTCGTCGATCGGCTGATCCTGGTTGAAGCACGAAAACACATAGCTCAGCTTGCCGCTGACCGGGTCCCGGTGCGGCTGCAGGCATTGCGCGCAGATTTCCTTCATCATGCATTGCATCGGCGAGTTGATCGACGCAATGCCGCGATGCGACGCCTTGAGGTGCGCCTTGAGCACCGAGTGGCGCGCGGCGCCGACCGCGCCCATCATCTTGTCCGAGCCGATCGCGATCACGCGGTCGGCATCGTGAAACGCGATCGGCTGTTCGCCCAGCGATCCGGTCGCGTACGCCGTCATTCCCTGCACGATGTTGCCGACGAAGGTCCTGTCCTGCGGCCGGCCCGGCGCGAATCCCGGCCCTTCTTCGCAGCACCAGACGACGGCGTCGGAGGCGGCCTCGATCTCGGCAACGTGGTAGCGGTCGATCATTTTCCGGTATGCGGCGAAATACAACACTTTCGACCCGGCGCCGCGAAACGCCTGGCCGATCGAGAACAGCACGGCGTTGCCGAGTCCGCCTCCGGCCAGCACCACCGTTTCTCCGGGCGCGATCTCGGTGGGAGATCCGGTGGGCCCCATCAGCACTACGGGTTCACCCGGCTCGAGCGCTGCGCATAGGTTCGACGAACCGCCCATTTCGAGCACGATAGTCGATACGAGGCCGCGTTCCCGGTCGACCCACGCCCCCGTAAGCGCAATGCCTTCCATCGCCAGCCGGGTGCCGGAGCTGACGCGCGCCAGCGTTTCGAAATTCTGCAGGCGATAGAACTGTCCCGGCGCGAATCGGCGGGCCGCGGCCGGCGCTCTGACCACCACTTCCACGATCGTCGGCGTAAGACGCTCGACACGCTCCACGGTCGCTCGCAGCTCGTCATTGAGAAGCGCGACGAAGTGATCGTCGCTTACCGCGGACGCTGACTTTATTCTTCCGAGCATCCGGCTGACGATTGGGTAGCCCTGTTTCGCGCTGCCCATCGCCTTGACGACGTTGCCGAAGAACGACGGATGCAGGTCTCCAAAGTAACTGATCGCGCGGCCGTCGGCTTCGACCGCGGTCAGCACTGAAACGCGATCGGGCTTGGCCAGTCCTTTCACGGGCGCGACACGCCGGCCTTCCTCGTCGAGAGCGACGAAATATTTTCCGTCGAGGTGAAAATGCGCCGCGTCCTCGCGGGCGAGCACGGTGTTGGGCTGCGTTCCCGCGGCGACAAGCAGGGTACGAGCCGGCAGCATCGCTTCAGCGCTTTCGCCCATGACACCATCGCCGTCGATCTTTTGCACCGCGACCCGCAGCGCCCGCACGTGGCCGCGCTCGTCGACCTCGATCGCGATCGGCGTCAATCCCTCCGCGAAACGAATGCCCTCCTCCAGGGCCTTTTCGACTTCCTCGTGATTGAGCGTATACGACGGACTGTCGATGAGCCGCCGGCGATAGGCGATGGTCACCCCGCCCCAGCGCTGAAGCAGTTCCAGCACTCGCGGTGCGCGTCCCTCCTTCAGCGCCGCGGCGCGCTCCGCGCGGACCGCGCGCGCATGGGTCAGGTACTCCCGCGCGATGTCGGCTTCGGCGTCCGTCCACGTTGTTTCGACCGCCTGCGCGCCTCGCTCGGCGACGAGCTCCTCGTACCTGGCGAGAAACTTCTCGATCTGCACCGGGTAATAAGCGAGCGATTCGGTCGCCGTGTCGATCGCGGTCAGCCCCCCGCCGATGACCACGATCGGCAGACGGATCTGCATATTGGCCACTGAATCGGTGCGCGCCGCGCCGGTGAGCTGTAAGGCCATCAGAAAGTCCGACGCGGCGCGAACGCCGTTGGCGAGCCCGTTCGGAAGATCGAGCACGGTCGGCCGCCCGGCGCCGGTCGCCAACGCGATGTGGTCGAAACCGAGCGCGAAGGCGCCCTCGGCATCGAGCGTGCCGCCGAAGCGCACGCCGCCAAACAGTGCAAAGCACTCACGGCGCTCGATCAGCAGGCGAATGATCTTGAGAAAGTTCTTGTCCCAGCGCACGGTGATCCCGTACTCCGCGACGCCGCCAAAGCCGGCCATCACGCGCGCTTCGAGCGGCTCGTCGAGCGTGCCGATATCGCGGATAGCTTCAAACGGCACACGCTCGCCCAGCGCGGTTACGCCGGCGAGCGCGGGCGGCAGCGGCTCGATTTTCAATCCATCGATGCCGATCACTGTGTGTCCGTCGTTGAGAAGATGATGCGCAAGCGTAAATCCCGCGGGTCCCATGCCGACCACCAGCACCCGCTTGCCAGTCGGCTCAACGGGCACCGGACGCCGGAGATTGAGCGGATTCCACCGCGTCAGGAGGCTGTAGAGCTCGAATCCCCACGGCAGCGCCAGCACGTCCTTGAGGGTGCGTGTCTCCGATTGCGGGATATCGACCGGTTCCTGCTTCTGGTAGATGCACGATTTCATGCAATCGTTGCAAATGCGATGACCGGTGGCGGCGACCATCGGGTTGTCAACGCAGATCATCGCCAGGGCGCCGATCGCCCAACCTTCGGCGCGGAGCTTGTGAAACTCCGAGATTTTTTCTTCGAGCGGACAGCCGGCAAGCGTCACGCCAAACGGGGACTTCCTGAACGGAGGATCGGAACCATCGGCGGGTTTCTTCTCGTGCAGGCCCGTGGAGCACGAGTCTTTTTGCTGCTCGTGGCACCAGATGCAGTAGTGCGCCTGGTCGAGTGCGCCGACGAGATCCGTGCCGGTATCGGTCAGCGCGAAACCTTCGCGCCGCCGGACGTGACTCTCGCTCAGGCGAAGCGTGTCGACGCCGTCGCGGGTCTCGCGTTCGACCGGAACGAGCCGCATGTAGTCGAGCTTGCGCGGCGCCTTGAACAGCACGCCGGCCTTGTGCAGCGCCTTGCCTTCAGGCGTGTGCACTGCCCACGCCGCGTAACGCAACGCGAGATCGATGTCGTCCGCGTGCGCCGCTTCCTCACTTTCCACCGCCCTGCCCCACTCGCCGACCCGCACCGCGAACGCCAGCTCGCCGCGTTGACTCGTCAGACGCTCGCCGATTTTTTTCTCCAGCGCCGCGCGCAGGGCCGCGCCGTTGAAGCTCGCGGCTTCGTCCGCCTTGTACTTGTTCATCGCCTTTCGCTGCACAACCTGACGTTTGCACGCGAACAAGGGGGCGAGTTCGTGTTGCGCGGCCTGCAGCGCGGCCACTTCGCGCTCGATGCCAAACATGCGCGCGAGCCAATCCTCGAGGTGCGGCGCGAGCGCGATCAGCAGCTCCGACTCCTGCAGCCGCGTCAGCGATGCGGGATCGGTGCGCGCTGCCGCCAGACGTGCCGCGAGGATCGCATCGGCGTGCTCGAGCCACGCGACAAATGCGGTATCGGCGCGGCGCAGGCCCGCGCACGAATACAAATCGTGGAAAGTCAGTCCGAAACCGGGCACGAGCATCGCGACGTCCAGTGATGCGCAACGATAGGCAAACCTCGCATTTTACCTGCTGGAAGCGGTCCACGGCATCCTCTCATAGCATAAGGATAGAACTGGCAAGGCAATTGGAGGGTCCGCTATCATTCGTCATACGGTCGCAAACAATCCTCTAGACTATGGGCCGCGCGCGACGCGTGAAATCTTGGGAGCTTGCATGAAACGGTATTGCGCACGACTGGGCGGGACTCTCGCTGCGGTGCTGCTGGCCGCGGGAATCGCCACGGGGTCCGCGTTGGCACAGCCGATCAAGCTCGGCGAGCTCAACAGCTACAAGACCTTCCCGGCGTTCCTCGAGCCGTACAAGAAGGGTATGGAGCTTGCGGTCGGGGAAATCAACGCGTCGGGAGGCCTCCTCGGACGACCGCTGGAACTGGTCGTTCGTGATGATACCGGCAACCCGGGCGACGCGGTGCGGGTGGCGGAGGAGCTCATTACCCGCGAAAAAGTCGACCTACTGATGGGAACGTTCTCCTCGGCGGTGGGCCTCGCGGTCGCCGACCTCGCCCGACAACGCAAGGTGTTGTTCCTCGCCTCCGAGCCGCTCACCGACAAGATCGTATGGGAAAACGGCAACCGGTTCACGTTCCGGTTGAGACCGTCGACGTACATGCAGACAGCCATGCTGGTCCCGATCGCGTCCGAAATGCACAAGCGGCGCTGGGCGATCGTGTATCCGGATTACGAATACGGCAGGTCGGCCACCGAAGCGTTCAAGCAGCAGATGATCGCCCGCCAGGCCGCAGGCAGCTCCGGGATCGAATTCGTGGAGACCGCGGTGCCGCTAGGCAAAATCGACGCCGGTCCGGTCGTGCAGGCCATGATCGACAGCAAGCCCGATGCGATTTTCTCGTCGCTGTTTGCGGGCGATCTCACTAAATTCGTGCGCGAAGGGGAGCTGCGTGGCTTGTTCAAGGATCGCCCGGTGTTCAACCTGCTGGGTGGTGAGCCCGAATATCTCGATCCGCTGAAAGAGGAAGCTCCCGCGGGATGGTATGTGACCGGGTACCCCTGGTCGGCGATCTCGACGCCGGCACACAAGCGATTTCTGGACGCGTACCAGGCCAAGTACAAGGATTACCCGCGCCAAGGCTCGGTGGTGGGTTACAGCGTGGTGATGAGCGCGGCGGCCGCGATCCGCAAAGCACGTTCGACGGAAACCGCGAAGCTCGTCGCGGCGATGGAGGGCATGAGCGTCGAGACGCCGTTCGGCAAAATCACCTATCGGGCGCTGGATCATCAATCGACGATGGGCGCCTACGTCGGGCGAATCGCAGTCAAGGACGGCAAGGGCGTGATGACCGACTGGCGCTATGCCGACGGCGCGGGCTATCTTCCCGCCGACGATTGGGTGCGCGCACACCGGCCCGCCAACTGATCGCGCAGGCTCATAGGGTTGCGTGCAATGGCGCAACGCTCTCGAACGATCGCGCTGCTGCCATAATTCGCGGGTGACGCTCTCCGCACTGCTGGTCCAGCTACTCAACGGTCTCGCCGGCGCGTCGTCGCTGTTCCTGGTGTCGGCGGGCCTGTCGCTGATCTTCGGTGTCACCCGGATCGTCAACTTCGCGCATGGCTCGCTGATGATGCTCGGCGCGTATGTCGCATACAGCCTGATCGCACGTCTGGGCGCCACGCCGCTGGGCTACTGGGGCGCCGTGGTGCTGGCCACATTGCTCGTTGCCGCGCTGGGCGCGCTCCTCGAATCGGTACTGTTGCGCCGGCTCTATGGAACGCCGGAGCTGCTGCAACTGCTGGCGACCTTCGGTATTGTGCTTGTGGTGCAGGATGCGACACTGGCCGCATGGGGCGCCGAAGACCTGCTCGGGCCGCGCGCGCCTGGCTTGTCCGGAACGGTGCAGATCCTGAACAGCGCGGTTCCCGCCTACGACTTTCTTCTCATTGCGGTGGCACCGCTGGTCCTGCTCGGATTGTGGTGGCTGCTGGCGCACACCCGCTTCGGCGTGCTGGTGCGCGCGGCGACGGAAAATCGCGTGCTGACCGCCGCACTCGGGATCAACGAGCGCGTTCTGTTCACATCCGTGTTCGCGCTTGGCGCGGGCCTGGCTGGACTCGCCGGTGCGCTGCAACTCCCGCGCGAGCCGGCGAGTCTGGGCATGGATCTCGCGATCATCGCCGATGCATTCGTGGTGACGGTGATCGGCGGCCTGGGATCGATTCCGGGCGCGTTTGTCGCGGCGTTGCTGATCGGTCTTTCCAAGGCGCTGTGCATTGCGCTGGGCACGGTCGATGTCGGTGGCGTACCGATTGCGTTCCCGAAGCTCACGCTGGTCGGCGAATTTCTTATCATGGCGTGCGTGCTCATTGTCCGTCCTCAAGGCCTTTTCGGCCGGGCGCCGGACTCCACAACGGGCGCTGTTATTCCGGAACATCGAGCACGGGCAAATCCGCCGCGGCGTGGCTCGATCCTTGCCGGCGCCGTGCTTTTTGCTTGCGCTGCTGCACTACCGCTGGTCGCGCAGGAATATACCCTGGTCATCGTCTCCGACATTCTCGTGTTCGCGTTGTTCGGCGCGAGTCTTCAGCTTCTGCTCGGAAGCGGCGGGATGATCTCTTTCGGCCACGCGTGCTATTTCGGTCTTGGCGCGTACGCGGCGGCGCTCGCGACGCACCATGGCGCACCGATGGCGGTGGCCTTTTTCGCCGCGCCCGTCGCCGGTTTTGCCGGCGCGCTGGTCTTTGGATGGCTTTGCGTGCGCCTGTCAGGCGTTTATCTAGCGATGCTGAGCCTGAGCTTCGCCCAGATCGTGTGGTCGATCGCGCAGCAGTGGGACGAGATCACCGGCGGTTCCAACGGGCTCATCGGTGTATGGCCTTCCGGGTGGCTCTCGGACAGAAGCGGCTATTTCGAATTCACGCTCGCGTTTGCCGGCGCGGGCCTCGTGCTTCTGATCTGGATCACACAAACTCCATTCGGATACGCTCTGCGCGGCGCGCGCGATTCGCCGCTACGGGCGCAAGCCGTCGGCATCGACGTCCGGCGCACGCAGTGGCATGCGTTCGCGCTGGCGGGCGCTTTCGCGGGCCTGGCCGGCGGCTTGTACGCGTTTTCCAAGGGCAGCATCGCGCCGGACACGCTGGCCATCCCCCATTCCATCGATGCCTTGCTGATCGTCCTGCTTGGTGGAATCAATGCGCTCGCCGGACCCCTGATCGGAGCCGCGGCTTTTACCTGGCTGCAGGATGTGCTTCCTCGCCACACCGAATACTGGCGCAGCGTGTTCGGCGCCATCATTCTGCTGCTGGTGCTCGCCTTTCCGATGGGCATCGGTGGCCTGGCGGCAAGCCTGATCGCGCGCGTGCGACGGCGATGACTCACGAGGACGCTTCTTTGCTGCGCATCGAACACCTCTCCAAGGCGTTCGATGGCGTTCAGGCGCTGAATGACGTTTCATTCTCCGTCGGCGCTGGAGAAATGGTGGCGCTGATCGGACCGAACGGCGCCGGTAAGACGACGTGCTTTAACATCATCAACGGCCAGCTCGAACCCGACGCCGGTTCGGTGTGGCTTGCGGGCGAGCGAATCGACGGATGGCCACCGCAGCGCGTTGCAGTCGCCGGCGTCGGCCGCACGTTCCAGACAGCGGCCACATTTCCATCGATGACCGCGCGCGAGAATGTTCAGCTCGCGCTACTTGCCGGCGCAGGGAAGTACGGCGCGCTGGGCCGCCGCCTCGCTATCGCGCACCGATCCGAAGCCGGCGCGCTGCTAGTCCGGGTCGGCGCAGGTTCGCTTTCGGAACAGGTTTGCGCGTCGCTTTCCTATCCTGACGCCAAACGCGTCGAACTCGCGGTCGCGCTGGCCCAACCAAAAAGAGCGCCGCGATTGCTGCTGATGGACGAGCCGACGGCGGGCACCGCGCCGCGCGATCGCGGCTCGGTCATGGAGCTCGTGTCGGCGCTGGCGCGTGACAGCGGCGTCGCCACGCTCTTCACCGAGCATGACGTCGATGTCGTGTTCCGTTTTGCCGCGCGTGTCATCGTCCTCGATCGCGGCCGGATCATCGCCGACGGCCCACCCGCTTCGGTCCGCGCCGATCCGCGCGTTCAGGCTGTCTATCTCGGCACCGAGGGCTGACTTCTAGTGGCGAGCCGCGCGAAACCGTCCTCGAGATCGGCGATGAGATCCTGCGGATCTTCGAGGCCGACGTGCAGCCGCAGGTAGGGTCCTGCTGCCTCCCAGCGTGTCGCCGTTCGAGTGCGTTCAGGATGCGCTGGAATGATCAGACTTTCGAAGCCGCCCCAGCTCCATCCCATCTTGAACAGCCGCAGGCCGTCCAGCATGGCGTCGACGCGCGCTTTGGCGACAGGATGCAGGATGACACCGAAGAGGCCGCACGCTCCGCTAAAATCCCGTTTCCACAGCTCGTGCCCGCGCGAGCCGGGCAACGCCGGGTAGATCACTTCGGCGACTTCCGCGCGCTGGCGCAGCCACTCGGCGATGATCAGCGCGCTCCGCGTGTGGTGCTCGAGCCGGACCGAGAGCGTGCGCAAACCCCGCAATGCAAGGAAACAATCGTCGGTGCTCGCGGACACGCCCATGTCGGTCCACAGCCTCTGCAGCCTCGGGTGCGTCGCCTGGTTGCAGACAATGATCCCGTTCAGCACGTCCGAATGTCCGCCGATATACTTGGTGACCGCGTGCAGCGAGATGTCGGCGCCGTGGGCGAACGCCGCAAATCCGAGCGGCGTGGCCCAGGTGTTGTCGATCATCACCAGCGCATCGCGAGCGTGCGCTGCTGCGGCGATGGCGGGCACGTCCTGAACCTCGAACGAAAGCGATCCCGGCGATTCCACGAACACGACTTTGGTGGCCGGGCGGATCTCGCGCTCGATGCCGCCGCCGATCAGCGGATCATAGTAAGTGACGGTAATGCCGAAGCGCGTGAGCTGGTTGTCGCAGAATCTTCGCGTCGGACCATAGACCGAGTCGGTGACCAGCATGTGGTCACCCGATTTCATCACGGCGAGAAGCGCGAGCGTGATTGCCGCCAGTCCCGAGGGGACCGCCAGCGCGGCATAGCCGCCTTCGAGCGTGGCCACCGCGTGCTGAAGATCGGTGACGGTCGGCAATCCATGCAGGCCGTAGCTTATCCCGGGATATTCGCCGCGCTCGGCCGCTTCGAGATCGGCGACGCGATCGAAGAGCATCGTCGACGCGCGATAGACAGGCGTATTGACCGCGCCGGAATGTTTTTGCGGGTCGCGGCCGAGATGGGCGACTTCGGTTGCAGGTTTCAGCGTGCGCCGTTCGCTCATGCCGTCGCGCGCAGCGCCGCCGCGATTTGCGCGGCTTGCGCTTCGGTTGTCTGCCGGATGTCGATCACGATCGCGCCCTCGGGCTCCTCCAGCGTGGCAAATTGACTCGCCAGCAGCGAAGGCGGCATGTAGTGGCCACTGCGCAGGGCGAGCCTGGGCTCGATGGTCTTGGCATCGCCCCTGAGGTAGACGATGCGAAATTCGGAGCCCTCGTCGCCCTCGGGGTTTTTCACGCCTTGCGCAATGCGTTGCCGGTACGATTCTTTCAATGCTGAGCACGCAAGCACCGCATGTTGCCCCTTTCCTGCAATTGCGCGCATCTCGGCGGCGAGCCGATCGAGCCATGGCCCGCGATCCTCGTCGGTCAGGGCAACACCCTTGGCCATCTTGGCGACATTCGCTTGCGGATGGAAATCGTCGGCGTCGAAAAAGGGCCAGCCTAGCCGATCCGCCAGCGCGCGGCCGACGGTAGTCTTGCCGCAGCCGCACACGCCCATGACGACGACGATCATGATTTCGCTTATTTCGCTTTGCCGCTTGGCTCGGCCGTGTGCTCGATCTTGTGGCCGCCAAAGCTGTTGCGCATCATCGACAGCAGCCGGTCCGCGTACTCGCCCTTGCCCTGGCTCGCGAAGCGCATGATCAGCGCCAGCGACAGCACCGGCGCCGGGACGCCCTGTTCGATCGCCTCGAGGGCCGTCCAGCGACCCTCGCCGGAATCGGCGACGAGTGGAGCGACATCGGCCAGCTCCGCGTCCTCGCGCAAAAAATCCGCCGTGAGGTCGAGCAGCCACGATCGCACAACGCTGCCGTGGCGCCACA
Source organism: Burkholderiales bacterium (assembly GCA_017880805.1). Taxonomy (GTDB): domain Bacteria; phylum Pseudomonadota; class Gammaproteobacteria; order Burkholderiales; family Casimicrobiaceae; genus PALSA-1003. The sequence goes on from JADGRP010000201.1 coordinate 24,318, forward strand.
TCTCGGCGATCGCCGCAACGTCGAGCTCGAAGTCTTCCTTGCCCTTGAGCAGCGCGAAGCCCTCGCCCAGCGCCTGCATCATTCCGTACTCGATGCCGTTGTGGATCATCTTCACGAAGTGGCCCGACCCGCTGGGGCCGCAGTGCAGCCAGCCGCTATCGGCAGCGGGTGCCAGGATCTTCGCGAAGGGCTCGATCTCTCGCGCCGCGGCCGGCGAGCCGCCGAACATGAGCGCATAACCGTTTTCCAGCCCCCATACGCCGCCCGAAACGCCGCAATCGACGAAACGCACGCCGTAACTGGCAAGATCGACCGCGCGCCGCACCGAATCCTTGTAAAACGCGTTGCCGCCGTCGACGATCACATCCTCGGAGTGAAGGCGCGGCGCGAGCTCGGCGATCGTCGCTTCGGTCTGCTCGCCGGCGGGGACCATCAGCCAGACAACACGCATGGGCGGCAGCGCATGAACCATCTCCTCGAGGCTGTCCACGCTCTGGCAGCCGTCGATGGCGGCGAATGCGGCGCGCGCATCGGCGTCAGGATCGAAGCCAATCACGGCCACACCGGCCCGCGCGAGGCGTTTCGCCATGTTCCCGCCCATCCGTCCCAGTCCCACCATGCCAATGTGCAATGTCATATCTATCGTCGCAGTGTCGAATCCGCGATGCTACACAAGCGTTGCCGCCTGCGCCATGCCTCACCGATCCAGGTCATCGATCCGGTCATCGACCGCCGCATCTATTTCGCCTGCGCGCGAGGTCGCCCTCAACGCCGCGCCGACAATCAGTGCCGCGCCGATCAGTGTGCGCCAGCCGGGCGTCTCGCCCAGGAGCGCGAAGGCAAGCGCGATGCCGTAGACCGGTTCCAGCGCCGCGACGACGCTGGCCGTATGCGCCGACACGACCCGCATGCTGCGGATGAACAGTGTGTGCGCGAGCGCGGTGCAAACCACGCCGAGAACGATCAGGAGCACGACGTCGCGGGCGCTCGGCATCACGGGATCCAGCGCGAAGCCCGGCAACAGGCAGGCAGCGGCGCATGCGTTCTGCCACAGGGCGACCCCGGTCGCGGATCGCCGCGATGCCAAGGCCCGGTTGCCGACCGCGAGCAGCGCGAACATGAGCCCGGAGAGAACTCCCCAAAGCAATCCCTGGACGACGCGGTTCTCGATACGGAACTCGGGCACCAGCAACAACAGGCCGCAGGTGACCAACGCAACGGTGACTCCGTCAGCGACATGCAGCCTTCGTCGAAGGAACATCGCCTCGGCGATCAGCACGAAAAGCGGAAAGCTGGCGAAACCGAGAAGGCCCACGGCAACGCTCGACATCTGCACCGCGCGAAAAAACGCGATCCAGTGCAGCGCCAGAACGGCCCCGCCCGCGGCGAGCTTCCACTCGAAACCACCGGACGGCTCGCGCAACACGCGAAGCAGCGCCGCGAGCGCCACGCTGGCAACGACGGCACGGCCGAGTACGATCGATTCCGGCGACAGCGCGAGCCATTTACCGAACAGCCCGGCGAATCCAAACAGCAGCACCGCCGCGTGCAGCGAAACCAATGCGCTGCGTTGCGTGGGAGCCCCAAGTGCATCGCGCATGCCAGACGAAGCACGACGCTGTTCCATGCGGCCATTGTGCCACGCACCGCATCGTCCGTCGGCCTTGTCGCGAGGACGCAGCTTGCCTCAGTTTGCCTCTGCTTGCCTCGGGTTACCTCAGGTTACAATCACTGCTGCACGATCACGCGACACCTAAGATCGACGGGGAGAACGTCATGCCGCAAAAAATTCCACCGCAGAAAGTGCTCGACGCCGTCCGAGGCGCGCCGGGCAATCGGGTCAAGGTGGCGGTGTCAGACATCGACGGCGTGCTGCGCGGCAAGTACTTGCACAAGGACAAATTCTTTTCCGCGGTCGAGAGCGGATTCGGCTTTTGCGACGTCGTGTTCGGCTGGGACATGAACGACCATTGCTACGACAACACGATAATGACCGGCTGGCACAAGGGCTTTCCCGACGCGGTCGCGCGCATCGATCTGGGCACTTACCGCAACGTGCCCTGGGACGACGATGTTCCGTTTTTCCTCGGCGAGTTCATCGCCCAGAAGAACGGCAAGGAGGTTCCGCTGTCGATCTGCCCGCGCCAGCTGCTGAAGCGGGTGTTGAAGCGCGCCGAAAAGCTCGGCGTGCTGCCGATGTGCGGCATCGAATTCGAATGGTTCAATTTCGCCGAGACGCCGCAGTCGTGGGCGGAAAAAGGCTACGTGCGTCCGGAGACCATCACGCCGGGCATGTTCGGCTATTCGCTGTTGCGCGCCAACGAAAACCGCGAATTCTTCAAGGCGCTGATGGTCGAAATGGGCGAGTTCGGCATTCCGATCGAGGGCCTGCACACCGAGACCGGGCCGGGCGTGTACGAGGCGGCGATTCTCTTCTCCGAGGCGCTCGAGTCCGCGGACCGGGCGATCTTGTTCAAGACCGGCGCCAAGGAAATCGGCCGGCGTTTCGGCATCATGCCGAGCTTCATGGCCAAGTGGAGCGCGCAGTACCCCGGATGCTCGGGCCATATTCACCAGAGCATGTCCGATGGCAAGAAGAACCTGTTCTACGATGCCAAGGGCAAAAACGGCATGAGCAGGATGTTCGAGAGTTACGTTGCTGGCCAGGTCGCCGGCCTGATGGAATTCGCGCCGATGTACTGGCCGACCATCAACAGCTACAAGCGGCTGGTCGACGGATTCTGGGCGCCGGTCAAGCCGACGTGGGGGCTCGACAACCGGACCGCAAGCTTCCGCGTCATCGCCGGCTCGCCGAAATCGACCCGGCTCGAAACGCGCTGCCCTGGCGCCGACATGAATCCGTACCTTGCGACTGCGGCGGTCATCGCGGCCGGATTATCGGGGGTGGAAAAAGGAATGAAGCTTACCGCGAAGCCGATCCACGGCACCAATCAGGGCGCGGAAAATATCCCGCGCGCGCCGCGCACGCTGATCGAGACCACGCGCAACTTCAGGAAATCCGATCTTGCCCGCGACTGGTTCGGCGACGACTTCGTCGATCATTTCGCAGCGACACGTGACTGGGAGTGGCGCCAGTGGCTCGATGCGGTCACCGATTGGGAGTTGAAGCGCTACTTCGAGATCATATGACGCAACTGAGGACGCAGGCGCGCGCGGTTCTGGTCGGGTTCGTGCTTCTTGCAGGATGTCTGGCTGCGTTCGCGATCCCGGCGAAAACGCTGCGCATGGCGAGCGCGTTCGATCCGCAGTCGATGGATCCCCACGCGCTCGCGCTGCAATACCAGACGCGCGTGGTCAGTCAGATCTACGACTCGCTGGTGAGCCGTGGCCGCAACTTCGAGCTCGAGCCCGCGCTCGCCTTGTCGTGGCAGCAAGTGGAACCGAAACGCTGGCGGTTCAGGCTTCGCCCCGGGGTCAAATTCCACGACGGAACGCCACTCACGGCGGACGATGTCGTATTTTCCATCGAGCGGGCGCTTACGAAGAATTCTCAGCGAAGCTTCCAGCTTCGCGGTGTCGAAACCGCGCGCAAGGTCGACGAGCTGACGGTCGACTTCCTGCTCGCGACGCCCGACGCCGTACTGCCGGAAAAATTCATCTACGTCGGCGTCATGAGCAAGGCATGGTCCGCCGCGCATAGCGTGCTCGAGCCTCAGAATTACAATGCCCGACAGGAAACGTATGCCGTGCGCAACGCCAACGGTACCGGGCCCTATCGGCTCAAGACATACGAGTCCGACGCCCAAACGGTACTGATCGCGAACCCGGACTGGTGGGGCAAGCGCGGGAATGTCGATGAGGCAATCTACGTCGTCATCCAGTCGGATGCGACGCGAATGGCGGCGCTGATTTCCGGGCAGGTCGATTTCGTCATCGATCCGCCGTTCCAGGACGTCGCGCGTCTGAGGCAGGAGAGGCGATTCAAGCTTGCAGAAATCGCCGACATCGGAACACAGTATCTCGGTTTCGACCAGAGCCGCGACGAGCTGCAGTTTGCGGATGTCAAGGGTCGCAATCCGTTCAAGGATCTCCGCGTGCGTCGCGCGGTCTACCAGGCGATCGACATCGACGCCATCGTCAGCAAGGTGCTGCGCGGACAGGCCACCGCGACCGGAGCGTATTTTTCGCGCCTGGTCGATGGATACGTGCCCGAGCTCGATCGTCGCCTGCCATACGACCCCTCCGCCGCGCGTGCGCTGCTCAAGGAGGCGGGATATGCCGATGGCTTCGGCGTGACGCTCGACTGCGTGAACGTCGCGTTCCGCGTGGCAGTCTGCCAGGCGGTCGCGGGCATGCTGGCGCAAGTCGGCATCAGGACGGACACCCAGGTCTGGCCGACGGCAACGTTCTTTCCCAAGCTCACGCAGGCAACGACGAGCTTTTTCGAGTTCGGCTGGTCGCCGTTGACCGACGCGTGGCCGTCGCTCAATGCCATCGTGCGCAGCCACTCAGACGATGGCGTCGGGACGTTCAACGGCGGGCGCTACTCCAACCCTGCGCTGGACAAGCTTGTCGACGCGATCCGCGTGGAGCCCGATCCTGCCCACCGCCGGCAGCTCGTCGGCGGTGCACTGCGCGCCATGAATGCCGCCCTGCCTCTGATCCCCCTCTACCGGCGCACGCTGACGTGGGCGATGCGTCCGGACATCAGCGTCGCGCAGTGGCCCAACGACGTGCTGGAGCTTCGTTTTGTCCAGATTGGCGAAGGAAATTCTTGAGGATGGCGCTCACTGGACCCCTTGCCACCCGCCGTTCTTACAACCGCCAACGCCGCCAGGCATCCTTTCCCGGACGACCATCATGATCTATCGCTTTGCCTTTCCTACGACCATTCACTTCGGCGCCGGCGCACGCAAGCTCGTCGCCGAACATTTGAAGGCGCAAGGCGTCAGGCGTCCACTCATCGTCACCGACCGCGGCATTGCGCCGTTACCAATGCTCAAGGCGTTCATCGCCGACCTGCCGGGGCTCGACGTCGGCGTCTATTCCGAAATCTGGGGCAATCCCGTCAAGAGCCAGGTCGACAACGGCGTTGCCGCTTACAGGGCGCATCGTGCCGACGCGGTGATCGGTCTTGGAGGCGGTGCCGCACTCGATGTCGCCAAAGCGGTCGCGCTCATGGCCGTGCATCCGGGTGACGCTCTCGAATATGCCTGGGATCATCCGCAGGTACGTGCCATCGAGCGGGAGCTGCCTTACTTCGTCGCGCTGCCGACCACCGCGGGGACCGGATCCGAAGTCGGCCGCTCGAGCGTGATCTCCGACGATGCGACGCACGTCAAGAAAATAATCTTCTCGTCGAAGCTGCTCGCAAAAGCGGTCTTCGCCGATCCTGAGCTTACACTGGATCTGCCCGCGCACATCACCGCTGCGACCGGCATGGACGCGTTGACGCACAACGTCGAGTCCTACCTGTCGCCCGCCTACCATCCCCTATGCGACGGAATCGCATTGGAGGGTGCGCGCATCGCGGCGAGGTCGTTGCGGACCGCGGTGCGTGAGCCGCACAACATCGCGGCCCGCTCCGACATGATGATGAGCTCGATGATGGGCGCGATCGCGTTTCAGAAGGACCTGGGCGCGGTGCACTCCTGCGCGCATGCGCTGTCGACGGTTGCCGATTTGCATCACGGCCTCGCCAACGGCATCATGATCGACCATGTGATGCGCTTCAACATGCCCTCTGCCATCGGAAAAATGGCGGAGCTGGCGCACGTGGTCGGCGCGGCGGTTCCGGGCGCGCTGCCGGAGGCCAGTGCCGAGGCCTTCGTCGGTTGGCTGGAAAAACTCAAGGCCGATCTGGCGATACCGGCGACGCTGTCCGCGTACGGCAGCAAGCGGCCGGTAACCCGGGCCGACATCGAGGCGCTGGCCGACGTGGCGATCAATGACATCTGCCACCAGACCAACCCGCGGCCGTGCACTCGGGAAGATTTCGAGCGCATCTTTGCCGAGGCGATGTAAGGCGATGGTCAGGGTCGCAATCGCAGTGGCGGCGCGAGCGTTTTCTGCCGCCGGGGACGGCTTCCTTTCACGCGCACACTGACTGGGCATCATGAAAATTCTCAATCCCGCCACCCACGCGCTCATCGCAGAGGTCAGCGAGGACAGTGCAAGCTCCGTCCGCGCCAAGCTCGCGCGCGCCCGTTTCGCGCAGCCCGCCTGGGCCGCGCTGCCGCTAAAGAAACGCCTGGACACGATTCGCGTGTTCCGCACTCGCATCACGGAAATGCTGGAAACGCTGGCGCGTACATTGACGCTCGAAGTCGGCAAGCCGATCCGGCAGTCCAGGAACGAAATCAACGGATTGCTCGGCAGGATCGATTTCTTTCTTGCCGAAGCGCGTCGCATCCTGCGCGCCGAAAAGGTCTACACCGATGCGAAAAGCAAGCTAGAGGAGCGGATCTCGCATGAACCTCTTGGAGTGATCGCGAACATCTCGGCGTGGAATTATCCCTACTTTGTCGGCGGCAACGTTTTCATCCCGGCGCTGATCGCGGGCAATGCGGTCCTGTACAAGCCCTCGGAATATGCGACGCTGACCGGCCTGCACATTGCGGCGCTGCTCTACGAAGCGGGCGTACCGACGGACGTCTTCATTCCCGTCGTCGGCGGCCCCGCTGTCGGCGCAGCGCTGTTGCGGCAACCCGTCGACGGCGTTTTCTTCACCGGCTCGTATGCCACCGGGGTGAAGGTTGGCGCGGCGGCCGGCCGAAGAATGGCCAAGGTTCAGCTCGAGCTCGGAGGGAAGGACCCGATCTACGTGTGCGACGACGTGGATGTCAAAGCCGCCGCGGCGGGCATCGCCGACGGAGCTTTCTACAACACCGGACAGTCGTGCTGCTCGGTGGAACGCATCTACGTTCATCAGAAGATCCACGACGCGTTTGTCAATTCGTTCGTGGCGGAAGTCAAAGGCTTCAAGGTCGGCGACCCGCTCGACGACTCGAGCTATATCGGGCCGCTCACCCGCCGGCCCCAGCTCGACGTTCTGCGCCGGCAGGTCGCGGACGCCAAGCGCAAGGGCGCCACGCTGCTCGCCGGCGGCGGCATCATCAAGGGCAAGGGCAACTGGTTCGAGCCAACCGTGTTCGCCAATGTCGATCATCGCATGGTGCTGATGAAGGACGAGAGCTTCGGCCCGATTGTCGGCATTCAGAAAGTCGCCAACGACGCCGAAGCGATCAAATTGATGAACGACACCGAATACGGACTCACCGCAGGCGTTTACACTGCCGACGAAAAGCGGGCCAGGCGAATTCTTGCAGAGGTGCATTCGGGCTCGGTGTATTGGAACTGCTGCGACCGCGTCAGTCCTCGGCTGCCCTGGTCCGGAGTGGGGCATTCGGGGATCGGCGTGACATTGGGGACTGCCGGCATCGCGACGTTCACGCGACCGAAGGCCTGGCATATGAAAGCAAACTGAGAGTGGGCTGACGCCCGTGCATTGCAGTGACCGCTCATTGGCGTAAGCGCTGAGTGGCACGGCGTTCGATCAACCTTGCAGCAGGGGAGAGACATGCAGATAGGTCTTCACGCACCACGCTTCATCTTCGTCATCGCCGTTGCCGCGGCACCGTGGATCGCCCAAGCCGCGGATAAGGCAAAACCTGCCGGCCCGGCCAACGCGGCGCAGCTCGAGCGTGGCCGCTACCTCGTAAAATTCGGCGGATGCAACGATTGTCATACGCCGGGATATCTGTTGAGCGCTGGCAAGATTCCCGAAGCGCAATGGCTCACCGGAGACAAGCTCGGATGGCGGGGCCCGTGGGGCACGACGTACGCGGCCAACCTGCGCACCTACATGCAGAATCTCACCGAAGCGCAGTGGCTGCAGACCGCGAAGCAGCTTCGCACGCGTCCGCCCATGCCCTGGTTCACGGTGCAAGAGATGAGCGCTGCCGATCTTCGAGCCATTTACGCCTTTGTTCGCCACCTCGGGCCGGGCGGCCAGGCGGCGCCCGCATATCTGCCTCCGGATAAGGAGCCGCCGCTCCCGTTCGTGCTTTTCCCGTCGCCTCCTAAGTAACGCGCCGGAACGGATGCCGGGTGCGGCGCGCCGGGCCCGCGCCGCTCAAGCGCCGTCGATGGCTTGCGCGGCACGCAGCGTGTTGGCGAGCAGCATGGCAATCGTCATGGGGCCGACACCGCCCGGCACTGGCGTGATCCAGCCTGCACGCTCGCGGGCGGTTTCGAAATCGACATCGCCGCGGAGCTTTCCTTCCGGCGTGCGATTGGTGCCCACGTCGATGACGATGGCGCCCGGCTTGATCCATGCGCCCTGCACGAACGCGAGCTTGCCCATCGCGGCCACCAGAATATCCGCGGTGCCGACGATCGTTGGCAGATCGACGGTCGCCGAATGGCAGATCGTCACTGTGCAACGCGCCATCAGAAGCTCGAGCGCCATCGGGCGGCCGACGATGTTTGATTGGCCGATGATCACCGCGTGCTTGCCGACCAGGGCAACACCCGTGTCGCGGATGAGGATCATGCAGCCCTGCGGTGTGCACGGGCGCAGCGCGGGCCGTTTCAGCACCAGGCGCCCCATGTTGCAGGGATGCAGGCCGTCCACATCCTTGGAAGGGTCGATGCTTTCGGTCACCACGTCGGCATCGATCTGCTTCGGCAGCGGAAGCTGAACCAGGATGCCGTGAACAAAAGGGTCGGCATTGAGGTGGCCGATCAACTCCAAGAGCTCGTATTGCGAAACCGTTTCCGGCAAATCGTACGAGTAGGACTTCATGCCGATCGCTTCGGTTGTGCGGCGCTTGTTGCGCACATAGACCTGCGATGCGGGATTCTCTCCTACCAGCACGACCGCGAGCCCGGGAGCCAGTTTTCCCGCGGCAACTCGCGCCGCGATCTGCGCCTTGATCTCTTCAGTCGCGCGCTCGGCGCGCGCCTTGCCGTCGATGATGCGGGCACTCATGAATCGTCCGGAAAAGCCACGAATTCTACCGGATTCGAAGCGTCGCCCAGCCTTTCTCGCTCGCCAGCGCCGCCAGCGTCGCATCGGCGTTGACCGCGACCGGGTGCGTTACCCGCGACAGTAGCGGGATATCGTTACGCGAGTCGCTGTAGAACCAGCTCTGGCGAAAGCGTGCGAGCGTGTCGTTCCGCTCGGCGAGCCATGCGTCCAGCCGCGCGATCTTGCCTTCGCGCATGTTCGGCGTGCCGGCGACCCTGCCAGTGTAGCGGCCGCCACGCATCTCTGGTTCGGTTGCGATCAGGTTCTCGAAGCCGAATTCGCGAGCGATTCGGAGGGTGAGAAAGCTGCTTGCCGCGGTCGTGAGCACGATCAGGTCGCCAGAGGCGCGGTGCCTGCCGACAAGCTCGCGCGCCGCGCTCGAGATCAGCGGCATGATCTTCTGCTTCAGGTATTCGTCGCGCCAGGCCTCGAGCTGCGGCAACGCGTGGTCCGCGAGCGTCGACAGGTAGAACTCGGTGAATTCCAGGACCCCGACTTCGCCGCGCCGGTAGCGGTCCACGACTTCGCGGTTGGCACGCTCGAAGGACGCCCGATCCAGCACCTCGCGCTCGATCAGAAACTCGACCCAAGCCTCGTCGCAGTCGCCGGTCAGGAGCGTATGGTCGAGATCGAAAAGGGCTAGGACGTCGGCGGGCAAGGGGCGCGAGCGGGAGCGATACAATCCGCGCGTGGAGACCGGCGCAATTGTACATGGACCCGCGATTCTGGCGAGGCTCGCTGCCCTGCTCGCCGAACCTCGCGGCGATTATCTGCCGCTGCGTATCGGGCGCGAGGTTGTTGGCTGGGTCGACGAGGGACGCGCAGTCGTGCTTGCGCGATTCGCGAATGTGTTCGATCGGCGCACATCGGGTCTCACGACGGGCCTTGCATTCAATGCATCGCTCGAAACCGCCCCGGCACGAACTGCGGCACTTGATCGCGTCGTCGATGTTCTCGCCGCCGAAGGCCGCCTTAGCGCATGGCGCCATGAGCGCTACGCGATTGCGACCCATCTGGGTGCCCCGCCGTTATGTCTGATCGAACGCGCGGCGGCGCGCTTCTTTGGCATCCGGACCTATGCCGCGCACGTCAACGGTTTGGTCCGCGGCAGCTCCACGTCGATGTGGCTCTCCCGTCGAAGCGCGGCCAAGGCCATCGACCCGGGCTTGCTCGACAATCTGGTCGGGGGAGGCATTCCCGCGGGCGCCGCCGTTGCGGAGACGATGATCAGGGAAGCATGGGAGGAAGCAGGCATTCCGGCCGATATCGCAGCGACGGCAACGCCAGCCGCCGAGTTGCGCGTCTGTCGCGCGCAGCCGGATGGGCTTCAGCGCGAGACCGTTTTCGCGCACGATCTCTGGCTCGAGGCTGACTTCGTGCCGTCCAATCAGGACGGCGAAGCGGTCGAGCACCGGCTGGTTTCGCTGGACGAAGCCGCGGCGCTCATCGCCAACGACCGGGGGACCGACGTCGTGACCGCCGATGCGAGCCTTGTCATCCTGGATTTTCTGCTGCGTCACTGCAGCGTCGGTCCTGAATCGCCCGACTGGCGCGCCCTTGGTGCGCTGCGCTACCCGCCGCTCGAACTGAGCATTCCCCGGACGGACCGCGACTTGGGTTGACGGAAGCGCGTCACGCCGCCTTGGCGGTTGCGGCGGCCAGCGGCTTGCTGCTCATGGTGATCCCCAGCGCCCGCAAGCTGTCGCGCACCGCGTTCACCGCGTGGCGTATTTCTTCCGGACCGATAGCACCGATGCATCCCACACGAAAGGTCTCGAGCTGCGTCAGCTTGCCCGGATAAAGAATGAAGCCGCGATTTCTGACTTCGTCGTAGAACGGCTTGAACGCGTACTTCGGATCCGTTGGCGCGTGGAAGGTGACGATGATCGGCGCCTGAATGCGCGCGTCCAGGAACACCTTGAAGCCCATTGCCGTCATGCCCGCAATCAGCGTCTCACAATTGGCGGCGTAGCGCCGGTAGCGCGCAGGCTGACCTCCCGCCGCAACGTATTGCTCCAGCGCGGCGTCCACCGCGACGACGACGTGCGTGGGCGGCGTGTACCGCCATTGCGTCGTCCGCTCCATGTAGGTCCATTGATCGTACAGATCCAGCGCCAACGACGTCGAGCGGCCGGCACACTGCTCGAGCACCGTTTTGCGGACAAAGACGAAGCCCATTCCGGGAGGGCCCTCGATGCATTTCCCGGAAGCTGCGATGAGCGCGTCGAACGGAATTTTTTTTGCGTCGATCGGGATTGCTCCGAAGGAGCTCATCGCGTCGACGATGAGGCTTCTGCCCCGCCCGGCGACGAGGTCGGCGATTTCCGGCAACGGATTGAGGATACCGGTCGATGTCTCGCAGTGAATCAGGCCGACGTGGGTGATCGATGCATCGGCGTCGAGCGCGCGCGCGACATCGGCCGCCGTGGTTGGCACATCATCGGCAGTCTCGAAAGTCGACAGCCTGCGGCCCATCATTTCGGTAAGCTTCGCCAGCCGCTTGCCGTACGCGCCGTTGATCAGGACCAGCATGTGGCCGTCGCGCGGCACCAGCGTATTCACGGCGCCCTCGATCGAAAAGGTGCCGCTGCCTTGCAACGGAACGCAGACGTGCGTGTCGTGAGCATCGATGATCGCGGTCAGCCGCTCGCGAACGCGTGCCGTCACGGTATTGAAGCTCGCGTCCCACGATCCCCAGTCGCGCAGCATCGCCGCCTTGGTGGCCAGCGAGGTCGTTAAGGGCCCGGGCGTCAGCAGAATGGGATCGCGGTCGACGTTGCTCATCGGTCTTTCCTCGGCGAATGCACGCTGATCATATCGTAACCGGGCGGCGCCACGCCTGCGTGCGCGTCAACAGGAAACGGGTGATCAGCGCGTACAGAATGCACATGGTCGTCGACGCGGCCACGATCAGCGTCGCCATCGCCGCGGCGGGCCCGATTTCTCCGGCGTCGTCGAGGTTCAGGATCGCCAGCGACGCGAGTTGGGTGTCCGGCGCATACAGGAACACCACCGCCGAGATGGTCACCATCGCGTTGACAAAAAGATACCGTGCGATGTCGAGTATCGCCGGCAGGCATACCGGCACGGTGACGCGAAAGAAGGTCTTGTAAAACGGCACCTTAAGCGATGCCGACACGGCCTCGAATTCGTTATCGAGCGATTTCAGCGCCGTGACCGCGGTCAGGTGGCTGGACGTGTAGTAGTGAATGATCGTGACCACGACCAGAATCGTCATCCCGTGATAGAGCCCGTTGAGCGGGTTGTCGGGATGGTTGAAGAAGAAGATGTAGCCCAGGCCCAGCACCATGCCCGGAACGCCCATGGGAATCGCGGCCAGCATGCGGATCGCCGCACGCATCCCGTTCATGCCGCGCGTCTTTTCTATGAGATACGCGCCGCCGAAGATCAGCATCGTGCCGAAGAACGCGGTCAGCAGCGCCATTCTCAAGCTGTTGAAAAACGACGATATGACCCCGCCGTCGACCAGCCCGAAAGTGTAGTGGCGCAGGCTGAACGACTTGTCGTACGGCCACAGCTTGATGAACGAGGTGTAGATCGCCATGCCCAGGATCGCCAGCAGCAGCAGGCAGACGATCAGGCAGTAACAGAACATCAGCGCGTCGAACCCTGTTCTGCGTTTGGGCGCATACGGCACGGCACGTGACGAGAACTGCGCCTGCTGCCTGCCCTGCATGATCCAGTCGACGACGAACGCCACCAGCACCGGGATCAGCAGAATCAAACTCACCACGGCGCCCTTGTTGAAGTTCTGCTGGCCGATCACCTGCTTGAAAATATCCAGCGCCAGCACGCTGAAGTTACCGCCGATGATTTTGGGTATGCCGAAATCGCTCACCGTGTAAGAAAACACGACCATCGCCGCGCTGATCAGCCCGTATTTCGCGCCGGGCAAGGTAATGGTGAAAAATCTGCGCAGGGTCGGTGTGCCAAGCGATTCCGCCGCTTCGTAGAGCCGGCCGTCGGCGAGCAGGAGCGCGGTCAGGATAATCATCAGCGCATGCGGAAACACCGCATAGATCGAGCTGATGATGATGCCGATCGGGCCGTAGATCGACGCGCCCGCCAGCATCCACTTGAGCAGGCCCTGGGTGCCGAACCATTGGATGAAGGAGATCGCCGCCAACAGCGACGGCGCCAGGATCGGCGTCAGCGCAACCACTCGAAACGTCCCCTTCAATGGCATGCAGCTTCGGGTCAGCGCGTAGGCGAAGGTGAACGCCAGTGGAATCGTGATCCCGGTGACCGCGAACGCGACCGAAAGCGTATGCAGGATCGACAGCCGAAGCGCCGGCGTCTGAAAGTATTCCTGAAACAGCCGCACACCGACGAACGCGCCGCTCTTGTCTTCGACGCTCTTGATCAGGATCATGAACAAGGGCGCGAGCAGGAATACCACCAGGAATGCACAGACGCCGAGCAGCAAGCCGTGCGCCAAACGATCGTGCCAATGCGCGATCGGTTTCACCTGAGGCGCGGCGGCAAGCGCGAGTGGATTGACGGCGGCGGTGCTCATCGGCGCGTAATGTGAGGGGTGTCAGGCAAGCAATCGCATGCAGTCGGCCGGAAGCCCGACTTGCAAGGCCGAGCCCTCGGCGACGTTCATCCGATCGATGCTGTGACGCGACACGTTGATCAGCAACAGTTGGTCGCCTGCGTCGGCAATCGCCACTGTCACATGGCAAAACGCGCCCAGGAACTCGACCTTGGTCACCTTGCCTTGCGCGGCGTTGGCGTGCCCCGCGGCGCCATCGGCCACGACGATATCCTCGGGCCGGAGATAGAGCCTGACCTTGGTGCCCGGCGCGACCGCGTCGGCACCTGACGCGCCCTTGAGCACCAGGCCGCCAACCCGAAATCGGTTGTCGCCTTCGGCGACGGCGCTGATCACGTTGATCTTGCCGACGAAATCGGCCACGAACGCGCTCGCCGGCTCGCGGTAGATTTCCTGCGGCGTACCGATCTGTTCGATGACGCCATGATTCATGACCACTACCCGGTCAGCCATCGACAGCGCCTCCTCCTGGTCGTGGGTGACCATAATCGTCGTCACGCCGAGTCGCTGTTGCAGCGCCCGGATCTCGCCGCGCAGGCGCAGGCGCTCGAGCGCGTCGAGCGCGGACAGTGGCTCGTCCAGGAGAAGCAGTCCTGGCGACGTTGCGAGCGCGCGCGCGAGCGCGATCCTCTGCTGCTGGCCGCCGGAGAGTTGCCCGGGATATTTCGCGCCCGAGTCCGGCAACCCGACGAGCTTCAGCAATTCACCGACGCGGCGATGGACTTCGTCGCGCCCCTTGCGCCGATTGACGAGTCCGTAAGCGACGTTGTCGAAAATGGTGAGATTGGGAAACAGCGCGTACGATTGGAACACGATGCCGTAGTCGCGCTGCATGGCGGGAAGTCGCGAAATGTCGCGGCCTCCCTGGATGATGCTTCCGCCGTCCTGCGTCTCCAAACCGGCGATGATGCGCAGCAAGGTCGTCTTGCCGCAGCCCGAGGGCCCGAGAAAGGTAACCAGCTCGCCGCGCTCAACCGCCAGCGCAATGGTTTTCAGCGCCGTAAACCGGCCAAAGGTCTTGCGGATACCTTCGAGCCTAAGGAACGGCTCGCGCGTTACCCCGGCGATCGAAACTGCGGACATTGCGTGCTCATCAACTCATTTGGGTCCGGAGGTTGCCAAAAAAAACGCGCCCCGGTCGGGGCGCGCGCTTTTCTGCCGGCTTATTTCGGCTCCGACTTGCCGTCATAACGCTTGGTCCACTCGGCAAGAATCTTGTCCCGATTCTTGGCTTCCCACGCAAAATCGTTTTTCACGAGCCGCTTTTCATAGTCGGCCGGAACGTAGTCCAGCGGCTTGGCGATGCCGGGAATGGCTACTACGGCGAAATTCTTGGAGAACAATTCCATCGCCGCGGGCGTGGCCAGCCAATCCATCAATTTGCGTGCGGCTTCGACTTTCTTGCTCGTCTTCAGGATTCCGGATGCTTCGAGATCCCAGCCCAGACCTTCCGTCGGGAAGATGATGTCGATCGGCGCGCCGGATTTTTTGGTCGTGACCGCGCGGTATTCGAACGAAATGCCGATCGGAAACTCGCCCGCGCCCGCCTCGCGGCAAGGCTTGGATCCCGAATGGGTGTAATGCGCGACGTTTTCGTGCAAGCCGTCCATGAACTTGTAGCCGTCGGCATCGCCCCACATCTGAAGCCAGCCAGCGACGTCCAGAAAACCGGTGCCCGACGACGCCGGATTGGGCATGACGATGCGTCCCTTGTACACGGGCTTGGTCAGATCTTTCCAGGTTTCCGGCTTGGGCAGATTGAGCTTTGCGGCCTCGACGGTGTTGAAGCAGACCGCGGCGCCGTAGACGTCCATGCCGACCCATTCCGGCGGATTCTTCGGATCGCGATACGCCGGCACGATCTTGTCCAGGCCCTTGGGCGCGTAGCCCTGGAGCATGCCTTCGTTGGCGAACACCGCCATGCTCGACGCGGACGTACCGACCACCATATCGGCCTGCGGATTGGCCTTCTCGGCAAGCAGCTTGGCCGTGATCACCCCCGTCGAATCCCGCACCCACTTGATTGCCACGTCGGGGTACGCCTTGCTGAACGCCTCTTCATACGCTTTGATCTGGTCCGTTTCGAGCGCGGTGTACACCAGAAGCTCTGTCTTTTGCGCCGACGCCGACACTGCCCACAACATCGCCACCGAAGCGAACGCCGTTGCGAAATGCCATCCCCACCCCTTGCCCGTTCCAAAATGCATGCTTCTCTCCCGAAGTTTGACTACCGCCTGAAAATCCTACGCCGGCCGGCACTGGCAGGCAACTTGCGCGAGCCGACCACCCGATTACATACACACACGCTGCCGGCGATGCCGAGCACGACGCTGCGACGATGCTGCACCGACGGCCATGACACGGCGATGACCGTCGCGCGACCGGTAACCCGCCTTTCCAGATTGTTGACAATCTACACCCCCCGAGGGTCTAATCGCAAGCATGTCCAAGAGCGCGCTGAATAGATCGGTATCCCCCCGGCCCGCCGTCGCGACGATAGCGCTGGTGCAAGCGAACTCGCTGCCGATGCTGGTGCAAAAGGAGCTGGAGCGCATGATACTGGCGGGCGACCTTGCCGCCGGCGCCAAACTGAACGAAGCCGCGGTCGCGGATCTCCTTGGTGTCTCGCGGGGTCCCGTGCGCGAAGCGTTTCGCGCGCTCGAGGAGTCGGGCCTGGTGCGGCTGGAAAAGAATCGCGGCGTGTTCGTACGTCAGATCAGTATCGAGGAAGCCGACGAAATCTACGAAGTTCGCGCGGCGCTCGACGAATGGGTCGGGCGGCGCCTGGCGCGAACCGCGACCGCGGAACAAGTCAAGGCATTGCGATCGATTGTCGAGCGTATGGATCGCGCCGCGGCGCAGGACGATGTCGATGCCTATTACCCGCTGAACCTGGACTTTCACGAGCGGCTGGTCACGTTTGCCGGTAACAGGAAGCTTCTCGCGACATACCGCCGGCTGGTCAACGAGCTCAATCTTTTCCGGCGCCAGACGCTCGCCCAGGGCGGCACGCTTCCGATATCGACGCGCGAGCATCGCGACATCGTGGACAAGATCGCCGCCGGCAATGCCGCCGCGGCGGGCAAGGCACTTCATGAGCATGTGATGGGCAGCAGGGAACGCATGCATCGCAGCCGCTCCAGTACCGTCCCGGCACGACGCCATCTCGCAGTCATCGCCCCGCCACGCGACCGGAGGGGGCGCTAAGCGCGATGCAACGCTCCTCGATCACCGTCAATAACCGTGAGTACCAATGGCCGCAACGCCCGGTCGTGGTGGTCTGCGTCGACGGCTGCGAGCCCGATTACATCAGCCAGGCGATCGAAGCCGGCGCCGCGCCGTTTCTTGGCGGTCTGAACGGACGCGGCACCTGCCTCACCGCCGACTGCGTGGTGCCTTCGTTCACCAATCCCAACAATCTTTCCATCGTCACCGGCTCGCCCCCCTCCGTCCACGGAATCTGCGGCAACTATTTCTGGGACGCGGAGGCCGGCGCGGAAGTGATGATGAACGACGCGAAGTATCTGCGCACCGGCACCATCCTGGCGGCATTCGCTGCCGCCGGCGCGAAGGTAGCCGTGGTCACTGCGAAGGACAAGCTGCGCTCGCTGCTGGGGCACAAGTTGTCCGGCATCTGCTTCTCCTCCGAGAAGGCGAACGAGGCGACCGTGCCGGCTAACGGCATCGACAACGTAGTGTCGCTGGTCGGCATGCCCGTTCCTTCGGTCTACAGCGCGGCGCTTTCGGAATTTGTCTTCGCGGCGGGAGTCAAACTCATGGCGCGCGAACGTCCGGACATCATGTACCTGTCGACCACCGACTATGTGCAGCACAAGGCGGCGCCGGGCACGCCGCACGCCAATGACTTCTACGCCATGATGGACCGCTACCTCTCCCTGCTGGATGCCGCCGGCGCGACGATAGTCGTTACCGCGGATCACGGCATGAACGCCAAGACCGACGCGTTCGGCCGGCCCAACATCGTCTACCTGCAGGACCTGCTCGATGGCTGGTTCGGCAAGGACGTGGCGCGCGTGATCCTTCCGATCACCGATCCGTATGTCGTTCATCACGGGGCATTGGGATCGTTCGCGACCGTTTACCTCGCCGACGACCACATCGCCGACGCCGCAAAGCGGATTTCGGAAATCGCCGGCGTCGAGCTGGTGCTCTCGCGCAAGGACGCATGCGCCAGGTTCGAGCTTCCACCGGATCGAGTCGGCGACCTGGTGATCGTATCGGAACGATTGACGGTGCTCGGATCGAGCGTTTCCAGACACGACCTTTCCGGGCTCGAAGTCCCCTTGCGTTCGCACGGCGGCGTCTCCGAGCAGCGCGTGCCCCTGATTGCCAATCGCCCTGCCCCGTCGCTCCCGGCGGGTCATCGCTGGCGCAACTTCGACGCCTTCGACCTGGCGCTCAACCACCTCCGATGAATCGAGCGCTGCCATGAACATGATGGCCGATGTCGCCCACGTCAGGAGCGGACGCGTGCTGCACGAAAAGATGCGCATCGCCGGCCAGCCCGTGGGCGGCGACCGCGTGATCGAGGTCATGAATCCGTACACCGGCGCCGTGGTCGGCACCGTACCCAAGGCCGGCATCGACGACGTCCGGCGCGCTTTTTCTCTCGCCAAGCGCTTCAAGTCCAGACTGACTCGCTACGATCGCTACAAAA
>JADGRP010000023.1 GCA_017880805.1 Burkholderiales bacterium
ACGCATTGCGCCTGTGTCGCGGGCGCGCTTGTAGACCGATGCGAATTTCGACATCAGTTCTTGGCAACGCTGTGTGTGCCGCTTCAGCTCGGGCCGGAACTCGTCGACGTACTCGCACTTGAGCGCAAGGATGTCGAAGGTTCGCCGAGTCTGCAGGTCCGCGGCGATCTGGTCGATCACGCCGTGGAGGAAGCGCTCGATCGCGTACAGTGGATCGGGGCCCTCGGAGCCCAGCAGTTCCGTGTGATCGAACAATGGCACCGAGACCTGGTCGCGCATCGCGCGGAAGAGCTCGCGCTTGTTGGCGAAGTGCCAGTAAACCGCGCCACGCGTGACGCCGGCAGCGGCCGCGATGCGCTGCAGCGTCGTTCGGGTTACTCCATGCATGGCGAATTCGCGCCGCGCCGCGACCAGAATCTGCTGGCGGGTCTGCTCGGATTCCTGCTTGGTTCTACGCACGGCTGAGCGCTGACTTGCGCTTTGTAAGGTTTACATACAAGTTTACATACACCCGTGATTGTATAATAATCTGCAGCGCGGTGACATCATTGTTACCGCCGGTAGTTTTTTCCTGGACTTCCTGCCTATGCCGCCGATCGAGAACAAGGCGCTGGTGTCGCGCCGAGTGTTGTTTGCATCACCGTTGATTCATCTTCCGCTTGTCATTGCCGCGGTGCTGCTCGCCGCATGCGGCAAGGAAACCGCGCCGGCCGCCGCCACGCCGCAGCCGGTTCCGGTGCACATCGTCAAAATGGAGCCAAGGAGCGTGCCCGTTCGCTTCAACGTCCCCGGACAGATCGAAGGCTCGATGCAGGTCGAGGTGCGCGCCCGCGTTTCCGGCATCCTGCAGAAGCAGCTCTACAACGAAGGCGACGCAGTCAAGCAAGGTGCGCCGCTTTTCGAAATCGACCGTGCGCCGTTCGAGGTTGCGCTGGCGCAGGCGAAGGGGCAATTCGCCACGGCGACCGCACAGATCGACCAGAGCCGCCGCGAGGAAGCGCGACTGAAGCCGCTGGTGGAGGAGCGTGCGGTGAGCCGCAAGGAGTTCGACGATGCGACATCGGCGCGGCAGCTTGCGGACGCGTCGCTGCAACAGGCGACCGCCACTGTGCGGCAGGCTGAGCTCAATCTCTCGTACACCGCGGTGAATGCGCCGGTCGCGGGTATCAGCGGCCGCGCCGAGCATTCGGTCGGCACCCTTATCACCACCGATGCCAACGGCAGTCTACTGACGACGATCAACCAGCTCACGCCCATATGGGTGCGCTTCAGCCTGGCCGAGTCGGATCTCGCCAAGATTCCCGGTGGCCGCGTGGCACGCGGCAATCCGCTCGAAGTGCAACTTGTCATGGGCGACGGCACGCCTTTCACGGGTAAGGGCCGGCTCAACTTCGCGGCGACGGCGATCGATACCAGACTTGGCACGCAGCAATTGCGCGCCGTGTTCGACAACGCGCGCGAGCAATTGCTTCCGGGTCAATTCGTCAACGTAAGCATCGCGGCCGGCCAACGCGACAACGTCTTCCTGGTTCCGCAAACCGCGGTGATCCAGACCGAGAAGTCGAACCTTGTCTTTGTCGTCGATGATCAGGGCAAGGCGCAGGTGCAGACGGTGCAGACCGGCGACTGGATCGGCGCCGACTGGGCGATCGTATCTGGTCTCAAGACCGGCGACCGCGTGATCGTCGACAACCTGTTGAAGGTTCGCCCCGGCGCGCCGGTGGTCGAGGCGCCGCCGGCCGCGGCCAGCGCGCCAGCAGCAGCGCAAGCCAAGTAGCCAATTCCCGAGCGGGCAGCTGCAATGACGTTCTCAGAATTCTTCATCAACCGGCCGATTTTCGCCGGCGTTATTTCGATCATTATCACGCTCGCGGGGCTGATCTCCTCGCAGGTGCTGCCAATCGCGCAGTATCCGGAGATCGCGCCGCCGACCGTCGTGATCACCGCCAACTATCCGGGCGCGAGCGCCGACACGCTGGCGCGCACGGTGGCGGCCCCGATCGAGGAGCAGCTGTCGGGAGTCGAGAACCTGATCTACTTCAACTCGACCGCCTCGACCAACGGCGCGCTCACCATCAACTGCACCTTCGAGGTCGGCTCGAACGCCGACAAGGCGGTGATCGACGTCAACAACCGCGTGGCGATCGCGTTGCCGCGGCTGCCGGACATCGTGCGCCAGAGTGGTGTTGTCGCGCAAAAGCGATCGACCGACATTCTGCTCGTCGTGGCGTTGACCTCGAACGACCCGCGCTACGACACGCTCTATCTCTCCAACTACGCGACGATTAACCTGCTCGACGAACTCAAGCGCATTCCGGGCGTCGCGGACGCCACCATCTTCGGCGCGCGCGACTATTCGATGCGCGTATGGCTGAATCCTCCGCGGATGGCGATGCTGGGCATTACGACCACCGATATCGCCAGCGCAATCGCCACTCAGAACTTTCAATACGCGAGCGGTAAGATCGGTGCCGAGCCCGCGCCGCCGGGTCAGGATCTGGTCTACACCGTCACGGCGCGCGGCCGGCTCGAGGAAGCCACCGATTTCGGGAATATCGTCCTGCGCTCGAACGGGCCGAACGGCACGCTGCGCATCCGCGATGTGGCGCGCATCGAGCTCGGCGCGGTGAGCTACGACGCGTTCACCAATCTGGACGGCAAGCCGGCGCTCGGCGTCGCCGTGTATCTCCAATCCGGTGGTAACGCGCTGAAGGTCGCCGACTCGGTGCGCGCCGGACTCGCGCGCCTGCAGGAGGGTTTCCCGCAGGGTGTCAAGCAGATCATTCCCTTCGATACGACCCGCTTCGTGCAATCGTCGGTACACGAGGTGATCATCACCTTGATGGAAGCGGCGGCGCTGGTTCTGCTGGTGGTATTCATGTTCCTGCAGAACTGGCGCGCGACGCTGATTCCGGTCATCGCCGTTCCGGTGTCGCTCATCGGCGCTTTCGGCGGGCTGCTGCTGTTCGGATTCACGCTCAATACGCTGACGCTGTTCGCAATCGTGCTGGCAACCGGGATCGTCGTCGACGATGCGATCGTGGTCCTTGAGAATGTCGAGCGCTTGATGGCGGAGAAGAAGTTGTTGCCCAAGCAGGCAGCGATCGAGTCGATGCGCGAGGTGACTGGCGCGATCATCGCCATCGAGCTGGTGCTGATGTCGGTGTTCATTCCGGTCGCGTTCCTCGGCGGGCTGGCCGGCAAGCTGTATCAGCAATTCGCGGTCACGGTGGTCACCGCGGTCGCGATTTCGGGATTGGTCGCGTTGACGCTGACACCGGCGATGTGCGCCTTGCTGCTCAAGCCGCAGCACCAGGAGAACCGCCTCTTCCGCCCATTCAACCGGGGTTTCGCCTGGTTCACCCAGCGCTATCTGGGAGGCGTGACGCTGGCGGTCAACCGCCGCATGATCGCACTATTGGTCTTCGCCGCGATACTCGGCGCCGACGCTCTGCTGTTCAAGCGCGTTCCCGGCGGCTTCGTGCCGCCTGAGGACCAAGGCTACCTCATCGGCTCGGTGACCTTGCCGGACGGCGCGACCTTGCAGCGCACGCAGCAAGTCGGCGATGCAGTGCAGAAGCTGATCGGCCAGAATCCCGCGGTCGAGCACGTGTTCTTCGTCGCCGGTTTCGACGTTATCGCCGGTGCGAACAAGACCAACGCGGCGACGATCTTCATTCCGCTCAAGCCCTGGGACGACCGCAAGGAGTCCGCCGAGGATGTCGCCAAATACATCCTCGCGCACGCGAGCGAAATCCCGCAGGCGACGGTGCTCGCGTTCAATCCACCGTCGATCCGCGGTCTCGGCACGGCGGGGGGCTTCGAGGTTTATCTCCAGGATCGGGCGGATGCCGACCCGCAGAAGCTCTATCAGGCCCTGCAACAGTTTCTCGGCGATTTGCGCAAGCGTCCCGACCTGACCGGCATTGCGTCGTTCTATCGCCCGACCGCGCCGCAACTATTCGTCGACGTCGATCGCGAAAAGGCGATGGCGCTCGGCGTGCCCGTAAAGGACGTCTTCGACGCGCTTCAGAGCACGATGGGCGTGCTCTACGTCAATGACTTCAACAAGTTCGGCCACACCTATCGCGTGCAGTTGCAGGCCGAAGGGATGTACCGGGCGAAGCCGGAGGATCTGGGCAACGTGTACGTGCGCGCGTCAGGCGGCGACATGATCCCGGTCAAGACGCTGATCACGGTCAAGAGTACAACAGGACCCGATCAGCTCGAGCGCTTCAACGGCTTCCTGGCGGCGAAAGTGATCGGCAACAGCGCACCGGGCATCAGTTCGGGTCAGGCGATCGCCGCCGTGGAAGAAATAGCGCAATCGCTGCCGACCGGTTACACGACCTCGTGGACGGGGCAGGCCTTCCAGGAGAAGCGCATCGGCCGCACCGCGATTCTCGCCTTCGTGTTCGCACTGGTGATGGTGTTCCTGATCCTCTCGGCCAACTACGAACGCTGGTCGCTGCCGGCTGCCGTGCTGCTAGCGGTGCCGTTCGGCCTGTTCGGCGCCCTGACCGCGGTCTTCCTGCGTAATTTCAGCAACGACGTCTACTTCCAGATCGGACTGGTCGTCCTGATCGGCCTGTCCGCCAAAAACGCCATTCTGATCGTCGAATTCGCCGCGCAGGAGCAGGCCAAGGGTCTTGCGCCCTTCGAAGCCGCGCTCGAGGCCGCACGATTGCGCTTCCGGCCGATCGTCATGACCTCGCTCGCGTTCGTGCTCGGCGTGCTGCCGCTCGTGCTTGCGGGCGGTGCGGGCGCGGGGGCGCGCCGCTCGATGGGAACCGGCGTGTTCGGCGGGATGATTGCCGCGACGTTCATCGCGACGCTGTTCATTCCCTTGTTCTTTGTGATGCTGTCCCGAACCAAGGCGCGACCGAAGCGGTCTTCGGCAATCGCCAAGGAAGGTTCGGTATGATGCGGCGCCGACTGTTCTACGGCGCGACCGCCGTGGCGCTCGCCGGCTGCATGGTGGGACCCGATTACGAGCGCCCGCAAACGCCGTTGCCGGGGAAGTATCCGGACGAGCCGTCGGCAAACGCATCCGCCGCCGCGCCGGTTCCGGTTCGCGCAGAATGGTGGACGCTGTACGACGATCCCACGCTTAACAGCCTGTTATCGAGCGCGCTGACCGACAACCTCGACGTCGTCTTTGCGGTCGCGCGAATCGAGGAAGCCGACGCCGATCTGCGCGAAGTGAATGCGTCATTGTTTCCGGAAATCGACCTGGGTGCGACCGGCGCGCGCTCGCGCACCAGCGGCAACATCGCCTCGCCGTCACCGGTCCGCTTGAGCAACGATTTTCGCGTTGCGCTGTCCACATCGTTCGAGATCGACTTCTGGGGCCGGTTGCGGCGCCAGGTCGAGAGCGCGCGCGCACAGGCGTTGGGGACGCATTACGCCAAGGACGTGGTGGCGCTGTCGCTGGCCGGGCTCACGACGCAAACCTATTTTTCGCTGCGCTCGCTGGATGCGCAAATCGCGGCGACGCGCGAGACGCTCAAGACCCGCCAGGATTACCTAGAGATCGTACGCCGTCGTGCCGAGGGCGGGCTCGCGTCGGATCTCGATCTCAATCAGGCGCTCGGCGCGCGCTCGGACGCGGCGGCGCAACTCAAGGACCTGGTGCGCCAGCGCTCGCTGGCAGAACACTTGCTCGGGAACTTGACGGGCAAGCTCGATCTCAAGCTGCCGGCGGGCGATCTGGCGCAACTGCCCGTGCCGCCGGTGCCGCCAACCGGGCTGCCATCGACACTGCTCGAGCGGCGCCCGGACATTCGTGCGGCCGAGGAAAGTCTCGTCGCCGCCAACGCCCAGATCGGCGTTGCCAAGGCGGCGCTGCTGCCGCGAATATCGCTGACAGGATCACTCGGCGGCGAGAGCGACGAGCTGGGCTCGTTGTTGAGTACCGGCGGCAGGATCTGGTCGATTGGATTTGCGTTGGCGCAGCCGATTTTCACGGCCGGTCGTCTCACCGCCGAAGTCGACGCGACGACGGCGCGGCAGAAGCAGGCGGTGGCGACCTACCAGAAATCGATCCAGACCGCGTTTCGCGAAGTCGCCGACGCGCTGATCAACGTCGAGCAGACAGGAGCGTCTGTCGCCGATCTCCAATCCAGCGTCGACGCATCGCGCAACGCGCTGCGCCTCGCGACGCGGCGCTACGAGTCGGGCTATGCGAACTATCTCGACGTCCTCGATGCGCAGCGCTCGCTCAACGTCTCGCAGCTTGCGCTCATTCGCAACCAGCAGGCGCTGCTATCGGCGACCGTCGACCTCATGAAGGCTCTCGGCGGCGGGTGGCAGGACGAGCAGCCGCTCGCCGCGCGGTAAACGCGACCGACTCCACCTGCTAGCGCGGCAGCGTCGCCCGCGCGACAAGGTATGCATGGATGCCGGCAATTTCCTGATCGGACAAGTGGTGCAGTCGACCCCTGGCCACTTCGGACATCAGCCCATGTTCCTTCCCGTCAGCACCGATTCCGGTACGCAACAGCGCGGTGAACTCGGGAAGTCCGTACACCGCAACGACAGCGAGATCGGGCGCGCCGGACCCCCATCCGTCACCCTTTAAGTCGCCCGCGTAGCATTCTCTGCAGATGATGCTCGTGAGGTGTCGCGCGGCCGCATGCTGCGGGCCCGCGTCGACGGGTTCCTTGAGCCGCTCTTCGTCGACGTACGACACTGCGGTCCTGACGCCATTTCCGGTCCACAAATCCCATCGATCGAGCGGGCCGACGTAGTGTCCCGGTTGCTCGACGCCGCCCGTGGGCATGGATCTCGCGAACGCGATAATGTCCGCCATCTCGCCATCGGTGAGGTGGGTGAATGCGAAGGAGGGCATGGCAAAGACGCCACGACCATCGGGACGCACACCCAGGCGAACGATGCGGGCTAAGTCTTCGTCGGAATAGATCTGGGCCTTGCGGGTGAGGTTCGAAGCATAGTAGCGGCCGTGGAGCCAACCGTCGTCGGCGAACAGGCTCCCTCGCAGATCCGCTTTGTGGCAATCGGTGCAGCCCGTGCGATCGGCAAGGTACTTGCCCCGCTCGAGCGCGCCCGGTTCCGCCAACGAGGGTATTGCCGCGCCGACGACTGGAAAGCGACGATCGAACATTTGCTCGGTCGACACGTACACGTAGAGGCACAGTCCAAGCGCACCCACGACGCATCCGATCAGCGCGAAAGCAGCATATCGCAGGAGATTCCGCAATGATGGCTCCGGATTCAAAGGTCGCGCATTTTGGCACGCGGCGGCGACACGAATCAATCCAGACGACGAACTCGATCAAGGTGCCGCGGTCGGCCATTCGCGGCGTACAAGCCTGTGCTTGTGGGCAGATCGCTTTTCATGCTAATAATGCGGCGTCGGGGAAACGCAGTGCCCCGTTAGACGGCTGGCCGTCCAAGTCTGCACAACCTTCTAGCGAGGTGTGCGCACATGGATGACAGCCGTTTTTCTATTTCCGCCCAGGATTTGTTTGCCCGTCTCGGTACCGCAAAGGCGCCGATCGTGGTCGACGTCCGGCGCCCGCCGGCGTTCGATGCGGACGAGACCATGCTGGTCGGTGCCATCCGCCGGCTCCCCGACGCGATCGAAGAATGGCGCAATGCGCTGCCCAGGGGCCGATCCGTCGTTGTTTATTGCGTGCATGGCCATGAGGTCAGCCAGAACGCAGCCACTGCGCTGCGCACGACCGGGGTTGATGCGCAGTACCTCGAAGGTGGCATCGCTGCATGGACCGAGAACAAGCTGCCGAAGCGTAACAAGCTTGCGATGTCCGGCAAATGGATTACACGCGAGCGCCCGAAGGTTGACCGCATTGCGTGTCCATGGCTCGTGCGCCGCTTCATCGATCCTGAAGCCGAATTTCTGTATGTTCCCACCGAGCGCGTGTTCGAAGTCGCGAAAGAGACTGGAGCGATCGCCTACGATATCCCAGGCGCTGAACCATTCTCGCATGACGGCGAGCGTTGCAGCTTTGACGGTTTCATCAAAGTGTTTGGCCTCGCGGACGTTGCGCTTGATCGACTCGCACTCATCGTACGCGGCGCCGACACCGGGAGACCGGAACTCACGCCGCAATCCGCGGGATTGCTTGCGATCTCGCTCGGTTTATCGGCAAACTACGCGCAGGACGACCACGCGATGCTCGAGCAGGCCATGGCGACCTATGACGCACTCTATGCATGGTGCCGATCGGTTTACGACGAGGCCCATAATTGGAAACCCTCGACATAAACGCTCCGACCAAGCCGCCCCAGTGGCCGCGCCACGGGGTATCGCTCGCACAAGCATTTCGCGTTTGGCTGCGTGTCGCGAGCTTGAGTTTTGGTGGGCCCGCGGGACAGATCGCGGTCATGCACCGCATCATTGTCGAAGAGAAGCGGTGGATCGGCGAAGCGCGCTTCCTGCATGCTCTTAATTACTGCATGCTCCTTCCAGGACCTGAGGCACAACAGCTCGCGACCTATATCGGCTGGCTGATGCATCGAACGCTCGGTGGGATCATGGCCGGCGGACTGTTTGTACTGCCCGGCGCGGTCGCGATCATGGCGCTCAGTTACATCTATGCAGGCTGGGGCAGTGTCCCGCTCGTTGTTGCGTTGTTCTTCGGTCTCAAGGCGGCGGTGCTGGCGATCGTTCTGCAAGCGGTGATGCGCGTCGGCCGCCGGGCGCTCAAGAATCGAGTGATGCAGGGCATCGCCGCCGCCGCTTTTATCGCGATCTTTTTTTTCGGTATGCCTTTCCCGCTCATCATCCTGATCGCGGGGTTGGCCGGTTACGTGGGCGGAAGGACGAAACTGGCCGCCTTTCAGCCCGGCGGCGGTCATTCCAGCGGCGCGAAGACGCTGGCGGACGCTGACAGCCTGCTTGGCGAGGAGTTGCCGGATCACGCGCGGCCGACCATCGCACGAGCGATGCTGGCCTCCTCCATCTGGCTGGTTCTATGGCTGGTGCCCGTTGCCATCATTGTGCTGAGCCTCGGCTTGCACAACACTTTCAGCGAGATCGCGCTTTTTTTCAGCAAGATGGCGATGGTGACGTTCGGCGGGGCCTACGCGGTTCTGGCCTACGTTGCGCAGCAAGCCGTGGAAACGTACGGGTGGGTGCGGCCAGGCGAAATGCTCGACGGCTTGGGCATGGCCGAGACGACGCCGGGACCGCTCATCATGGTGACCCAGTTCGTTGGCTTCATGGGCGCTTACCGGAATCCCGGGCAGCTCCACCCGATGGTCGCCGGAACGCTCGGCGGCCTGCTGACGACGTGGGTGACGTTCATCCCATGCTTTCTGTGGATCTTTCTCGGGGCGCCGTTTGTCGAGGCGCTTCGGGGAAACCGAGCGTTGAACGCAGCCCTTTCGGCGATCACCGCCGCCGTCGTCGGTGTGATTCTGAATCTCGCAGTCTGGTTTGCCTTGCATGCATGGTTCCGCGAGCTGAGGCCAATGCGCGCCCTTGGACTTTCATTCGATGCACCAGTCATTGCAAGCGTTCAACCGTGGGCTGTCGCGCTCTCGCTTGTCGGGATGATCGCCATCTTCCGCTTCAAGGCTGGCATGCTGCAGACGCTCGCTGGATGCTCGCTCGCGGGTTTGGTTTTGTATTTCATCGGTGTGATTGCAAGAACGTGATGAAGTCTTCGCGCTCTTGATCGCCGGAAACGCGTTGGCGCAAATGGTCGGGACGAAGGTCACGACGACGGGATGCCGAGGTCGACGTCGAACGCGCGCTGGATCAGCCAGAAGAGATTTGTCGACGTCACTGCCGAACGTCTGGTCCAACACTGACTGGCCCGAAGTGACCGCCCCGGACACGCTGCCGTGATTCGTGCCTTGATTTCCGCGCGCTCGATGAATCGGAGAAATTCGGACTTTCGTCTTCACCCATCCCAACTGGCCGCTTTCGACCGAAGCTGCCGTTCCTTCAGAGGAGGGGTGTAGGAAAGGGGTGGATTCATAGCTCTGCGGGAGATTGAATTGCCATACCTTGCGCCGAGCTTACGGCGCTTCACTTGGCCAGCTTGTTCTTTGAATCCCACTCGCGGAAGATAGTAAGACACACTCCATGATAAGAGTCGCTCCCGCTATACGATCTGTCGGATAACCGGGCGTGGGACTTTGAGCACGAGCAAGGCATGTTTCACAATCTCGAGGAGGGGTCGCGCGTACCTTGCA
>JADGRP010000202.1 GCA_017880805.1 Burkholderiales bacterium
CACTCCTCCCCAGCGTTCGCGTC
This sequence comes from Burkholderiales bacterium, assembly GCA_017880805.1. Taxonomy (GTDB): domain Bacteria; phylum Pseudomonadota; class Gammaproteobacteria; order Burkholderiales; family Casimicrobiaceae; genus PALSA-1003. Next base: position 24 of record JADGRP010000202.1, read on the forward strand.
GTCGTACGCGGCTGGCTCAACTGCAATCAGATTGTGCTGCGCGGCGAACCTGAAAATGTCGTTATCGACAGCGGCTATGGCCGCCACGCCGGCAGGACTCTCGACCTGTTACGCGACGCGTCGGCGCTCGGCCCGTTGCGTCTCGACCGCCTCATCAATACCCATTGCCACAGCGACCACATGGGCGGCAATGCGCTGCTTGGCAAGACATACGGATGCCGCATTACCATTCCCGCAGGCGAAGTGAGGCATGTCGAGCCTTGGACCGAGCAAAGCTGTTGGGCTGAGATGACGGACCAGTATGTCGAGCGCTTCAGCTTTGACGACACCATCGCCCACGGTGACTGCTTCGACGGCGGGGGACTGACGTGGCACGCACGGGAGGCACCGGGCCACGACATGGATGCCTTGATGTTCTGGTGCGCAGAGGAGGGGATCCTCATCACCGGCGACGCGCTGTGGGAAAATGGCCTGGGCTTCGTCTGGCCCGAGACGGATTCCGGTTCCGCATCGCATATTGCGGCGGCGCTCGAAACGCTGGACCGCATTGAAGCGCTCAAGCCGCGCATCGTCATCCCCGGCCACGGCGAACCGTTTGCCGGCATCGATGCCGCGCTGGAGCGTGCGCGCGGACGCCTGCGGACCTTCGCGAGGCACCCGGAAAAGAACGCGCGGCACGTGATAAAGGTCATGTTTGTGTTCGCGCTGCTCGACCGTGGGCGCATGGCGGTCGCGGATCTACCCCGCTATCTGGAAAGTGTCCCGATATCCCGCGACATGAAGCAGCGTTACCTGTCCGGCGATTTCAACACGCTGGCCGAGCGCACGCTTTCCGATCTGCTGACGGCGCAAGCGGTGAAGGTGGAGGACGGCTGGATTAAGCCCAACATGGCGGCGTAGTGCAAAGAATTCGCACAATTTATTTTGTGAAAGCCTTATCCGTACTTGATTGCAGGCCGATTGGTGTGCCTTTATTGGAACACTTCTCCCTTGCCCTGGATTGTAAGGCGAGCGCGAGACTACATGCTCCTGCGGTACTGCCCTCCCACCTCGAACAGGGCGTTGGTGATCTGACCGAGCGAGCAGCAGCGCACCGCCTCCATCAGCAGCGCGAACACGTTCTCGTTGGCGATTACCGCGCGCTTCAGGCGTTCGAGCGCCGGCCCGGATTCCGCGGCGTGGCGGCGGTGGAAGTCGGCGAGGCGCTGCAACTGGCTCTGTTTTTCCTCTTCGGTCGAGCGGATGAGTTCGATCTTCTGCGGCACGGTATCGGCGTGCGGGCTGCGGAAGGTGTTGACGCCGATGATCGGGTAGGAGCCGTCGTGCTTCATCTGCTCATAGTGCAGCGATTCCTCCTGGATCTTACCGCGCTGATAGCCGGTCTCCATCGCACCGAGCACGCCGCCGCGCTCTGAGATCGCCTCGAATTCCTTGAGCACCGCCTCCTCGACCAGTTCGGTGAGTTCATCGATGATGAACGCGCCCTGATTGGGGTTCTCGTTCTTGGCGATGCCCCATTCGCGGTTGATGACCAACTGGATCGCCTGGGCGCGGCGCACCGATTCTTCGGTGGGCGTGGTGATCGCTTCGTCGTAGGCGTTGGTGTGCAGCGAATTGGCGTTGTCGTAGGTGGCAATCAGCGCCTGCAGTGTGGTGCGGATGTCGTTGAAGGCAATTTCCTGTGCGTGCAGGCTGCGCCCCGAAGTCTGGCAGTGGTACTTGAGCTTCTGCGAGCGCTCGTTGGCGCCGTACTTGTTTTTCATTGCCACGGCCCAGATGCGCCGCGCCACGCGCCCGAGCACCGCGTACTCGGGATCCATGCCGTTGCTAAAGAAGAACGACAGGTTGGGCGCGAAGTCGTCGATGTGCATCCCGCGTGCGAGATAGGCCTCGACGAAGGTGAATCCGTTCGCCATGGTAAAGGCAAGCTGCGAGATTGGATTCGCCCCGGCCTCGGCGATGTGGTAGCCAGAGATCGACACCGAGTAAAAATTGTGTACCTTGTGGTGAACAAAGTATTCCTGGATGTCACCCATCACCTTGAGGCTGAATTCAGTGGAAAAAATACACGTGTTCTGCCCCTGGTCTTCCTTGAGGATGTCGGCCTGCACCGTGCCGCGCACGGTTTCGAGGGTCCACTCGCGGATCTTGTCGAATTCATCCTCGGTCGGGTCGCGGCCGTTGTCGGCGCCGAATTTCTCTACCTGCTGATCGATGGCGGCGTTGAGGAACATCGCCAGGATGGTAGGCGCGGGGCCGTTGATGGTCATCGACACCGAGGTGCTCGGTGCGCAAAGGTCAAAGCCGCCATAGAGCACCTTCAGATCGTCCAGCGTGGCGATCGACACCCCGGAGTTGCCGACCTTGCCGTAAATATCGGGACGCGTGTCCGGGTTGAAGCCGTATAGCGTCACCGAGTCGAAGGCGGTCGAGAGGCGCTTGGCCTCGTAGTCCTTCGACAGATATTTGAAGCGCCGGTTGGTGCGGAACGGGTCGCCTTCGCCCGCGAACATGCGCGTCGGGTCCTCGCTTTCGCGCTTGAAGGCGAATACGCCCGCGGTGAACGGGAACGATCCGGGCACGTTCTCCAGCAGCAGCCAGCGCAGCAGTTCGCCCGCGTCCTCATATTGCGGCAGCGCGACCTTGCGGATAGTGCTGCCCGAGAGCGTGGTGTGTGTAAGTTTGGTACGGATCTCGCGGTCGCGGATCTTCACCACGTATTCGTCGCCGGCATAGGCGGCCTGCATGCGCGGCCACATATCGAGCAGCTTCTTCGAGCGCGTGTCCATTGCCGCTTCGCGCCGCGCGAGAAGCGTACCGAGCTTCACATCGCGGTCGGCATCGGGTCCACATTCTTTGTCCAGCATCGTCTTTGCTGCCTGCAGCTGCTGCCGTTCGCGCGCAAGCTTCGCCTGCGTGGCGGCGTGGCGTTTGTAGCCGCGCACGCAATCGGCGATCTCGGCCAGGTAGCGCGAGCGGGCGGCGGGCACGACGACGTTTTTGCCTGATGACACCTTGACCGCGACGGCAGGCAATGCGCCGGGGGCGAATTTCATGCCTTCTTCGGCAAGGCGCCTGGCGATGCCTTGATAAAGCGCGGTCACGCCCTGGTCGTTGAAGCGCGAGGCGATCGTACCGTATACCGGCATGTCGTCGGCGGGTTCAGAGAATTGCTTGCGGTTGCGCTGCACCTGCTTTTTCACGTCGCGAAACGCATCCTCCGCGCC
>JADGRP010000024.1 GCA_017880805.1 Burkholderiales bacterium
CGGTCTTAACCAAGCCGGTCATTCGGTCCGATTGATATAGTCTATTGCTGAGTCTGGATAGGCAAGCGCGAATAGTGTAGTCCGAGGTGATATGAACATCCACTCAAAAGGGTGATCGCCACAGCAACAAGAATCCTGTCTTTCTTTGTGGACTCAAGAAACCTAGACAATGCGCTCCAATGCTTCGCCTTGCTACCGCAATAGTCGCGCCAGTTCGCGAAGCATGGCGCGGTACGCGCCCTTAACCTCGTTACTGTTTTTCTCGAGCGTCGTGACAAACTCATCACTCGCCTGGACATGTTGAGTTTGGCAGTGTGGACATTTTTCGATAATCATTTATGCACCATAAAGTAGAATTTTGTTTCCCTTCTTCGGTCAGAAGGGAATGTCATCATCAAGGTCGGCAAAGGTAGTTGGGTGAACGTTGGTCCTTCTCACGACAAATTTTGATTCATTTTTCTCTATCCATGCCCAACCCGGTTCGGTAACAGTTAAAGTCTGGTAAGGATTGCCGTTGTAATCCTGTTCATTCAAAATCCGAATAAAACCTTTCGCCATTAGGCGTCGAAGCCCGAGGGAAAAACCTATATTTGTCAATCCGGCGCGCTCTACTTCAACCTTAATTGAATGTGCGCTTGTTGTGGTATCGGGGATAGTTGTATCGCCGGCCACCGCCGCGAGGACAAATAGTTCGGGTTGGCTCAATCCTTCTAATGGCGCCACCTGCTCGGTTTCCGCAAATTGGCGAAGCGCCTCTCCCTTTTCCGCCTGGGCTTTAATGCGGGCGGCTAGTGACTCACGCAATTTTTCGAAATCGCTTGACGATTCGGTTGTATAGGTAACTATTGTGCGGTGCTGAATATCAAAGGGGTATTGGGGATCTGCGTTTCCATGATCTACGGCATACCTGGGCGTCGTGGCATCGTCAGTCAGGGACGAGCTGCGATCAGTTGAAGGAGCTGGGCGGGTGGAAACCCCGCAGCATGGTAGATCGCTACGCGAAGTTTGCAACTGAACACTTGGCCGCTGCAGCCATGCGGATCGAGACGGCAAGGAAAGGAAACGTGGTATTACTTTCTCCACGATTTCCCCACGTTGGCAAAACGGCGGCTTAGAAGCGCATCTCTAAGTTGTTGAATTGAATGGTGGGCCTTGTTGGACTCGAACCAACGACCAAGGGATTATGAGTCCCCTGCTCTAACCAACTGAGCTAAAGGCCCGACCGGTGAATTATACGGGGGCGGGGCAGCGCCGCGCTTGGGGAAGATTACGCCAGCCCTCCCCCTGGCCAGGAGGAGGTAATTCCTGCGTTTTAACTCTCGGTGTCGAGGAAGCTGCGCAACCGCTCGGAACGCGAGGGATGGCGGAGTTTCCGCAGCGCCTTGGCCTCTATCTGGCGGATGCGCTCGCGCGTGACGTCGAACTGCTTGCCGACTTCTTCGAGCGTGTGGTCGGTGTTCATTTCGATGCCGAAGCGCATGCGCAGCACTTTCGCCTCGCGCGGCGTGAGCGTATCGAGCACGTCCTTGGTCGCATCGCGCAGGCTCGCATAGACCGCCGAATCCGCCGGCGCCATGGTCGCCTGGTCTTCGATGAAATCGCCAAGGTGCGAATCGTCGTCGTCGCCGATCGGCGTCTCCATCGAAATCGGCTCCTTGGAAATCTTGAGGATCTTGCGGATCTTCTCCTCGGGCATTTCCATCTTCTCGGCGAGCAGCGCCGGATCGGGTTCCTGCCCGGTCTCCTGCAGGATCTGGCGCGAGATGCGGTTCATCTTGTTGATGGTCTCGATCATGTGCACCGGAATCCGGATCGTCCGTGCCTGGTCCGCGATCGAGCGCGTGATCGCCTGGCGGATCCACCACGTCGCGTAGGTCGAGAATTTGTAGCCGCGGCGGTATTCGAATTTGTCGACCGCCTTCATCAGGCCGATGTTGCCTTCCTGGATGAGGTCTAGGAACTGCAAGCCGCGGTTGGTGTATTTCTTCGCGATCGAGATCACGAGCCGCAGGTTGGCTTCGGTCATCTCGCGCTTGGCGCGGCGTGCTTTCGCTTCGCCGGTCGACATCTGGCGGTTGATTTCCTTCAGGTCCTTGATCGGGATGCCGACTTTCTTCTGCAGATCGAGCAATTTCTGCTGCTGCTCGACAATTGCCGGCTCGAAGCGCTCGAGCGCGTCGCTCCACGGCTTGCGCGAGGCGATTTCGTTGGCGGCCCAGCGCAGATTGCTTTCCTTACCCGGGTATTCCTTGATGAAGTGCTGGCGCGGCATTTTCGCCTTGTTCACGCACAGATCCATGATTTCGCGCTCGTGGCTGCGCACCCGCTCGACCAGCTTGCGCAGACCGTCGCACAGCGACTCGACCTGCTTGGCGCCGAAACGGATATTCATCAGCTCGTTCGAGATCTGGTCGCGCGCCTGCAGGTAAGCCTTGCTGCGCGGGCCGTTCTTGGACAGGGCGCGCAGCATCTTGTTGTAGAGATTGCGGATCACCGCGAAACGCTTGAGCGCATCGCCTTTGAGGCGCAGCAGGTCGGCGGTCTGCACCGCGGCCTGCTCTTCCTCGCTCATCTCTTCTTCTTCCGCTGCTTCCTCCTCGGCCTCGTCCTCTTCCTCGGCGACCTCCTGCGCGAGTTCGTCGGCGGTCGGATCGACCAGCCCGTCCACCACCTCGTCGACGCGGATTTCGTCTTTTTCGATGCGGTCGGCGAGCGAGAGGATTTCGGCGATCGTGGTCGGGCACGCCGAGATTGCCTGGATCATGTGCTTGAGACCGTCCTCGATGCGCTTGGCGATCTCGATTTCGCCTTCGCGCGTCAGCAATTCAACCGAACCCATTTCGCGCATGTACATGCGCACCGGGTCGGTGGTGCGACCGAATTCGGAATCGACGGTAGTGAGCGCCGCTTCGGCTTGCTCAACGACGTCCTCATCCGCAACCGGCGGCGTTGCGTCCGACATCAGCAACGTTTCGGCATCGGGCGCCTCGTCGTAGACGTTGATGCCCATGTCGTTGATCATGCTGATAATGTTTTCGATCTGCTCGGCATCCATCATGTCGTCGGGCAGATGATCGTTGACTTCGGCGTAAGTCAGATAGCCGCGCTCCTTGCCGAGCACGATCAGGTTCTTCAACCGCATGCGGCGCGCTTCGGTCTCCGCCGGCGACAGCTCCTTGCGCTCGAACTCGCGTACCAGCGCTTTTTCCTTCGCGGTCAGACGCTGGCGGGTCTTGGGCTTGATATCAGTGGCAACCGGCGCCTGCTGCGGCTTGTCCAGCTTGCCGGCCTTGAGCGCGGCCTTTTCCCTGGCTTTCGCTTCTTTCTTCTCGGCCTTGAGCTTGGCCGCGAACTGCTTGGGCGTGAGTTTCTGGGGTTGTCTTGCGGGCGCAGCCTGAACCGGCTTGCGGGCGGCGGCCTTGCGCGGCGCCGCTTTCCTGGCTTTGGTCTTCAGCACAGCCTTCTTTTTGGCCGCCGGTTTTCTCTTGGCCGCCACCTTGGATTTTGCCGCTTTTTTGTGTTTCGCCATAGCCAGTCTCGCCTGTCGGGTGGGATTTGCCGAAAAACCGGAAATTATATCCTAAAATCGGTGCCTTATCACTTCGGGGTCGCCGCCGGCACAGGTTTCGACAGCCGCCGATAGTGATCCTTGTCCTCGCTGCTAAGTTCTTGTTTTTCAGATTTTTTATTGAATGCCGTCAACTGCCCACGGCGGATATGCTCCATTAAACGCATCCAGCCGTCGTTGAATTCCGTTTTTACCTCGTCCGCGCTCAAATTAACTTCCTGCCGCTTGAGCAGCCCTGATTCAACCTGGCGCAGCAGTTCCTCATGCTCCCTGCCGCGGAAGTATTCCGGCCAGTTGATCACCGTCTCGCCGCTGGCTGCCACTTCGAGCATAGCCACGAGCGTATCAAGTTCGCTCTGGTTGATATCCGTGACGCCCCTGGCGGGCTCGAGCGCGGCGCGGTCGACAAGTTGCGCGAAATCGGGTTGCAACATCAGGAGTTCAATCAGCGAGCGCACGATAGAGCGCTGCACTGGAGGACTTCTGCGCGGCGCAGCCGTTACAGCCGATTTGACCTGAAACTCCTTATCAAGTTCTTGCTGCGAGATGCCCGACATCTGAGCAAGCTGCTTGCGCAACATGAGCGACAACAGCGGCGCCGCGACCTGCTTTACCAGCGGCCGCGCTTCCTGCAGCAGCCGCGCGCGGCCTTCATGGGTATTGATATCGACGCGCGACTTGAGTTCGTCCAGCAGGAATTGCGACAGCGGTTTTGCCTCGGCGAGCAGTTTTTCAAACGCGTCCTTGCCCAATTTGCGCACGTAAGTGTCAGGGTCCTCGCCCTGCGGCAGGAACAGAAACGAAAGCTGCTTGCCGTCGACCAACTGCTCGAGGCTGTTCTCGAGCGCGCGCCACGCGGCGCGGCGGCCGGCGTCGTCACCGTCGAAGCAGAACACGACTTCCTCGGCCTGGCGCAGCAGCTTCTGCACGTGCGTGGGCGTGGTCGCAGTACCTAGCGTTGCAACCGCGTAGCCGATGCTGTGCTGCGCGAGCGCCACCACGTCCATGTAGCCCTCGACCACGATCACGCGGCCGGCATCGCGAATCGCGCGCCGTCCCTGGTACAGGCCGTATAGCTCGCGGCCCTTTTCGAACAGCGCGGTTTCCGGCGAGTTCAGGTATTTCGGCTCGCCTTGATCAAGCACGCGCCCGCCGAAACCGATGATGTGGCCGCGCTGATCGACGATCGGAAACATGATGCGGTCGCGGAAGCGGTCGTAGCGCTTGCCCTCGTCACCCTGGATCACGAGGCCGGCGGCAACCAACGCTTTAGCGTTGTAGTCAGGAAACGCCGCGTGCAGGTTCTGCCAGCCGTCGGGTGCATAGCCGATGCCGAACTGCTTGGCGACTTCGCCGGACAGGCCGCGCTTCCTCAGATACTCGATCGCGCGCGGCGCGTTTTTCAGTTGTTGGCGGTAATACTGCGCAGTCTTGAGCAATACCGCATAAAGGTCGTCGCCTTCCTCGGTCTTGCCGCGCGGTCGCTCGCTCTTGATTTCCGGCACCTGCATGCCGGCGTTCTGGGCAAGGTCTTTGACGGCGTCGATGAAACCGACGCCCGCGTACTCGATCATGAAGCCGATCGCGGTGCCGTGCGCGCCGCAGCCGAAGCAATGATAGAACTGCTTGGTCTGGCTGACCGTGAACGACGGGGTCTTTTCGCTGTGGAACGGGCAGCACGCAACGTAGTTGGCACCGGCGCGCTTGAGCGGGACGTAGCGCTCGACCACATCCACGATGTCGACGCGGTTGAGCAGGTCCTGGATGAAAGTTTGAGGAATCAAGTATCGGGGAATGCGGGATGCGGATCGAGAATTGGGGGATGCCCCATACGCTCTGCCTCCATAGCCTAATGATAATCGATTCCGGCGCGAGTTCCAGTGCGCGCGGAAACGGCTGATTTTGTCTAGCCGGCGAGTCTGGCTTTGACCAGCGCCGAGACCTTCCCCATATCGGCTTTGCCCGCCAGTTTCGGCTTGAGCACGGCCATCACTTTGCCCATGTCGGCCATGGCCTTGGCGCCGACGGCCTGGATTGCCGCGATGATTTCCGCCTCGACCTCGGCGTCCGACAGCGCCTGCGGCATGTAGGCTTGCAACACGCTGATTTCGAATTTCTCGCTGTCGGCGAGATCCTGCCGGCCGCCTTTTTCGAATTGCGAGATCGAGTCGCGGCGCTGCTTGATCATCTTGTCGATGATGGTAATGATATCGCTGTCGGCAAGCTCGACGCGCTCGTCAACTTCCTTTTGCTTCATCGCCGCCAGCAACAGCCGCACCGCCGACAGGCGCGGCGCATCCTTGGCGCGCATCGCGGCCTTCATGTCGTCGCTGATACGCGTTTTCAGAGACATGGAGAACTCAGGATTTAGGATTGGGTTTTAAGGATTGAGCGGAAACAAAAAGGGACCGAGCATTTACTCGATCCCCAATCCTTGATCCTCAATCCTTGGTTATTAGAACAGCTTGGGCGGCAGCATATGCGAGCGGATACGCTTGTAATGGCGTTTCACCGCCGCGGCATGCTTGCGCTTGCGCTCGGACGTGGGCTTTTCGTAGAACTCGCGCGCGCGCAGTTCGGTCAGCAGCCCGGTTTTTTCCATGGTGCGCTTGAAGCGGCGCATCGCCACTTCAAACGGCTCGTTTTCTTTGACGCGAACGGTCGGCATAAAGCTGTTACCCAATCGGAAAAGGCGAAAGGCGCGTATTATAGCAGCGGCAATGACGTTGTCAAAGCACTGATTTAGACCCATTTTTTGCCCCCTATGCTGGTTTTAGGCATCGAAACCTCGTGCGACGAGAGCGGAGTCGCGCTCTATCACTCCGAACGCGGCCTGCTCGCCCACGCGCTTTATTCCCAGATCGCGCTACATGCCGATTATGGCGGGGTGGTGCCCGAACTCGCCTCGCGCGACCATATCCGGCGAGTGTTGCCGCTGACCCGCGATATTCTGCGGCAAGCCGGGTGTGCGCTTACTGACCTCGACGCGGTTGCCTATACCGAGGGCCCGGGGCTGGCCGGCGCGCTGCTGGTCGGCGCTAGCATCGCGCACGGCCTCGCCTACGCGCTCGGCGTACCGGCGCTCGGCATCCACCATCTCGAAGGCCATCTGTTGTCGCCGTTAATGACAAAACCGGCGCCGCAATTTCCGTTCATCGCGCTGCTGGTTTCAGGCGGCCACAGCCAATTGATGCGGGTCGCCGGCGTCGGCAGCTACGAGCTGCTCGGCGAAACCTTGGATGACGCCGCCGGCGAAGCATTCGACAAAACCGCGCAACTGCTCGGCCTCGGTTATCCCGGTGGACCCGCAATTGCACAACTCGCCGAAAAAGGACGTCCCGGACGCATCAGTCTGCCGCGGCCCATGCTCCACAGCGGCGATCTCGATTTCAGTTTCAGCGGTTTGAAAACCGCCGTGCTGCTGCAGGTCAAAGGACGCGATCTCGATGCCCGGGCGCGCGCCGACGTCGCCGCCGAATTCGAGGCCGCGATCGTTGAAGTGCTGGTGGCCAAATCGCTTGCGGCACTCCAGTCGACCGACCTCAAGCAGTTGGTGGTGGCGGGCGGCGTCGGCGCCAATCAAAAGTTGCGTACGCGGCTCACCAAGGCGACGACGGCCCGGGGACTGCAGGTGTTCTATCCGGCACTGGAGTTTTGCACCGACAATGGCGCGATGATTGCATACGCAGCAATGCTGCGTATGCAACACACCTCACCCCTCTCGCCTCACGCCTCACCACCGAAGCGCAGCTTTGGCGTCCGCCCGCGTTGGGAGCTCAGCGCGCTGCAGCCCGTCAGCGCGTAACCGCGTAGGCCGCGGGATCGATCTCCGGCGCGCGCCCGGACACCAAGTCGGCAAGCACGCGACCGGAACCGCACGCCATCGTCCAACCGAGTGTGCCGTGGCCGGCATTGAGAAACAGGTTGCGATATCGAGTGCGGCTGACATACGGCAGGTTGGATGGCGTGGCCGGCCGCAGTCCGGCCCAGCGCAGCGCGCTGCCGAAATCGCCCGCCCGTGGAAAAAGCTCGGCGACGCGGCGCAGGATCGCATCGCAACGCAGCTCGTTGACCGAGGTGTCGTAGCCATTGAACTCCGCGGTGCCGGCAACGCGCAGCCGTTCACCCAGGCGCGAAAACACCAATTTATGTTCGTCATCGGTCAGGCTCACCTGCGGCGTGGCGGCGGAATTCGTAATCGGGATCGTGACCGAATAGCCCTTGACAGGGTAAATCGACAGCCTGATGCCAAGCGGTCGCATCAGGAGCGGGCTGTAACTGCCGAGCGCGACAACATAGGCGTCGGCAACGAGCGTCTGGTTGCCGCCGGCGGCATGCCGGATGTGCACTGATTCCACGCAGTCTCCGCCGGGTGCGAGTTTCTCGATCTCCGCCCCATACAAGAATTTTACGCCGTGCGTGCCGCACAATTCCGCCAAGCGTTGCGTAAACAGGTGCGCATCGCCCGATTCGTCCGCCTGAACATAATCACCGCCGACGAGTTGCGGCAGCGCATGCGCGAGCGCCGGCTCCAGTGCGACCATTTGCTGTGGTGTCTGCGGCACGCGCTCGCAACCAAATTCAGCCATCAACCGGGCGGCCTTCAAGGCTGCATTGAACTGCGCACGATCAGTGCAAAAGTGCAGGATGCCGCGCTCGCTGTGATCGTAGTGGATGCCGGTTTCGGCACGCAGCGCCTTGAGCAGCGCACGGCTGTAGAGCGCCAGGCGCAGGATCCCGATCGTGTTGCGGCGTGTGCGCGACGGCAGGCATTCGAGCAGAAACTGCATGCCCCACCGCCATTGCGCGGTGTCGGCGCGCAGCCGGAACAATAATGGCGCGTCTTCGCGGCCCAGCCATTTGAGAATCTGCGCCGGCACCGCGGGATTGGCCCACGGCTCCGCGTGACTCACCGAAATCTGGCCGCCGTTCGCATAGCTGGTTTCGAGTCCCGCTGCCGGCTGGCGCTCGACCACCGTTACCTCGTGACCCGCCCGGTTCAGAAACCATGCGCTGGCCACGCCGACCACGCCGGCGCCGAGAACAATCACTTTCATCCAAAAAAACCGCAACTATATAACCGCAGAGACGCAAAGACGCAGAGAAAGCAAAGGCATGAAATCATTTGGACATCCACCAGATGGGCCCTTGCATGATTCTTGATAACTTCATGATTTTCCTCCGCGTACCCCTCAAGGGGGCATTGAAAGGAATCTCTGCGCCTCCGCGGTTCAATTGATTTTTCTAGGTTCATGGGTTGGCCGTTACGCGAACTCACGCGCTCTTCCCGCCAATGCGGCCTTCGCTGCCGGCAAGCAGGTTCTTGATGTTCGTTTTGTGGCGCCAGATCAGCAGCAATGCGATCACGCCGATCGCCGCCGTGAATGGGTGCACGCCATACAGCATGAAACAAAAAAACGGCGCCGACACCGCCGCAATCAATGCCGCCAGCGATGAAATGCGGAAGAACAGCGCGATGATGATCCAGGTCGCAGCCGCGCCCGCTGCCAGCCAGGCGTTGATTGCCAGCAGCACGCCCAGCGCGGTGGACACACCCTTGCCGCCTTGGAAACGGTGAAACACCGGATACATGTGACCGACCACCACCGCTATCGCGACCACCGACATTTTGTAGGCGGGCACCACGGCGGATGCAAAGATGAGTTCAGTCAGGAATACCGCAAACCAACCTTTCGCGCTGTCACCGAGCAGGGTCAGCGCAGCAGCGGTTTTTTTGCCGGTGCGCAGAATGTTGGTCGCGCCCGGGTTCTTCGAGCCGAACGTGCGCGGGTCCGGTAAATCCATCGCGCGGCTGACGATTACGGCAAACGAGATCGAGCCTATCAGATACGCAATTACTGCTGCGGCTATTGCCATACGGGAAATTCCAATAGAATACGCGTCGATTCTAACCAAAAACAGCGGCGGTTGAAGATTTTGCTTTTTCCCTTCACCCCTCGCTCTTCATCGATTCAAAATGGACATCATTTTCATTTCCGAGCTGAAGATCGAAACCCGGATCGGCATCTACGAGTGGGAGCAGCATGTGCCGCAGACGATACAGCTCGACCTCGAAGTCGGCCTGCGCGGCGAGCACGCGGCGAAGAGCGGCAAGATCGGCGACACCATCGACTACAGCAAGATCGTCGGCCGCATCGAGCAGTTGTTCAAGGAGCAGCATTTCGCGCTGCTCGAAAAAGCCGCTGAAGCGATCGCCGATATCCTGATGCGCGAATTCAAGGCGCCGTGGCTGAAAATCAGCATCGCCAAGCTCGGCGCGCTGCGCAACGTGAAAAGGCTCGGCGTCACCATCGAGCGGGGAAAAAAGCCGTAATTCGTGATTCGTAACTGGTGATTGGAATTTCTGGTGACCGGGTAACGTCTCGGGCCACCCGCTTCATCCTCTTGGGTGATGCTTCGCATGCAGCTGCTTCAGCCTCTCGCGAGCGACATGGGTATAAATCTGCGTCGTCGAGATATCGGAGTGACCCAACAACAACTGCACTACGCGCAGATCGGCGCCGTGATTCAGCAGATGCGTGGCGAACGCGTGACGCAGCGTGTGCGGCGAGAGCTGTTTGTTGAGGCCTGCGCGCGCGGCATGACGCTTGAGCAGGTGCCAGAACGACTGGCGCGACATTGCTGCGCCGCGGTTCGTGACAAACATTGCGTCGGCGGTACGCCTGCCCAGGATCTGCGGCCGCGACTCCTTGAGGTAACGCTTGATCCAG
>JADGRP010000203.1 GCA_017880805.1 Burkholderiales bacterium
AAGATAGCAAGCTTGCTACGCGGCGGAACGTTAAAGGGCTGGCCGAGCGTGATGTAGAGCATGCCGTCCGGGCCAATTCTGCAAGTGCGTGCGTGGTGGTTGTACGACTCCTCTTCCGGCGGAATCAGCTTGCCCTGTGGCACCGTTTCGATCACCGCGACGTCCCCACCTTCGTAGAAGAACTCGGCGGCCGGGAAGTTCAGCACTCGATTGTGCTCGACCACGATCAGAAACCCATCCTTGGTCCAGCAAACCCCGTTGGGCACGTGGAACTTTGCCGACGGCGCAAACGGCTTGACCTCGGTAGCCACGTCACCGCTGTTGCGATTGGTTACCGCCCATACCGTATTCTTGCGGGTGCCGACGAACAGCATGTTGGTGGATGGCGCCACGGCCATGTGGCGCGCATCGGGCACCACCGCATAGAGGTCGATCTTGAAACCTGGCGGCAGCTTGATACGCTTGAGATTTTCGCGGATGGCGTCGGCATTCTTGCCTTCCTGTGGTACGGGCGGCAGGCTCGGATCCACGCCCGATAGCTTCATCTGCTTGAGATTTTCAATGTTTGTCTGCTGGGCGGTTACTGCCATCGGCAGCGCAAGCACCAAAGAAGAAGCCAACAGCCCAATTCCCAACGACTTGGACGCATGCATTTGTATCCTCCTTGATAAATTGAACGAACCGACGCGGCTGTCGCAGACAGGCTGCCGTGACCCGGCTTTCCGGATTCTTCTCGTTGCCGAAAACGTTGAGCACGCTCCCAGATAATCAGCATACACCCACTCAGCCGCCCTGTTAAACAAAAGGGGGCTTCGGGAAGCCGTGTGGGTAACTTGAGGAGGTAAATGTCGCCGGGCCGGGAGCCGCGAATGCCTTGGGCAGCAGTGCCGAGATGAGGCCACAATCGCGCGATCAATCGCGGTTCCGCATCAACTTCTCACATCCAACGCGCGGTCCCGGCCACTACACGTGAGCAACGCACTGCGAATACCGGTTGCCGCCAAAGACCGACGACGAGACCGCGGTCTGCGACCATGGGGCAACTTCGAGGTCCGTGGTTCGACGAACCGGCAATCCGCGGATTATTTTTTGCTTTTCCTCCCGCTCGAGGCAGATTCCGATGGGCGGGAGATCTTCGGCAGCTTTACTTTTGCCAGTCGTGTGGTTTTGATGTCTTTACGTCTTGCCACGATGCGGTAGGAGAACTTCAGCGTGCTCTTGCCACGCTGCTGTTCCCTCACCGTAAACCCCCGCGCGTTACTGTCCGCGACGTATAGGCCCATTGAATCTCCGCGAGGGGTCAGGAAGACGTGGTAGGAATCTGTGCTGACGAGTTTGGCGAACACCTTCTCCAGCTTGACGCTCGCTTTACCTTTGACTAGCCGCGCTTCGCCAAAGTCCTCAAACCAGCTTTCAGGACTTTCGATGCTGTAGAGCAGCCGGTGGGAACCATCGGGGTGTGGAACAGCGGCTGACTTGTACCCGGCGACAGCGAGCCCGCCCCAAATGCCGACGGGGCCGACAAAGAAACCTGCCCAGCCTTTGAAATCGAATCCCGAGGGCTCGCGCTGATTTTGGCGACGAACAAATGCCGAGGAGCCGTAAACGCCGACGGCATTATCGTCGAGGGACTTCGGATCGTTAAATTTTCCTTCCGTGCCGACGACACCAGCGACGCCTCGATTCTTGAGCGTAAAGCCATAGCAGCCGGCAGGGCGGTCGAAGATCGTCGCACCCAATACTTTGGATGCGGAATTTTCTCCATAGACGCCGTGCGACTCGTTCGAATCGCCCCAAACACCGAAGCCTCGATCAGATTGGCCCACCACTCCCGTTGACGTCACGAAGTTGCCTACGGAGTTACCGAAAACCCCGACGTCACCCGTGCCTCTGACCCCAGTGGTACCGACTCCAAAGACGCCAACTTGTTTCCGCGCATTCGAATCGGGGGCATCGTGATTCTCGTCAACACCGACAACTCCGGTGGCGCCTAAACCGAATACGCCAATATCCTTGGTCTGGTTCGCATCGGCGGGTGGCGTATTCTTTCCGTCGATTCCAACGACACCCGGGCCAAAGCCCGCGCCCTCGGAATCCCCGCCGTGGCCTAGAACTCCAAAGCCTCCGACGACTCCCGAACGGCCGTCTCCTCCTTGCCCAACAACGCCATTGCCGCCGAGATCGCCACCTGCCCCCTTGACTCCGCAACCGATGCGCTGGCCTAAGCCACGGAGGCCGTCGACGTCGTGGTAATCCCCAGTCGTGGCGTTCCCCTGGAAAACATAGTCCTGATTAAAGTCGCTCTGCGTTTGAATTTCCGTCCCACTGTGGCCGTCGTTCGTCACATCCAATTCTAGATCTGCCATGTCTCACCTCCGAGTTGTAACCGAATCTGGTGTCCGACGATGCATTGAAGAACGCGGCGTGACCGGCTGGAATTCGAGTGTGGAAGTCGGACTTCAACGTCCACAAGGGAATCACGCCACCATGAAAAATGATACGGCAATCCCGCTGCGCCAACCAGAGTGCAGGTTGCGGCCACAACTAGATGAGCTACAGGCCGCGAGCGATCTCCGCGTACGCCGAGTGATTGTGGATCGACTCGAAGTTTTCGGCGGCGACGCTGAAGGATTCGAAGCGTGAATCGCCGACCATTCTCGCCGCGATTCCCCGCACCAGATCCTCGACAAAGCGCGGCCTGTCGTAGGCGCGCTCCGTAACGTACTTTTCGTCCGCGCGCTTGAGCAGTCCGTACAGCTCGCACGACGCTTCGTCCTCGGCAATGCCGACCAGCTCCGCCAACGAAACCGGCTTGCCGACAGCCCCGGGACGCGGCCGCATCGTAAGCGTCAAATGCGAGCGCTGGTTGTGCGCGCCGTATTCGGAGATCGCCTTCGAGCTGGGGCAGAGGCTCATCACCGGCACGACAACCGTCGCGCTGATCGTGCGCTTGCGGTCGGTGTGATCGGCGGAGAGCTTGACCTGGTAGTCCATCATGCTTGGCACGCCGGACACCGGAGCGGTCTTGCGCATGAACCACGGGAACTCGATCTCGATCCTGCCGCCGTCGGCATCGAGTCGTTGCAGCATGGTGTCGAGCAACGCCGACATGCCGGCGAGCGAAAACGGCTCGCGCATCTCGTCGACGAGCCCAACCAGACGCGACATGTGCGTGCCCTTGTGTTCGGCGGGCAGCGCCACGTAGACGTTGAAGCATCCTACCGTCGACTGCGGTGCGCTTGCGCCGTCAGCAAACTGCATCGGGTAGCGCAGGCCGCGAATGCCGACCCGATCGATGGCGAGCTCGCGCGCGTCGGGATGCGACTGGACGTCGGGGATAACGGGTGCTTCGGGGCGGTTCATGGCTGGAGTATCGCGGTTGGGTTGCAGAATTGGCAAGCGGATGGCAGTCACGCTTGGCGCTCGGGCTGACGGCGTAAAGCGCCGGGACGATGCCCGCTCAGCCGGGAGAATGCGTGGGAATCGCCTGCCGAGCGCTGGATTGCGCGCCGCTCGTCAAGCCTGCACCGCCGGCTTGGCGGCCACTCTCAGCGACGCGGCCGCCGCAACCGGTGCCTCGACCAGCCGGGCGCCGAATCTTGAGACGATCGACGCCGCAATACCTTTGGCGTCGAGCCCGCATTTGGAGAGCAGCAGCGCCGGATCCCCGTGATCGATGAACTTGTCGGGCAGGCCGAGATGCAATATCGGTAGGACAATACCGAGTTCGGCGAGCGTTTCGGCGACCGCGCTGCCCGCGCCGCCGGCGACGACGTTCTCTTCCACCGTCACAAGATAGTCGTTCGACTTCGCGAGCCATTCGATCAACTCGACGTCGATCGGCTTGACAAAGCGCATGTTGGCCACTGTCGCGTCAATTTCCTCGCCGGCGGCAAGCGCCGGTTGCAGCATGCTGCCGAACGCGAGAATGGCGATGCGCTGCGTCCGGCGCTTGGTCTCGCGTCGCAGCTCGCCCTTGCCGATCGCCAGTGCGCGCATCTCCGTCTGGATGCTTGTGCCCGGCCCCGATCCGCGCGGATAGCGCACCGCACTCGGCGTGTCGAGCGTGAATGCGGTGTAGAGCATCTGCCGGCACTCGTTCTCGTCGGCGGGGGTCATCACGGTCATGTTCGGCAGGCAGCGCAGGTAGGTCAGATCGAAGCTGCCGGCATGGGTCGGGCCGTCGGCACCGACGATGCCGCCGCGATCGATCGCGAACATCACCGGCAGGTTCTGCAACACGACGTCGTGAATCAACTGGTCGTACGCGCGCTGGAGAAACGTCGAGTAGATCGCGACCACCGGCTTCATGCCTTCGCAGGCGAGGCCCGCGGCGAACGTCACTGCGTGTTGCTCGGCGATCCCGACATCGAAGTAGCGATCGGCGTATTCGTTTGAGAACCGCACCATGCCCGAGCCTTCGCGCATCGCCGGAGTGATGCCGATCAGCCGCGTGTCGCGCTTGGCCATGTCGCACAGCCAGTCGCCAAATACTTGCGTATACGTCGGCTTGCCCGGGGGCTTGGGGACGATGCCGACCTCCGGATCGAATTTGGTGACACCGTGGTATTGGATCGGATCTTCCTCGGCCTTGGCGTAGCCGTGGCCCTTGCGCGTGATCACGTGCAGCAATTGCGGTCCGGGCAATTGCTTGACGTTGGACAGCGTCTTCACCAGCGTGTCGAGATCGTGGCCATCGATGGGCCCGATGTAGTTGAATCCGAGTTCCTCGAACAGCGTGCCCGGAAGCACCATGCCTTTCATGTGCTCTTCCCAGCGCTTGGCGAAGTCCTTGACCGGCGGCATCCTGGAAAGCACTTCCTTTCCGCCCCGGCGAACATAGTTGTACATGCGCCCCGAAAGCAGGCGCGCAAGATAATTGTTGAGCGCGCCGACCGGCTCCGAAATCGACATGTCGTTGTCGTTGAGAATGACCAGCAGGTCGGTGCCGACGGCGCCCGCGTTGTTCAATGCCTCGAACGCCATGCCCGCGCTCATTGCGCCATCGCCGATCACCGCGACCACCTTGCGCTCCTCGCCTTTGCGCTTGGAGGCGACCGCCATGCCCAATGCCGCCGAAATCGAAGTCGACGAATGCGCGGTTCCGAAGGTGTCGTACTCGCTCTCATCGCGGCGCGGAAAACCCGCAATGCCGCTCCATTGGCGCAGCTTCGCCATGCCTTCGCGGCGGCCGGTGAGAATCTTGTGCGCGTAGGTCTGATGGCCGACGTCCCACACGATGCGATCGTTCGGCGTGTCGTAGATGTAGTGCAGCGCGACGGTCAGCTCGATGGTGCCGAGGTTGGACGAAAGATGGCCGCCGGTCTGACTGACCGACTTGATGACAAAATCGCGCAACTCGCGTGCGAGTTGCGGCAGCTGGCTCTTGTCCAGTTGTCGCAGGTCGGCGGGGGTATCAATGGTTTCGAGCAGCATCAGTTTTTCCGCAACGCGATCCAGTCGGCGAGTTCGTTGAGCCTGCGCGCCCTGGCGCCGAAGGCGAACAACGAAGTGTGCGCCTCGTCGCGCAGTTCGGCGACGCGTTCTTTGGCGGGGCTAAGGCCGAGCAGCGACACGTAGGTTGGTTTTCCTTGCATCGCATCCTTGCCGGCGGTCTTGCCAAGACTTTGCGCGGTCCCTTCGACGTCCAGCACGTCATCGACGACCTGAAAACCCAGCCCGACCGCGGCCGCGTAGCGATCGAGCGCGTCGCTCTCCGTCCGATCGAGCATACGACCGCAACCCGCTCCCAGGCGCAGTGCCGCCTGAATCAGTGCTCCCGTTTTGAGCGCGTGCATGCGCTCGAGTTCACTCAGGCTCAAGGCGTCGCCTACATGCGACAGATCGAGGGCCTGCCCGCCCGCCATTCCGCGCGAGCCTGCCGCTGTCGCGAGCAGTGCAATCTGCGCCCGCGCCTGGGTTTGCGTATGGGGCAGCGGCGCTTTGGCCAGTACCTCGAAAGCAAGCGTTTGCAACGCGTCCCCCGCCAGCAGCGCCATCGCTTCGCCATGGGCGACGTGACACGTGGGCTTGCCTCGGCGCAGGACGTCGTCGTCCATACACGGCAGGTCGTCGTGTATCAATGAATAGGCGTGGATAAGTTCCACCGCGACGGCGGCGTGGTCGACCACTCCGGGATCGGCCCCGGCAAGCTCGCCCGCCGCGTACGCGAGCAAGGCGCGGACACGTTTTCCGCTGCCGAGCACTGCGTAGCGCATCGCGGCATGCAGCGGCTGCGGCGATTCGTCCGCCGCCGGCAGCGCGCGATCGAGCGCACTTTCGACACGTTGCGCCCTTTCACGTGACCATATCGGCCACGCCACATCAGGGTTCATCGACCTCGCCTGGTCCCGGTGCATCCGCGCCGTCGGGCTCGAAGCTCTTCAGCACGCCGCGTTCCAGGATCTGTACCTGCTGTTGAGCGTCCTTCAGCGCCGATTGACAATATTGCAAGAGCTCGGCGCCGCGCCTGTATGCTGTAAGCGATTCGGCGAGCGGCAGTTGCCCGCCTTCCATGGTCGCGACGATGGTTTCGAGCTCGGCGAGCGCGGTCTCGAAACTTGCCGGCGCCGGTGCGGGCTTGGAAGCGGTGTTGGACATCTTGCGGATTGGCGCGAAATCTCGCTCGCGAACGATCAGTGGGCTTGAAAAGCGCTCAAGAATACCGCATTTGCACGGTGCGGCCAACGGCGCCGGTATGGCTTCGCGAATGCAAGTTCGGTTTGCCGCAACGCTGGATTCACGGTATACTTTTCAGCTCATTTGTTGACGCAGCCTTGATACGAAGCTTTTCGTAGCGGGCTGACTTAGCAACGCGGTTGGGGGGCGATGCAGGCGCCTCTTATATTGTTTGTTGGGTTGGCGGTTCACGAAGAGGAAAGGCTGATGTCCAATCTCGCGACACGCGAGCGGCTGCGGCAGTCCATGTCGCAATTGCCCGTCTCCTGGTACAACGATCCCGCGCAACTCGAGCTCGAACGGAAATTCCTGTTCGACCGCGGGCCCGGCTACGTCGGCCACGAATTGATGGTCCCCAACGCGGGCGACTATCACACCCTCGCCTGGCGCGATAACGCGCAAGTGCTGGTCCGCAACGACCGGGGCGTGGAACTGCTGTCGAACATCTGTCGCCACCGGCAGGCCATCATGCTTACCGGCCGCGGCGCGACCTCGAACATCGTCTGTCCGATCCATCGCTGGACCTATCGGCTGGACGGCAAGCTGCTTGGCGCTCCGCATTTCGACGAGCAACCCTGCGTCAAGCTGCACAGCACACCGCTGCAGCATTGGAACGGGCTGCTCTTCGACGGCGCTCGCGACCTCGGTGCCGACCTGGCCGGCATGCGCGCCGCACCGGACCTCGATTTTTCGGGCTATGTGCTCGATCGAATCGAAGTTCAGGAGTGCAGCTACAACTGGAAGACATTCATCGAGGTCTATCTCGAGGACTACCACGTCGAACCCTTCCACCCGGGGCTGGGCCAGTTCGTCACCTGCGACGACCTGGCGTGGCAGTTCGGCGATCGCTACTCGCTGCAAACCGTCGGACTCAACAATGGCCTCGCCAAGCCGGGCACCAGGACCTATGAGCGCTGGCACAAGGCCGTGCTCGCTTACTACGGCAACGAAGTGCCGGCGCACGGCGCGATCTGGCTGACCATTTACCCGAACATCATGGTCGAGTGGTATGCCCACGTGCTCATCGTCAGCAGCGTGATTCCGCGCGGCGTCGACAGGACGACCAACATCGTCGAGTTCTATTACCCGGAGGACATTGCGCTCTTCGAGCGCGAGTTCGTCGAAGCCGAGCAGGCGGCATACATGGAAACGTCGGCCGAGGATCACGAGATCGCCCTGCGCATGGATGCCGGCCGCCGCGCTCTGTACAAGCTCGGACGCAATGAGACGGGACCGTATCAGTCGCCGATGGAAGACGGCATGCAGCATTTTCACGAATTTCTCCATCGCGAGCTCGGCGAAGTCGGCTGAAAGGAAATGATGGCAGGACTATTCGTGGCCGGCGCTTTGGCCATAACCCTGCATGCGTCGCTCGCTTCCGCCGACGCGCTGCCGAGCATTCCGTTCGAAAAATATCGCCTCGGCAATGGTCTCGAAGTCATCCTGTCGCAGGACCGTACCCTGCCGCTGGTCGCCGTCGATATCTGGTACCACGTCGGTGCGGCGAACGAGGAGCCGGGCAGGACCGGCTTCGCGCACCTGTTCGAGCACATGATGTTCACCGGCAGCAAGCATGTTCCGCGGGGGTTGGCAGACAAGCTGCTCGAGGCCGTCGGCGGCACCGATTCCAACGCGACCACGTCGTTCGATCGCACCAATTATTTCGACACCGTCCCGTCCAATCAGATCGAGCTCGCGCTCTGGACGCACGCCGATCGCATGGGTTACCTGCTCGACTCGCTCGATCAGACGGCACTGTCCAATCAGCAGGACGTGGTTCGCAACGAGCGCCGGCAGTCGTACGAGAATCGTCCCTACGGCATCGTCGACGAGGCGGTGTTTCACGCGCTGTTTCCGCCGGGCCACCCATACCGCCCTGCGATCATCGGTTCGCATCTCGACATTCAGGCGGCTGGCCTTGTCGACGTGCGCGATTTTTTCAAGCGCTACTATCGCCCCAACAATGCGACACTTACCCTGGTCGGCGATTTCGATACCGCGGCGGCGAAGCGCCTCGTGCAGAAATATTTTGGCTCCTTCAAGCGCGGACCGGACGTGCCCAAGCCAGCGGTGGACACTCCTGCGCTTACGTCCGAAAAGCGCCTTACCGTCACCGACCGGATCGAGCTCGAGCGCCTCGATCTGGCATGGCTCACCGCACCGAAATTCAAGCCGGGCGACGCGGAACTGGCGATCGCCGGCTACATTCTCGCCGGCGGAAAGTCGAGCCGGCTGTTCAAGAAGCTCGTGTACGAGTTGCAAGTCGCGCAGGAAGTGTCTGCCAGCCAGGACCCGTATGCCTTGACGTCGTTGTTCGAAATCGAGGCCGTCGCGCGATCCGGCCACACCGCGGCGGAGCTGCAGCCCTTGATCGACGCCGAGCTGGATCGTCTGGCATCCGAAGCGCCTGCCGCATCCGAAGTCGAAAGCGCGCGCAACCAAATCGAACGCTCGCTCTACCAGAGCCTTCAGAAAGTGGGCGGTTCCGGCGGTCGCGCGGACTTGTTGAACATGTATAACCATTACACCGGCGACCCGGGATACCTGCCCAAGGATATCGAGCGCTACTCGCGCGTGACGCCCGCCGACGTGCAGCGCGTCGTGCGCGAGTATCTGCGCAAGGACGCACGAGTGGTCGTGCTGGCGGTTCGCGGCGACAAGGTCCTCGATCCTGACCCGCCGGCGCCCAAGATTGCGGGCAACCCGGGCACCGAAGCCATCAACGCCGACGAGCGCTGGCGCAATGCGACGCCCAAAGCCGGTCCCGCGCGCGTTCCCATGCTGCCGGCGCCGCAGTCTTTCGCCCTGGCGAACGGTCTCAGGGTGCTCTACCTGCAGCGCCCGAATCTGCCCATCGTCAGCGCGCAACTTGTCGTCGATGCGGGACGCTCTGCCGGAGATCCGTCGCTTCCCGGCGTTTCCGATTTCACCGCCGCAATGCTCGAAGAGGGCACCGCGTCGCGAACCTCGCAACAACTCTCCGACGAACTTGAACACCTCGGCGCGGGCTACGCAGCGCAAACCCTGCGCGACGTCACCTCGCTCGAGATCGACGCCCTCGCACGCAACTTTCCGGACGCGCTCTCGCTGCTTGCCGACATGGCGCAACATCCGGCCTTCCCTGCCGGCGAAGTCGAGCGCCAGCGCAAGTCGCGCCTGAGCGCCATCGCCGAGTTGCGCGAGAATGGCGGCGCGCTCGCTGACGTGGCGCTGGCACGCGCTCTGTTTGGGCCCGCGCATCCGTATGGCAGCTCCACGATCGGCACCGAGGCATCGGTGCAGCGAATCGGCGAAGCGGACTTGCGCTCGCTCTGGCAACGCCACTTTCGGCCGGACACCGCGGCGCTGATTGTCGTCGGCGCGATCGACGGCGCGAGCCTGCAAGCGCTGGTCGAGCGGCAATGGGGAGACTGGCGACCGGCGAGCGCCACGATCGGCAACACGCCGCCCGCAGAAGCGGTCACGTCAACCGCGCGCGTGATCATCGTCGACAGACCTGACGCGCCTCAGACGGAACTGCGCATCGGCCGCATCGGCACCGTGCGCACGACACCCGACTTCGCGGCAATGCAGGTGCTCAACGAAGCGTTCGGCGGCGCTTACACGAGTCGTCTGAATCTCGACTTGCGCGAAGACAAGGGCTACACCTACGGCATAGGATCACGTTTCGCTTATGGCCGCATGCCTGCGCCATTCGCGATTCGTACTGCGGTGCGAAGCGACGTCTCCGCGCCGGCCGTCGAGGCAGTGTTTTCGCAATTGAAGCGAGTGACTATGGCGCCCCTTGCCGCGGACGAATTGAAGCGCGCTCGCGGGTCGCTCACCCAGTCCCTGCCCGGTTTGTTCGAGACCAACGAAGCGACGGTGGGTTCGTTCGCCGACTTGTTCGCCTACGGCCTTCCGCTCGACTACTACCGCAAGCTACCGGCGCAGTTCAACGCGGTCACGGGGCCGACGCTGGAAGCACTCGCGCGACGCTATCTCGATCCGGCAGGCATGGTGTTGATCGCGGTCGGCGATCGCAAGAACCTCGAAAGCACCCTGCAGCCGCTCGGGCTCGGGCCGCTCGAGGTGTGGCAGATTGCCGGCACGCTGTTCTGACACGCTCCATGCCGTACACGACACTGATACCGGTGGCGGAGCTCGCCGCGCGGCTTGGCGATCCGTCGTGGGTCATCGTCGACTGCCGGTACAATCTGGTCGACGCCGATGCCGGCGAGCGGGCTTATCGCGCGGCGCACATCGCGGGCGCGCAGTTCATGCATATGGATCGCGACCTGTCTGGGCCCAAGACCGGCGCCAACGGGCGGCATCCGCTGCCACAGCTCGCCGACATCATCGCGACGTTCGGCCGCGCAGGCATTGACGATTCCAAACAGGTCATCGCCTACGATCAGAACAACGGTATGTGGGCGGCGCGCTTGTGGTGGCTGTTGCAATGGCTGGGCCATCCCGCGGTGGCAGTTCTCGACGGCGGGCTCGATCGGTGGATTGAGGAAGGCCGGTTGGTGACCACGGAGGAGCCGCAGGTAAAGCCCGCGACGTTCATTGCCGAACTGCCGACGCCTACCGCGTCGGCGCGCGAGATCGTCGAACATCTACATGACGGCGCACTCACCGTGATCGATGCGCGCGCACCCGAGCGCTATCGAGGCGACGTCGAACCGATCGACCCGATCGCCGGTCATATTCCGGGCGCCGTCAACCGTCCCTACACCACTAACCTTACTGCGCAAGGCACGTTCAAGCCCGCGCCGCAGCTTCGCGAAGAATTCCAGACGCTGCTGAAGGAGTCGCCGCCGGCGTCGGCGGTCCACCAATGCGGCTCGGGCGTGACCGCCTGTCACAACGTGTTGGCGATGAGCATTGCCGGCCTGCCGGGATCGCGCCTCTATCCGGGCTCCTGGAGCGAATGGATCGCCGCGCCCGAGCGGCCGGTCGCACGCGGCTGAGGGAAATCCTTAAGTTTGTCATTCCCGCTCATTTTGGAAACTGAGCGCGAATTCATTTGGTTCTTAGCTCAACGTGGATCCCCGTCTTCGCGGCGATGACGAACCCCGTTGTGTTCATCGCACTTCACTATTGGATCCTGCGAATTCGCACCGCCGTCGCGCGCCTGCTAAGTCTTCGCGACCAACGGCCAGCTGGACAACACGCGATAACGTGCGCCCGCGGCGGCCAGCTCCGATGCGACAAGGGTGAAGGCGGTGACGTGCCACACGAGCGGCGGCGCAAGCGGACGCCGCACGGCAGCCGCGATGCGACGCGCCAAAGTGACGTGAACGGCAAATGGCCGCTCGTCTGGCTCAAGGCCGCTTACCACCAGCGAACGGGTGATAGCCTGGTGTAACTCCAATAGCGGCGGCGGCACGCTTTGCACACCCGCCCAGGCGATGGCGTTCTTGCGCCAGGAGTCCACCCGGTCGACAACAAGATCGAACGCCGGCGCTGAAATTCGCGCAGCAGCCGCACTCAGCGCGCGGGCGACGCTGCTCGGCTGGTCGCCGAGAAACGCGAGCGTCAAATGAACGTTGCCAGGAGCCGTCGCGCGGCCGCCGGACTCGGCCGCGACCTGTTGCGCCAGCATTGCGAGCGCGCCGGAAGTCGATGCGTCGGGCCAAATCGCGAAGAACAGACGCTGCGTCGCTTCATTCATGCCTCACTATAAATCGCACGGTGTCGCAACGAGCGTCCGCCGAAAACAAAACGGCCGCGGCACCCTAGGAGACGGGATGGCGCGGCCGGTGTGCGCGGTGCCAGCTTTACGTGTTGTTATGCGTTGGCGACGGAGAGCTCCGCCTTCGGCTTGTCGAAGAACTGCTCGTCTTCGGTCGATCCCTTGAGTGCGGTCGTCGACGATCCGGCGCCCTGGATCGTCTGCGTCACGGCGTCGAAGTAGCTCGTCCCCACCTCGCGCTGGTGCTTGATCGCGGTGAACCCCTTGGAAACCGCCGCGAACTCCGCTTCCTGCAACTCGACGAACGCGGTCATATGACTGTGAGCGTAGCCATGCGCCAGATTGAACATGCTGTAGTTCAGACTGTGGAAACCGGCCAGGGTGATGAACTGGAACTTGTAGCCCATCGCGCCCAGCTCGCGCTGGAAACGAGCCACCGTTGCATCATCGAGGTTCTTTTTCCAGTTGAACGATGGCGAGCAGTTGTACGCCAGCATCTTGTTCGGGAACTGCGCATGGATCGCGTCGGCGAACGCCTTGGCGAATTCGAGGTCGGGCTTGCCCGTCTCGCACCAGAGGAGATCGGCGTAGGGCGCGTAGGCGAGACCGCGTGACACTGCCTGATCGAGTCCGTTGCGCGTCTTGTAGAAACCCTCGACCGTGCGCTCGCCGGTACAGAACGGCTTGTCGTTGTCGTCGATGTCGGACGTCACAAGATCCGCGGCCTCCGCGTCGGTGCGCGCAAGGATGACTGTCGGCACACCCATGCAGTCGGCAGCGAGCCGCGCCGCGACCAGTTTTTCAACCGCTTCGCGCGTCGGTACCAGCACCTTGCCGCCCATGTGGCCGCACTTTTTCACCGATGCGAGCTGATCCTCGAAGTGGACGCCTGCCGCGCCGGCATCGATCATGGCCTTCATCAACTCGAAGGCGTTGAGCACACCGCCGAATCCCGCCTCCGCGTCGGCGACGATCGGCGCAAAGAAGTCGAGGTCGCCGCTACCCTCCATGTGCTGGATCTGATCCGCGCGCATGAACGTACTGTTGATCCGGCGCACCACCGACGGCACCGAATTGACCGGATACAGCGATTGGTCGGGATACATTTCGCCGGCGACGTTGGCGTCGGCGGCGACCTGCCATCCGGAAAGGTAGATCGCCTTCAGGCCCGCTTTGACCTGTTGCATGGCCTGATTGCCGGTCATCGCGCCGAGCGTGCTCACGAACGGCTCTTCGTTCACCAGCTTCCAGAGCTTTTCCGCGCCGCGGCGGGCGAGCGTGTGTTCGATGTGCACCGAGCCGCGCAGGCGTACGACCTCTTCGGCCGCGTAGCCTCGCTTGATGCCTTTCCAGCGGGAATTCTCCGCCCAGTCCTTTTTCAGTCTTGCAGCTTCGAGATCGTAGCTCATCATTGCTCCCATCATCAGCATGGCCAACCGAGTTCGCATCCTGGATGCGAGCCGGCACTTGGTCGGGGGCGCCTCGCCCGAAAAAATCGCGCGAATGACGACCCGGTTGGTGAAACACTCGCGCGCGTTGACGCGGGCATTTCACTGCACGGACCGGCGAAGATCGTTCGACCGGTCAGTCGGGCATGGATGGGGATAGGTGTTCTTGCCCAAGCCCTGCACGGACGTCCATCGGAGCGCCCGCATGGTCGGACGTTAGCAAAGTTAATGCTGCATGACAACAATTTTTGACGCGCTGCAGCGCGTAAATTTCTCCTACAAATCATGTACTTAAAAGTGCGTTCCGACGCACGGCCCTCGAACCTCGATTTTTCGCTCGGATGTTGTTGCGACGCACGAGAAAGCAGACAGCACTCCGGCAGCCTCTGCGCTCATCCATATGATTATCAGCGCTTTTTGCCAAGAGCAAGTGCGCGCCGCTTAGACTTGGCGCGGGCCGCGTTCTTGAAGGCGATTCCGGGAGTACCGCTGGAAGGGCGCAGGCGCGCCACCGTCGCCCACGTCAGCCCGGCTAAATGAGCATGTCGGCCCAGATATTGCGCGCCCACGCCTCCGCATAAATGCGTTCACCTTCATTCGCCGTCAGAGACAAGCCACCGCTGCCAGGTACCACGAGCATGGTCTTCTGCGCGCGGTCGTAAGCGTGAACCGACGCGACGTGTCCTACCTGCTTGTCGTCGACGTAGCTATAGCAGGTGTTGGAGACTACCGGCGACGGGTTGAGTTCTTCGCCCGACAGCATCGCCACTACCGCCGCCGCGCAAACCTTTGCGTGCTGATTCGCCATGTGGCCGGACTTGGGCATGAGAGGCGCAACCTGGATTGCATCGCCAAGCACGTGGATGCCGCGCTGCGCGGTCGACTCGTAGGTCAGGAAATCGACCTGACAAAAACGGTCGTTGGCGTTGGCCATGCCCAGCCGCCTCGCGATGGCGCCGGCGCGTTGTGGCGGGATGACGTTGATCACGTCGGCCACGACGTTTTCAAAGTCGAGCCTGAGGGTCCGCGTCGCAAGGTCCACGTCGACCAGGGCGCTGTTCGGACGATAGTCGATATACCCCTTGTACAAAGACTCCCACGCGCCCGCGAAGAGTGCTCTTTTCGATTGGATTTCCTCGTTGGCGTCGAGAACGATGACCTTGGACTTTTTCTTCCGCGTCGAAAAATAATGCGCGACCTGGCACGCGCGTTCGTAAGGCGCCGGCGGACATCGGAAAGGCGCCTTCGGAATATGGATCGCGAAAACGCCACCGTCGGCCATCGCCTCGAGCTGCGCGCGCAAGGCGACCGTTTGCGGCCCCGCCTTCCACGCATGAAGCACACGCGCCTGCGCCTCCGAAGTCGCCAGCGACGGAATATCGTCGTAGATGAAGTCGACGCCAGGTGAAAGGATCAACCGGTCATAGACCAGCGCTTCGCCTCGGGCCAGCTTGACACTGCGTGCGGCAGGATCGATATCGAGCGCCTCATCGCGAACGACGCGGATGCCCCACTTGGCGAGACCGTCGAAGGGCACCGTGATATCGGCAAGCTGGCGGCTGCCGCCGATGACGAGGTTGGACACCGGGCAGGAGATGAAGGCGGCCTCGCGCTCGACCACGATGACCTCGATCCTGCCACCGCTCCATTTCCGGATGTACTTGGCCGCAGTCGCTCCGCCGTATCCCGCGCCCACCACGACAACCTTCGGCGCCGCGGCGCGAACCTCGTTCGCACGGATGCCTATCGCCGCCGCCGCGAGCGATGCGGAAGCGGCCTTCAGAAATTCCCGCCGATCGCGCGCGCGCCCGTTCGCGGTGTGGTGCCGGGTGTTCATTGCTTTGCCTGGGCCGCGAAGTACGCAGCGGCCGCCTCGATCTGGGCGTCGGTGTAACCCTTGGCGAGCTGCTGCATGACGGTGGCCGCGCGGCGGCCATCGCGAAATTCCTTCATCCGTTGCACGATTACCTGCGCATCCTGTCCCGCGAGACTGGGAATCGCGCCGCGACTCCTGCCGTCGGTGCCGTGGCAGTTGGCGCAATTGGCCGCGACGTCGCGGCCGAGGTTTGCGTAGGGAACAACGTCGGCGGCGAAGGCGGTCATGGCAGAAAACAACACGATCACCATCACGCAACGCAAGAGCCGGAAATTCACCGCGCCGTCCATACTATTGACCGGTGCACGAATGCCTAACATTACGTCATTCCCGCTCATTTTGGTGACTGCGCGGGAATCCATTGTGTCTTGGAGGTCAAAATGGATCCCCGCCTTCGCGCGGATGACGACCAAAGCAACAGGTGTTAACAGAAGGCTCGGTTCGATTGTAAGTCGGAAATCGTTCGGGCACAGTGGGGCCGCAGGCGTCGCGCGCGAAGCAGCGGTACAAATGAAAACGGGGGCCGATCCGGCCCCCGCGTGAAACTCGACAATCCCGCCACTGAGCTACGCGACCGGCTCGACCTCTTTGGCTTCGTCGAAGTCGAGCCTGATCTTGTCGTCGCTGCCGATGTCGATGGTCACCTTGCCGCCGCCGGTGAGCTTGCCGAACAGCAGCTCATCGGCAAGCGCTTTGCGGATGGTGTCTTGGATCAGCCGCGACATCGGCCGCGCACCCATTTGCGGGTCGAAGCCTTTCTTGGCCAGGAATTCCTTCAGCTTCATCGTGAACGAAGCCTCGACCTTCTTCTCGTGCAACTGGGCCTCGAGCTCGAGCAGGAACTTGTCGACCACGCGCAAAATCACATCGTGGTCGAGCGAGGCGAATGAAATCGTCGCGTCCAGGCGGTTGCGAAACTCCGGCGTGAACATGCGCTTGATCGACTCGAACTCGTCGCCCGCCTGCTTGTTGTGCGTGAAGCCGATCGAGTTCTTGGCCAGCATGTCGGCGCCCGCGTTGGTGGTCATGACGATGATCACGTTGCGAAAGTCCGCCTTGCGGCCATTGTTGTCGGTCAGCGTGCCGTGATCCATCACCTGCAGCAGAATATTGAAAATGTCCGGATGCGCCTTCTCGATCTCGTCGAGCAGAAGCACGCTGTACGGGTGCTTGGTGATCGACTCGGTGAGCTGTCCGCCCTGGTCGAAGCCGATGTAGCCCGGCGGCGCGCCGATCAGGCGCGACACCGCGTGCCGTTCCATGTACTCGGACATGTCGAAACGCAGCAATTCCACGCCAAGACAAAACGCTAGCTGACGCGCGACCTCGGTTTTGCCCACACCCGTCGGGCCGGAGAAAAGAAAGTTGCCGATCGGCTTGCGCGGATTGCCGAGTCCCGAGCGCGCCATGCGTATCGCCGCGGTCAGCGCGTCGATCGCCTGATTCTGGCCGAACACGACGTTCTTCAGATCGCGGTCGAGCGTCTTCAGCGCGTTGCGATCGTCGGAGGAAACGCTCTTGGCCGGAATGCGCGCGATCTTGGCCACGATTTCCTCGATCTCGGTCTTGGTGATGACCTTTTTCTGCTTCGACTTGGGCAGGATCTTCTGCGCCGCACCGGCCTCGTCGATGACGTCGATAGCCTTGTCGGGCAGATGCCGGTCGTTGATGAACCGCGCCGAGAGCTCCGCCGCGGTGGTCAGCGCCGCAGGCGCGTACTTCACGCCGTGGTGCTGCTCGAAGCGCGTCTTCAGGCCCTTCAGAATTTCGATGGTCTCGGCGATGGATGGCTCCGGCACGTCGATCTTCTGGAATCGACGTGACAGCGCATGGTCCTTCTCGAAGATCACGCGGTACTCGTTGTACGTCGTCGCACCGATGCACTTCAGCGCTCCGGTCGACAAGGCCGGCTTGAGCAGATTGGATGCGTCCAGCGTGCCCCCCGACGCCGCGCCGGCGCCGATGATGGTGTGAATCTCGTCAATGAACAGGATCGACTTCGGATTCTCGGTCAACTGCTTCAACACCGCTTTCAGTCGTTGTTCGAAATCGCCGCGGTATTTGGTCCCGGCGAGCAGCGTGCCCATGTCCAGCGAATAGACGACGTAGTCCTTGAGTAGTTCGGGAATGTTTCCCTCGTTGATCCGCCACGCGAGCCCTTCGGCGATCGCGGTCTTGCCCACGCCGGCCTCACCGACCAGAAGCGGGTTGTTTTTGCGCCGGCGGCAGAGCACCTGGATAACTCGTTCGAGCTCGTGCTCGCGGCCGATCAGCGGATCGATCTTGCCCAGCTTGGCCAGATGGTTGAGATCGATCGTGTAGGCGTCGAGCGCACCGGCGGGCTGCGCGTCGCCGTCGCTCTCTTCTTTCGACGACTCGGCCTTGTCCGCCTTCTGCTGCGCGTGCTTGGTGATGCCGTGGGCGATGTAATTGACCACGTCCAGGCGCGTAACGCCGCGCTGGTTCAGAAAATAGACGGCGTGCGACTCCTTTTCGCCGAAGATGGCGACCAGCACGTTGGCTCCGGTGACTTCCTTTTTGCCGGATGATTGAACGTGAAGGATGGCGCGCTGGATCACGCGCTGGAATCCCTGCGTGGGCTGGGTGTCCGCGTCCGAGTGCGGCGACAGCCGGGGCGTGTGCTCATTGATGAAGTCGGTCAGCACGCCGCGCAGCTCGTCGAGATCGACGCCGCAGGCTTTCAGCACCTCGGCTGCCGACGGATTGTCGAGCATCGCGAGCAGCAGGTGCTCGACGGTGATGAACTCATGCTGCTTCTGCCGAGCTTCGACAAAAGCCATGTGGAGGGAAACTTCCAGTTCCTGCGCAATCATAGGTCGGTCCCGATCTCATCGCCGCGCTGGCGGTTTGCAAGCGCCAACGATGGATTAACGTTCAAATCTCCTCCATGGTGCACTGTAACGGATGCTGATACTTGCGTGCGAAGCCCAGCACCTGATCGACCTTTGCCGCGGCAACCTCGCGAGTGTACGTTCCGCACACTCCCATGCCTTCGCGGTGAATCTGCAACATGACCTGTGTCGCCTTCTCCCGGCTCATCGCGAATACAGTCTGCAACACGACGACCACAAAGTCCATCGGTGTGTAGTCGTCGTTGAGCAGAATGACCTTGTACAGAGGCGGGGGTTTAAGCCGGGTCTTCTGTACTTCGAGAACATTGCCTTCCTGTTCGTGTTTGGCCATTGCCGCCCAGGAGACCCTGCCGATCGATATCCCAAAGGTTGATGATAACAACAGATTTTTCAAGAGCACGAAGGTTTGCGTGGTGCGATACGCGAATTTCGCGCCTGACTGTTGCAAATGCGTCGTTCCCGCTGGTAGCGCCGGCGATGGTCCGCCGATTCGGCGACAACGCGCTCCCGACGGGGCTCACCTTGGGCAACCGGAAGGGCCGGCTGGTTCAAATCCCGACCCGATCGCGTTCCCCGGAGGATCCGACCTTGGGATTGTCGTCCCGATGCGGGATTGGACCTATCTTATCTTACGAATGGCGCCGGAGATTGGATCCTGGGCTTGGCTGCGCTGCACCGGGATGAGGCATCGTTCCCGTCGTTTCCGCGGAAGCGGGAAGCCGGCGGGGTTCGTTGCGTTACCGCAACGCTCCCCGATCCGTCATTCCCGCGAAGGCGGGAATCCATTGGTCCTTAGACCCGAAGTCAACATGGATCCCCGCTTTCGCGGGGATGACGCATCCGTTTCCAATCGCGACGACGCTGCGCGTCTTGCTCTTGGACGGAGTGCCCCGACTCCTTGTGCGGCCGCGCGCATCGAAACGTAAAGCGTCGTCGGTCTGCATCGACTCGCTATTCCCCGCCGATCCCCACGCTTCGCGTGGGGCGACTGGCGACGTCAGGCCGTCGCAACGTCACATCCTCTCAATCATCGCCTGGCCGAAACCGGAGCAGGACACCTGCGTCGCGCCCGGCATCAGGCGCGCAAGGTCGTACGTTACAACTTTGTCCGCGATCGCCTTCTCCAAGCTCTTGACGATCAGCGCGGAGGCTTCCTTCCAACCCATGTGCACCAGCATCATTTCCGCCGAAAGTATCTCCGAGCCCGGATTGACGTAGTCCTTGCCGGCGTACTTGGGCGCGGTGCCATGCGTCGCCTCGAACATCGCCACCGTGTCCGACATGTTGGCGCCCGGGGCGATTCCGATGCCGCCGACCTGCGCCGCCAGTGCGTCGGAGATATAGTCGCCGTTGAGATTCAGGGTGGCAATGACGTCGTACTCCTCCGGCCGCAGGATGATCTGCTGCAGGAAAGCATCGGCGATGACGTCCTTGACGATGATGTCCCGACCGGTCTTCGGGCTCTTGAACTTGCACCATGGACCGCCGTCGATCGGCTGCGCGCCGAACTCCTTTTGCGCCAGCCCGTAAGCCCAGTCGCGGAAGCCGCCCTCGGTGAACTTCATGATGTTTCCCTTGTGCACAATGGTCAGCGACTTGCGGTCGTTGTCGATCGTGTACTGGATGGCCTTGCGAACCAGGCGCTCGGTGCCTTCGCGCGACACCGGCTTGATGCCGATGCCCGAGGTCGCCGGAAACCGTATCTTCTTGACGCCCATTTCGTTGATCAGGAAGTCGACGACCTTCTTCGCCCCGGCCGACTCCGCGGCCCATTCGATCCCGGCGTAGATGTCCTCCGAGTTCTCGCGGAAGATCACCATGTTCACTTTTTCCGGCGCCTTCATCGGGCTGGGGACGCCAGTGAAGTACTGCACCGGCCGCAGGCAGACGTAGAGGTCGAGCTCCTGCCGCAGTGCGACGTTGAGCGAGCGTATGCCACCGCCGACCGGCGTCGTCAGCGGGCCCTTGATCGACACCACGTAGTCCTTGAGGATAGCCATCGTCTCTTCGGGCAGCCACACGTCCGGCCCGTAAACCTTGGTCGACTTTTCGCCGGCGTAGATTTCCATCCAGTGAATCTTGCGCTTCCCGCCGTAGGCCTTCGCCACCGCCGCGTCGACGACCTTGATCATCACCGGCGTGATGTCGAGGCCGGTGCCGTCGCCCTCGATGTACGGGATGATCGGTTGGTCCGAAACGTTGAGGCTGAAGTCCTTGTTGATGCTGATCTTCTGGCCACCGGCCGGGACCTTGACGTGCTGATAGCTGGGCATGGATTCTCCTGGATGATGCGACGCAACGACACAACTCTGGAACGCGCGATTATCCGCGATTTCGGGGCGGCCTGCCACGCTGCCCGCGGCCGACATGCTATGATGCTGCGGCACTCCCGCCTTCCTGGTGCCACGCAGTTGCCAAGCTCAGTTGCCAACAGTGCGATCGCCTTTTGCGAGCATCGCGCGAGGCACAACCCGCCCATTCGTTTGCGTTGATGGTTCGATGATTCGCCGCTTTTTCGCGCGCCTGATTCCCGGCAAGGCCTCCTCCAAACCACTCATTTACGGGCCGGATGCGCATCCGATCCGCAAGAGCCAGATCTCGCGCGGCGCGCACGACGTCATCCGCAAGCTGCAGCAGGCCGGATTCAAAGCCTTCATCGTCGGCGGCGCGGTACGCGACCTGCTGCTCGGGATCACGCCGAAAGACTTCGATCTCGCCACCGACGCAACGCCGGAGCAGGTCAAGCCGCTCTTCCGGCGCGCATTCATCATCGGCCGCCGTTTTCGCCTGGTCCACGTCCTGGCCGGCCCTGAGACCATCGAAGTGGCGACCTTCCGCTCGCTGCAGACCGGGGACGACGCCGCCGACGAGCACGGGCGATTGCTGTCGGACAACGTCTTCGGCTCGCAGGCGCAGGATGCGCTGCGCCGCGACTTCACCATCAATGCCCTCTACTTCGACCCGTCCTCCGAGCAAGTGTGGGACTACGTCGGCGGCGTCGCCGACGTCAAGGCGCGGCGGCTGCGGCTGATCGGCGACCCGGTCACGCGCTACCGCGAGGATCCGGTGCGCATGCTGCGTGGCGCACGCCTCGCTGCCAAGCTCGGCATCACCATCGAAAAGAAAACCGCGGCGCCGATCCCCGAGCTCGCGCCGCTGCTGGAAAACGTCCCACCGGCGCGACTGTTCGACGAGATGGAGAAATTGCTGCTGTCCGGACATGCGGTCGAATCGCTCAAGAGCCTGCGCCGGCACGGCCTGCATCACGGTGTGCTGCCTTTGCTCGACGTGATACTGGAGCAGCCGCTGGGGCAGCGATTCATCGAGCTCGCGCTGGCGAATACCGACGAGCGCATCCGCGACGGCAAGTCCGCCACGCCCGCATTCCTGTTCGCCGCGCTCCTGTGGCACGAGGTACTCGCCACCTGGAACACTTCCAAAGCCAAAGGCGAGCGGGCGATGCCGGCTTTGTTCGATGCGATGGATCGGGTGCTCGAGCAGCAGGCCACGCGGCTGGCGATTCCGCGCCGCTTCGAGGCAACGATCAAGGAGACCTGGGCGCTGCAGCCGCGCTTCGAGCAGCGGTCGGGGCAGCGCCCGTTTCGTCTGCTCGAGCATCCGCGCTTTCGCGCCGCCTACGATTTCCTGTGGCTCAGATGCGCCAGCGGCGAGATGGAGGGTGAGCTTGCGACGCTTGCCGACTGGTGGGATCGCTTCCAGGATGCCGACATGGAAGAGCGTGAGAAAATGCTGCGGCCCGAGGACGCGCCGAAAAAGCGCAAGCGTGCGCGAGGGCGCAAGCGCAAGGCGGACGATGCAAGCGGCGAGACCGGCGCGAGCGGCGACGCGAGCGATGACGCAAATCAAAAAGAATGAGGCATATCGCCTTCGTCGGACTCGGCAGCAACCTGGGGCACCCGCGCCGGCGCCTGGCGCGCGCGCTCGCTGCGCTCGCGCGGCTGCCGCGCTCGCGGCTGGTCGCTGCTTCACGTAACTACGTAAGCGCCCCAGTGGATTGCACCGAGCCGCAGCCCGACTACGTCAACGCGGTGGCCGAGCTGCGCACCGCGCTCACGCCCTCCGCCTTGCTCAACCGCATGCGCGCCATCGAGCGCCGTCAGGGACGCCGGCGGCATGGCTCGACCCGGCGCAACGCGCCGCGCGTGCTCGACCTCGACTTGCTGATGTTCGGCCGCCGGCGATTGTCGCGACCGCAACTCTCGCTGCCGCATCCGCGGATGCATGAGCGCGCGTTCGTGCTCCAGCCGCTGATCGACATCGCGCCGGCAACCACCATTCCGGGCCGCGGTGCGGCACGCACATGGCTGCGCCGCGCCCGCGGGCAGCGCATCGCGCGCACCCGCAGCCACGCCTGGCGTTAGTAAACTTCAGCGATGGATTTGGCCAAATGCCACTATATCGTGATCGAGGGCCCGATCGGCGCCGGCAAGACCAGCCTCGCCAAGTCGCTCGCACATCATCTCAACGCCGATGCGCTGCTCGAAGCGCCGGACGAGAACCCGTTCCTGGCGCGGTTCTACGGCGACATGGCGCGCTTCGCGCTGCCGACGCAGCTCAATTTCCTCTTCCAGCGGGTGGACCAGATTCGTGGGCTCACCCAGCTCGATATGTTCCGCCGCACGACGGTCTCCGATTTCCTGCTCGACAAAGATCCCCTGTTCGCGCGGCTCAATCTCACCGACGACGAGTTCGCGCTTTACGACAAGGTGTATTCGCATTTGAAGCCGCAGACGCCCACGCCCGATCTGGTCGTGTATCTGCAGGCACCGGTAACGACGCTGGTCGACCGCGTGCACAAGCGCGGCGTCGAATACGAGCGCACAATCTCCGAGCATTATCTGGCGCGGCTCGCCGATGCGTATACGCGCTACTTCTATCAATACGACGAGGCGCCGCTCTTGATCGTCAACAGCGAGCGTCTCAATTTCGTCGACGATCCGGACCATCTGCGGCTGCTGCTCGGCCGCATCGCCGACATGCGCGGACAGCGCGAGTTCTTCAACCTGGGACAGGGGTGACCAACATGGCTCATGCAAACTTCGACGCAAATGGCGGCGCAAATGATTGACTCGCATTCACTGGTCAGCTGTCACGCGCCGGTCACGCTGACCGAATATGCTGCGCGGTTCGCCGCCAAACCTCCCGCCGTCATGCGCCGCACGTTACGCATTGTCTCGCTCGTCATTTCGACCTTGATACCCGGCTTGTTCCACACGTCCGCGAGCGCACAGCCGGGCGCGTACCCGGTCAAGACCATACGGCTGGTGGTACCCTTCCCGCCCGGCGCCGGCACCGACGCGATCGCGCGCGTGATCGCGCACAAGCTCGGCGAGAGCTTGAAGGCAGCGGTCGTCGTCGACAACCGCGTCGGCGCGGGTGGCGCCATCGGTGCCACCGAAGTCGCGAAGGCCGACCCCGACGGTTACACGCTGCTGTTTGTCGCGTCGCCGTTCACGACCGTCGCCGCGGCGTCGAAAAGCGCCGGCTACGATCCGATCACGCAGTTCACGCCGGTGGCGCCGATTGCATCGGGGCCGCTTGCGTTCGTCGTCGGGAATGACGTGCCGGTGACCACGATGCGTGAGTTTCTCGCTTACGCGCGCGCGCATCCCGGCACGCTCAACTACGGCTCCGCGGGCCCGGGCAGCGTCAAC
The DNA here is from genome assembly GCA_017880805.1 of Burkholderiales bacterium. GTDB lineage: Bacteria > Pseudomonadota > Gammaproteobacteria > Burkholderiales > Casimicrobiaceae > PALSA-1003. Next base: position 24,228 of record JADGRP010000203.1, read on the forward strand.
CATCTTGCGCTGGAACTCTTAAAGGCGCGCACCGGCACCGACATCGTGCACATTCCGTACAAGGGAATCGCGCCCGCAACGCAGGACCTGTTGTCGGGACGGATTCAGGCGATGACCGCGTCGATCCCGGCGACGCTGCCCTACCTCGCGCAAAACAGGCTGCGCGTGCTCGCGGTCACCGGACCGCGGCGCTCGGCGCTGCTGCCCGATGTTCCGACGTGGGGAGAGGCCGGTGTCGCCAACGCCGACGTCATCAACTACTGGGGCATCGTCGCACCGGCCGGCACGCCGCGTGAGATCGTCGCGCAGTTGAATGCCGAGGTGACGAAGATACTTGCGCTGCCGGAGGTGAAGGAGCGGTTGGAGCGTGAGGGGGCGGAGCTGATTCCTGGGCCGCCTGAGCGGCTTGGGGCGGTGATCGAGGGGGACTTGGTGGCTTGGAAGAAATTGATTGCTAAGGCGGGGTTGGAGCTGGAGTAGTGCGAAGTGGCTGCGCGAAACAATTACGCACAGCACAGCCTGAGCCGCCTGCGGTCCATTCACGCAATCCCAGGCGAGCAAACGACTCTTATCCTTGGATCGATCTTCATCGACCGTTCGTGGTTCCAAGCCCTCCAGCCTGCGTCTTCACCCTTACCGGCAACGGCACGTTGCACACGTCGATGCGTCCCATGGGTTCCTTGAACCACTCCTCGCGACGGTTCGCGCGCGATTCCACGAGCGCCTTGAACGTCTTGGATTCCGTGCGCAGCGCCTCGAGATCGACACGCTCGCCGGCAGGAACGTCCGCCATCACTCGAACCGAGCGAATCTGAATCCACTCGGACGGTTTCTCGTAGAAGCCCATGGTCCCCGTGCCGCGCGGCATGACCGAAAACAATTCGATGCCTTGCACCACGCGGCCGACGAGCGTGATATTGCGATCGAGCGTGCGCGGCGATTGGCCGATCACGGCATAGAGCTCCGAACCGTTTCCCGAATCCATGGCGTTGTCGCGCCCCACGCCGACCGACCCGTAACAGTGGACAAGCCACGTCTGGTGCCGCTTCGGATCGCGCGCGACGCGAAAGCCCGCGGAGAAGCCGACTTCCGGCGCATAGGTGTCGGGATAGGCGAGACGCGTGAATGGAAGTTTCCTGTCGATTGGGCGCGCGAACTCCGCCTTCAGCGTCCTGGTCGCCATTGCCTTTGCGCGCTCGTCTTCTTCCGGACGCGCCCACTGCACCACGTAGTTGTCCTGCGAGCGCGTCACGAAGCTACCATCGAAGTAACCGTCGCGAACCAACGCACGCACCGCTGCCACGTTCGCCGGCGCGTAGTCCGGCGCGAGCTCGATCACCACGCGGCCCGCGGGTAGCTCCATGACCATGACGTTTTCCGGCTCGAGCGCCCGCCAGTCGCTCGCCGGCGAGGCTTTCAGAAGCTCCGCCATGGAAACGGGTGGCAGTCGAGGAGGTTGCGCGATCGCGATTCCCGCGACAGTCGCCGCCATCGCCGCCATCCACCTGCTCATTGCCGCTCCTCGCTCAAGGCGTCGTCGAGCCGCGCGCACGTGCCGAACGCTGACATGCGCGAAGATGGTCTTGATTGTCATCGCTCAAGCTTTCCTTGGGCAGCCCACTCCGTTCATGGTCCAAAATATAACCCGGTGCAAAAAAGGAGTCATCTGAGTGGGTTCTTACCCTCATTTTTTGCGTTCAATAGCGGCCATTCTATGAGGTGGAATTTTGCCGCTGTGCCTGCTCCGCTCCGCCAAACGAGTTTTTCAACAGTATCGGCCAGGACCAGACATACGCTTTTGCCAGGAGCGGACGTTTGTGCGGCCGGCGGGATGGCTGAGGCTGGCGACGATGTCGCGTACCGTGGACGCGTCGGTGATCAATGACTGAACGTTCGTCGTCCCACGGCAGACGGGACTCTTCACGACCGGACCGCGTGGTACGGTTGAAATTCCTATCCGTTATCCGTTTGACGTGGATCAAATGTTTGACATGGATCAAATTTTCGTCGTTCTTCGCGGGCTAGCCGTGTCGAGCGAGCGTGAAGAACTGCTAGACTCGACCGTTTATTTTCGCGACTGCTCGCGTACCTTTTTTGTTGTCGGAGGTTGATGCATGTCTCGGTCAGAGCGTTCCCGTCCGCGTGTACTCCTCACGTCAGTGTTCCGCCCGTTCGCGCGCGACGATGAGTTCGGCAGCCGTGCGATCAACCCGCTCGAGCTCTATCACAACCAGGTGACGCGCGCGCAGGGACCGTTTTCGTTGCGCATGCACCACCGCTCCTGGGGCATCATGCTGATCCAGGAGAACATATCCGTCCCATCGACGCTGCTCGACTTCCCCACGCGCGAACGGTTCATCAAAGAGCTGAAGACCAATCATTACGACATCGTCGGGATTTCCGGCATCATCACGAACGTCGGCAAGGTGCGCGAAATGTGCCGCCTCGTGCGTGAGCACTCGCCGAAATCGACGGTCGTCGTGGGCGGCCACGTGGCCGCCATTCCGGACGTCGAGCGGATGCTTGACGCCGATCATATCGTCAAGGGCGAGGGCATCCGCTGGTTCCGCGAGTTCCTCGGCGAGCCGATCGACGCGCCGATCTCGCATCCGGCGATTCCGTCGTCATTCGGCTTCCGGCTGATGGGCCTCAGGGCGCCACGCGGCGGCGGCGATCCCGCCGCGACGATTATTCCCTCGGTCGGCTGTCCGATGGGCTGCAACTTCTGCACGACCTCGGCTTTCTTCGGCGGCAAGGGCCGGTTCGTCAATTTCTACGACACCGGAAAGCAGTTGTTCGACATCATGTGCAACGTTGAACAGCAGATGAACGTCCGCACGTTTTTCATGATGGACGAGAACTTCCTGCTGTACAAGAGGCGTGCGCTCGAGCTGCTCGACCAGATGAAGAAGCACGGCAAGGTTTGGTCGATGTACGTCTTCTCGTCGGCGAACGTCATCCGCAAGTACGACATGCGGCAGCTCGTCGAGCTGGGCGTGTCGTGGGTGTGGATGGGGTTCGAGTCGGCCCAGAGCGGCTACATAAAGCTGAAGAACGCCGACACGATCGCGCTCACACGCGAGCTGCAGTCGCACGGCATCCGGGTCCAGGGTTCGACGATCATCGGCATGGAGCATCACACGCCCGAGAACATCCGCGACGAGATCGAGCACGCCGTGGCCCACGACGCCGACTGCCACCAGTTCATGCTGTACACCCCGCTCCCCGGCACGCCCCTGCACGCCCAGATGGAAAAGCAGGGCCGGATGTTGAAAGGAATCGACCTGGCGGACATCCACGGCCAGTACAAATTCAATTTCCAGCACGAGCACATCGCTCGCGACGATTCCAAGTCCTGGCTCGACTTCGCCTTTCAACACGACTACGACGTCAACGGTCCGAGCCTGTACCGCATCATGCGCACCGTGTACGAGGGCTGGAAACGTTACGGGCAGGACAGCGACGCGCGCGTGCGCGCGCGCTTCATCGCCGAAGCCGACAACCTGAGGCGGGGCTACGGCGCCGCATTGTGGTCAATGGAGCGATATTTACGAAGCTCGAACCAGGCCATCAGCGAGCGGATCACGGAGCTGCGAACGCAGATAGAGAGCGAGTTCGGTGTCGTCTCGCGCATCCTCGACCGGGTGATCGGACCGCTACTGCTATGGTCGGCGCGCCGCGAGGGGTCGACCTTTCCGGAGGGGCGGCTGCTCGAGCCGCGGACATTCGTCGAGCGGAGAAACTGGGCTTAGAGTCTGCGGCTGCGCGTTTCGATTTCCCGCCAGTGCCCCCGTCGTTCGAGTAGTACGCCCTGCGGCAACACCTTAGAACGTGGTTTGTACGCGAGTGCGTGCTCGTCGCCAAAGTATTACCCGCTCGGTGCGCCAAACCCAGCGGTGCTCGCTCCCGACCTGCGGTCGAGGCCTTAGGGCAGGTCGGATGCAGAGCCGCAACACGGCGACGTGCAGGAAGTCTTGATCAGCGCATAGGCTGGAGACTCCCTGACGGCCATTGCTACCACTAGCGCGCGTTGGCGGCGCCTCTCCAGTCACGAAACACGTCCACGTCCAAGCCATCCGGATAATTCAGAAAGCCGCGGGCATGACCAGGGTGGTCGGTGACGCCGTACTGCCAAACGATCTCCTTGGTCTTGCGGTCAATCACAACCACGCGATGTCTTCGATCGTCGTTGAGGACAACGTTGCCGTTAGGCAATTCGATCGCCAGTGATGGGTGATCGAGCATCTTCTCCCCCTTCGAAACGGAATACTCCCACGTCACACGCCGGCTGATGGGATCAAAGATGACGACACGTCCTGGCTTCGAATAGTCTGCAACGATCACTTGGCCGTCCCGGGTGGGGTAAGCGTCGGACGGATAGCGAACGTGTGGGGCCTGAACGCTCCAGACCACCTTCTGGTCGCGCGTAATGCGCGAGATCCACGATCCTGGGATCTCCGTGACCATGATGTCGCCGTTGTCCATTGGAGTGGACCCGTTTGGCAGGTTCAGGTTGTTCGGCGGGTCATGCCGGCATTTCCCAGGCTGCCCCCATTGTTCAACGACGGTCTGCTTTTGGGGGTCGATGAACAGGATGCGACAGTTGCGGATGTCGGCCGTCACCACTTTGCCATCGGCCAGCAGGTGCGCGTCGTCCGGATAATTGAGAAGGCCTGGCTTGCTGCCCTTCACATCAGGCACGCCGAAGCTCCAGACGAGCGTCCGCTGTTCATAATCGATCATGTGGATGTCGTAATTGTCCTCCTCGTTGACCACCAGGAAGCGCCCATCCGGCGAGAAGAAAACGTCGTCATTTCCCCGATAGATCTTCAGGTTCGGCGAAGGAAATTCCCAGACGATCTGTTTATTCGGTGCCACCTCAATTAGGCGGTTGTTGCGACGATCCGCGATCACGATCGGATATGGCAGTGGCCCGTCCCAGGCAGGCACCGGTTTGCTGTGGTCGCCGGCCAGTTTCGGGATCGGCGGCAGGGTGACGCCGCTCGAGACCACGCCGGCGCCCTGCATTTCGGGCGTCACCGTCACGTTGGCGCCCCCTAACGGTCCCGGGCCTGCCCCGGTTGCTGGCGCGACCGCCAGGACAGCTCCTACGGTTAGAACAACCAGACCGGTGGCACGCCGCGGCCGTGCACGGCGAGTTGACGCGTCGATTTTGCTGTTTCCGGACATTGCGCCTATCTCCCGTTGTCTGTGGCAAGTCATCGGTCTACCGGTACGCCGGAATCGGTACTGTCGCGCGACTCCGACTGAGTGTATCTCTCGGCGAAGCCATCCCGAACAAACCGACGTCGCACTCTGCGATCAGAAGAGTCGACTTGGACCAATCATCTTCGCACTCTTGGCCGTTCTGCGCGCTTGGAGCTTGGCCGCTGCCGACGCGATCGCCACGACTATCGCGACTTGCAAGAGTTTCGTATAGCTCTTCGGCATGGTGTCGTGCTTTGATCTAACGCAATGTACGACCGCGAGATCAAGATTTTCCTCCTTGCATGTCTGATCTGGGGCCCAGCGAGCCGCGCCCACGGCGCCGTTCGGACACTTATTCGAGCGGCATCGACGCAAGGGCCAGATTCGGCGTAACACATCGGCGGGAACTGCCACCATGGGATGCGTCTCGACACGCGCCTAGCGGCGTTGACTGGCTTCGGCCTCACCTTTGACTTTGGCACACCCCTTGCGGGTAGCTTCCTTAGGTGATGGTTAACTACCGTGTTAGTTACCCCCGCTGACGCTGCTCGTCATATAGCGACGACGGCGGGCGCGCCGACCGCAATCCTATTAAGCAAGGAACGGCCTGGGGTGCATCAGATAAACACGGGGTTTTCAAAGGAGACCTAAAGTGAAACATCTGATACTCGCATTACTCACAGCATTCTCGCTTCCCGTGATGGCGGCTTCCATCAACCTCAACAGTTCGCGTAGCAACGTCGTAGAATACAAAGATGGCGACAACCCGGTTGCGAATTCCACTGTCAATAAAGGGAAACCAACGAAGGAACAATGCGCCACCACAAAAGATGCGAAGGTGACCGCGCAGTGCAAGCAACTCGGCATCGCCATTGGTGATCCCGGCCAACCAAGCGGCAGGTTTCGTACACGGTAATTAAGTTCAACGGGGTGTCGCTGAGGCTTAATGCTCACGTGCAGCGTGGGCGCCCCTTCCTTTCAGGAGCATCAAATGTCCTATCCCAAAGCCAAAAAGGAATAGATAGGCGATTGGTTCCAGAATCCGCCGCCCGACAAACACGTCTCTCTGGTGAAATAATGTCCTTCGCCGGCGTCTGCACGCCGTACTCGCGCTTCATTCCGGCGATGTGGCTCTCAACCCCGTCTGGGACCTCCCAAAACCTCCATATTTGTTTGGTTCCTCATTTGCGCCGTCGGACAAGAGTCGGAAGCGAACTAGCCGCCGAATGCACGCTGGCAAGTGCAGCTGCTCCCCGCTTCGCAGCTTCCTCGGCGTCGCGTCTTGGAGAACGCACCCGCGTGGCCCGAATGTGATCACCGCCCATCCCGACTCCGGCGTCGGGGTATTCTTGCCAATGGCGTCCTGTACCAATGTCACCAGGTCGTGCGACGCCTGATTGCTTGTGGCACAAAGGTCAGCTTCGGCGACAGGCCTGCAAGAGGCGAATGACGCTATTCGGCCACAACCGGTCATTCGGGCAGCTCTTTCGAATCCCGCCACAAGAATGGGGTCCACGACAAAGGGCGCTGACGATCGGTGCGATTCGGGCTACAGGCGCATGCTTGCTCGCATCACGATTTTTCACCCTGGGAATGTAA
>JADGRP010000204.1 GCA_017880805.1 Burkholderiales bacterium
AGCAGGTCGATCGGCAGCGGAAAAACAATGGTCGTGGACTTGTCGCCGGCGATGTTGGCGAGCGTCTGCATATAGCGCAGCTGCATCGCCTGCGGCTGCTTCGACAACATTTGCGCGGCCTGCAGAAGTTTTTCGGAGGCCTGCAGCTCGCCCTCCGCGTGAATGATCTTCGCCCGCCGCTCGCGCTCGGCTTCGGCCTGGCGCGCGATCGCCCGGATCATCGTTTCGTTAAGGTCCACGTCCTTCATTTCCACCGTGGAAACCTTGATTCCCCATGCGGCGGTCTGGCTGTCGAGCACCTGCTGAATGTCGAGGTTCAGTTTTTCGCGTGCGGACAGCAACTCATCGAGCTCGTGTTTGCCCAGCACGGCACGCAGCGTCGTCTGCGCCAGCTGGCTCGTTGCCTGATAGTAGTTCTCGACCTGGATCACCGCCTTCGCCGGATCGAGAATGCGGAAGTACACGACCGCATTCACCTTGACCGACACGTTGTCGCGCGTAATCACGTCTTGCGGCGGCACATCCATGACGACGGTTCGCAAGTCGATGCGCACCATCTGCTGCGCGACTGGAATGAGCAGGAAAAATCCGGGCCCCTTGACCTTCCAGAAGCGGCCGAGCATGAAGACCACCGCACGCTGATATTCGCGCAGGACCCGGAACGACGTCATGACGAGCAGCAAGGCGATTATGACGATAGTGCCAAAACCCAAACCGATATACATGATCAGTGTCCTGAGTGAGCAGTGGTTGGAAGGATGAGGCCCCGGTCCGCATCCGCGACCGGCACGACCGACAACAACAACAGGTCGCCGAGCGACGTCACGCGCACGCTTTGTCCGCGTTTGATCGATACCGGGCTGCGGACGCGCCATTGCTCGCCATGAATGCGCGCCCAGCCTTCGGTTTCCAGGTCGTCGAGCACGACGCCCATGCTGCCGATCAGCGCTTCGTGACCGGTGACGACCGGGCGGCGCCGCGCCTTGAGTGCGAGCGCCGCGACAAAGAAGATGAACAATGCGGTGACCGCGACCACTGTCGCGATCAAACCGCCCGGAACGCCGAAGCCAGGCACCTCGGTGTCGATCAGCATGACCGCGCCGATGGCGAAAGCGATGATTCCGCCTGCGCCAAGCGAGCCAAAAGCGGGAAAAAACACCTCCGCAACCATGAACGACAGGCCGAGCAGAATGAGCGCCAGGCCGGCGTAATTGACCGGGAGCATTTGCAGCGCGAACAATCCGATGAGGAGGCACACCGCGCCAACCACGCCGGGCAGCGCCAGTCCCGGGTTCCAGAACTCGAAGAACAATCCGTAGACACCGATCATGAGCAAGATCAACGCAACGCTCGGGTCAGTGATGATGGCAAGAAAGCGCGTTCGCCAATCGATCTCCACCGTGATCAGCGTCGCCCCGGCGGTCGCGAGCGTCCGCTCGCCGCCGGCGGTCGTCATCTTGCGCCCGTCGAGCTTGGCCAACAGCTCGGGCACATCGCGTGCGGTGAGATCGATCACTTTCTGCGCCAGCGCTTCCTCCGCCGACAGGCTCGCTCCGTCGCGGACCGCGCGCTCCGCCCATTCCGCGTTGCGTCCGCGCATTTGCGCGAACGCGCGGATGTAGGCCGCAGCGTCGGACACCTGCTTCTTCGTCATCGCATCCGTGCCCGCATCCGCTCCTTCCGGGGAGGCGGTTTTGTCGCCCTTGCCATTGCTGCGCGCGTCGTCAGGCTTGTGCGTCGGCGTGAGCGGCGCAGGCGCGGCGAGATTCACGGGTGTCGCGGCACCGAGATTGGTGCCCGGTGCCATCGCGGCGATATGGCTGGCATACAGGATGTACGTTCCCGCGCTGGCGGCGCGGGCGCCGCTTGGCGCGACGAACGCGGCAACCGGCACCGGAGACGCAAGCACGTCCTTGATGATCTGGCGCATGGACAAATCGAGCCCGCCAGGCGTGTCGATCCGCAGCACGACGAGCTGCGCCCCCTCCGTTTCCGCGCGGGCCAGCGCGCGGCCCGCAAAATCCGCGGTGGCGGGGCCGATGGCGCCAGTGAGCGGAACGATAAATACCGGCGCGGAAGCAGCATCCGTCCACGCGAAAACCGTTCCAAGGATTGCCAAGAAGAAAACACCGAGTCTCTGGTTCATTTCTCCTCCCCCGACGGGATCAGGGATTGATTCGAACTGTACACCACCAGGCGCACATAGGACTGCCTCCTAGGGCAGGGTCAAAGGGACTACGCATTTAGCGCCGTTGTCCGATTGGCGTGGTTGCCGGCGCGAGGCAGCATCAGTGGGTGCTTTTGCGAATCCATCCGCCGCCACGCCCGTTACATTCATTCACCCGCGAATTGGAGCATGTGATTTTGTCGGTGCTCGGCGCCGGCGTGCTCTTGTCCTCGGCGGACGCGCATTGCGAATCGGTGCAGCAGGCCGGCCTTTCGCCGAGCGTTGAGAGTGCGCACATTGACTTCAGGATCGTGGTCCCAAAGGTGTTACGACTGGATATGGGTACCGGCACCTTGGTCACGAATGCGCGCGCGGCCGAAACCGTTCTGGTTACCGTCAAGCAAGGCGGCGAACGTCGAACGTCCACAAGCCGCGCCGATCGGGTGTCGATCCACCGCGCCGGCACCCACGCGCTTGAATCTCCCTCCTCCGGCGGGTCCATCTTCTACACGGTTGCCATGCCGTAGATCGGCTGCGTTCGTGCCCTTCGCGGCGCCGGGTCACGATCCATCCGAAGTTGCGCCGGTGAAGACCGCCCCGCGAGCGGCGTGGCTTGTTGCACTGCCCCGGGGCGAGTACGCTTCCCTTAATCTGGGGGGTGAAAATGTCGGTGACTCAGTCGGTGACTCGATTACTGTTCGGATTCAGCGGGCGGCTGACGCGTTTGCCGTGGTGGATTGCAACGATCCTCACCACCTTGGGAATCGGTGTGGTTGACGCGATTTTCGGCCTGCCGCGTCCGTCGGTACTCTTTTTGGTGCTGCTGGTTCCGCCTCTGATATGGATCTCGATTGCCACCCAGATCAAACGGTGGCACGACCGCGACAAATCCGGCTGGTGGTTCCTGGTCAACTTTCTGCCGATCATCGGATGGCTGTGGGTGCTGATCGAATGCGGGCTTTTGAAAGGGACCGCCGGACCCAACCGGTTCGGCGACGACGCATAAAGGATCCGGGCGTCACCCACTTTCGCGATGCTTCATAGAGGACGAGCCCTGGTTTATGAATGCGCCTGTGCGAGCGCTTGCTCCAGATCGGCGACCAGGTCATCCGTTTCTTCCAGCCCCACCGAAAGGCGCAGCAAATCACCGGGAACCGGCGTGCCCGCGCCTTCGACGCTGGCGCGATGTTCGATCAGGCTCTCGACACCGCCGAGTGACGTCGCCCGTTTCCACAATTGAACCTTTGCGGCGGTCGCAATGGCCGCTTCCTCGCCTTTCAACGAACCATTTTTCGAACCCCGGACCCTAATCGACAACATGCCGCCGAATCCGCCGTGCATTTGCTGCGCAGCGAGCACGTGCCCCGGAAAAGACTGCAAGCCCGGATAAAGCACCTCATCGATCAAGGGATGCTGCGCCAGGCGCTCGGCGATGCTTTGCGCGCTCGCACATGCAGCGCGAACGCGCGGGAACAGCGTTCGCATGCCACGCGTGAGCAGCCACGCCTCAAACGGCCCCAGGACGCCGCCAATTTGCGCGCGGATGGAGCGAATGCGCTGCCACAGCGGCGTATCTTCGCGCGCGGTGAGCGTTCCGGCGATGACGTCCGAATGTCCGTTCAGATATTTCGTTGCCGAATGCATCACGATATCGGCGCCCAACTCGAACGGGCGTGTCAGAACGGGGGTCGCAACAGTCGAATCCACCGCCACGATGGCGCCAGACGCGTGCGCGATTTCGCTGGTCGCGGCGATGTCGGTAATCGTCCATAGCGGGTTCGCGGGCGTTTCGATCCAGACAAGGTCGATCTTGTCGGACTGAACGGCGCTGCGGACATGGTCCGGATTGCTCATGTCGATGAACTGCACGCGTAACCCCCATTGCGTCGCAAAGTTCGCCAGCCAGTTGCGAAGCGACCAGTACATCACCTTGGGGGCGAGCACGCGATCTCCCGGCGCCAATGCCTGGAATACCGCGGTCGCCGCCGCCATGCCGGATGCGAACAGCAGGGAGGCATGGCCGCCTTCGAGCGCGGTCAGCACTGCCTCGGCCTGATCGAACGTCGGATTGTGATCGCGCGCATAGATACGGCCGGAGCGGTATTGATTGTCCGGGTCGCGTAGGAACGTGGTCGAGGTGTGAATGGGCGGCACGACCGCGCGCGTTTGGTCGTCTACCCATCCGAGCCCCTGGGCAGCAATGCTGGCGGGTTTCACGTGTCTCTCTCCCCCAAGTCAACCACTCTTCACGAAAGCCGATCGGATCAAAGCGATGCGCGACAGAGTATCAGCCAATAGCGTCGCGCGGTTTTCGTTTCTTCCGCGCGCCAGGACGGTGTGCAAGCAGCAACTGCCGTGTCGAGACGTTATCTTGTCAGAAGCATTCCGCCAATAAGCGCTCCAATGGCGGTGACGCCAATCGCGAGGAGGTCATGGGTGCCCTCGCGTTCTTCGATCCGCTCCTGATCGAAGAACGCGTCCAGCTGCGCATTGCTGAACGCGACGCTGTTCTGTTCCTGGGTTGTGGGCGAAGTACTGGCATTCCCGATCGTCAGGTCATGCACTGCCTTGGCGACACCGTCGGGATCAATGAGGGCGACGGGCGCGCCGCAATGCGTGCACGCGGTGTCCGTCGTCAGGTCGATCGGACCGCCGCACTGGGAGCAGGAGATTTGGCGCACCGTATCGCGCAGTTTGGTGAGCTCCGCCTGCGACGGACTGCGAATGAAATTCTTTTCGCGCAGAAACTGATTGAAGGTGAAGAGCTGACCGCGATCGTTGGCGCAACGCCAATAAGTAAACCGGGTGCTGCGCTGCAAGTCGTAGGTCAATGCCAGTTCGCCGGCGCACAGCGGACAATGAAACGTCGAAGCGAGGGTTGCCTTCGCAGCGCCCGCGGCCTGTCCGATGTATTGGAACAAGCCCAGCACCGCTCGAGGCGTGAGGCTGATACTGCCGGACTGACCGAACCAGAGCAGATTGCAATTGGCGCAACTGCCGACCTCGAGCGGCCCTGCTCCGCTAAACGCTTCGAGCACTTGGCCGGTCATTGCGACGTGGCAATTCGGGCAGGAAATCACGCGGCTATTCTAGACGACAACCGGACAGACGTGCCGCTGATCCGGCTCCCCGCAAGGCGTCACAGCCGCCCAGACCGCCGTATGCAAAATCGTGGGACACTTGACACGTACAGGCGTGGATCCTCGTCCAGATTGGAGTGCTTCACATGCGGCCCGACCCTCCTGGCGTCAAACGAAACTCTGGTCGCCGGCGGATGCACGCGGCGATCGCCGCGATCGCCGTCGCCGGTTGTGCCTCGATGGCAGCGCACACGGCTGCTGATTACGATCGGGGCAACGCGCCGGCAGAGAAACTCGCCAAGGACGCCGATTCGTGTGCCAAGCAGGCGGAGGCACACACGAAGGAATACGGGATGGGACCCTACGACCCGACCCATGGATCCTACAACTTCATGTACGACTCCTGCATGCAGGCCGGCGGTTACGAACGTAAGAAACCGTGAGCGCCTTGCAGCGAATGGCACCGTCGCCGATCGTGCCGCAGTCGCGGCGGTGGCACATCACGCGGCGTAACCGAGCACCGCGAAAAAATGGAAGCCGGTGCCGGCGATGACGAAAACGTGCCATATCGCATGCGCGTAGCGAAGTCGCGAATCGAGGACAAAGAACACCACGCCGGCCGTGTATGCCAGTCCCCCGGCAACCAGCAATGCGACACCTGGGACCGGTATGCGCTGAACGAGCGGAACGACCGCGATCAGCACCAGCCAGCCCATGATCAGATAGAGTACGGTCGATACCGTCGGCTGCTCGAATCGGGTGAATGCCCTGAGCGCCACTCCGACTGCGGCGAGTCCCCACTCCAGTCCGAACAGCGTCCAGCCCCACGGACCACCCAACACGCCGAGCACGAACGGCGTGTAGCTGCCGGCGATTAACAGGTAGATGGTGGCGTGATCGAGCTTCAGGAACAACCGCTTGGCGCGGCTCGCCGGGAGCGCGTGGTAAACCGTCGACGTCAGGTAAAGCAGGATCATCGTCGTCGCAAACACGCTTGCGCCGACCACGTTGACGGCGCCGCCGTGGCGCACGGAGGTGACAATCAGGACCGGCACTGCGATCGCAACAGCGAGCAGCGCGACGCCGTGTATCAGACTATTGGCGATCTCCTCGCGGAGGGATTGCGGGCGTGCATCCACAACGCGATTGTCTCACCGACTGTGGCGTCGCCGGCGTCAAGAGCTGAACGGGTTTTATCGCGGCAAAAACGTTATCTGCGCGGAGACGCGCGGGTCCTCCGGAGCGTCTCGTGCCGCAGCTTCATGCCTCTTGAGCGGAGGTTCTGGCGCGACCACCGACCAGGCTTCGCGAACGACCTCGCGGGCCGATATCCAATGCAGTGTCCATTGGTCCGGGCGACGAAAAACCAGCTCTCCGTGTCCGCCATCGACGTCACAAAGCGCATACCCAAGCTGCTCTTCGTTTGGCAGGCCGCAGAAATGGATGAACGGGTTCCACCGCGCGAGCCTCGTTGCGGCTGCGAGGAGCGCGCGATCCAGCGACGCGTTCGGGCCGAGATCGAGCCGCGGCGGCCAGCGGGGTGTTCCGGGAAAAAGAACTTCGAGCTCGGTGCAGGCAAATTTTGCGGCGGACTGCCAATCAGGAAACCGAAAATCCCGCCGACCGGAGCGCGACGACAATTCGCGGGAGCCGCGCGCGATCGTCAGGCCATCCAGGGTCGCCAGCCGCAGCGCACCCGGCGGGGAGCTTGTGAGGGATTCCTTGCGCAACACCGGCTCGCCATCCGGTTTGCACCCGAGCGTAAGACACGTCTCGGCGACACCTATCGGCGTCAGCTCATAGCCAAAGAGCTTTTCTTCCAGAATCGGCACCATGTCGAGCGAAAACCCGACGGGCAGGCTGCAGCGGCCTGCTGCCTCGACAATATGCCCGCGCACCAGGGGCAGAATTGTCGCCGCTTGAGAAAGTAGTGGGTAAAGTACCTGCGGCATGACAGATAATTTGCGCCAGCTAAATTTGCGCGGCGCCGAGTATGCGCCGAGCATTCTATATGGTATGTCAGGTAGCAGCCATAGGTGCAAGCGTGCAAATCCTTGCTTCCGGAGTCCCTTGCCGCATCGTGCGGCCGCGGAAAATATAACAATGGCATATCCAGTCGTTAAGAATATTGGTCCGAACCCGGAGGAATCTTGCAGCGTCCGTCGATAGCAAGCGTCATGGAGGCCGAACGGCCGCTGGTCACCCCGCTCGCGCATGACGCCCTGTCAGCGCGCCTGATCGAGAGGACGGGCTTCAGGGCATTCGCCATCGGCGGATCGGCGCTTCTTGCCACCCGCTTCGCTCTTCCGGACATCGGGCTCATCGGCGTATCCGACATGACCGCCGGCATTCGCGATATTGCCGCCGCGACGGCGCTGCCGTTCTTCGCCGACGGTGACGACGGTTACGGCGACGTCAAAAGCGTCGCGCGGATGATCGAACTCTATGAACAGATCGGCGTGAGCGCGATCCTCATCGAGGACCAGCAGCGCGAGCACAAGCAGCAGCGCGCCGATCGCGCCCTCGGCGTGGTCGATCGAACGATCATCGAAGCCAAGCTTCGCGTTGCGCTCGCGGAACGGCGCAGCCCGGATACCTTCATCGTCGGCCGCACCGATTCCTTCGGTGTGCTCGGGCTCGACGAAGCACTACTCCGCGCGGAGCGATTCCTCAAACTCGGCGTCGATGCCGTGTTCATCGCGGGACTCAAGTCGATGTCTGACTACGAGCGCGTCGGACGCGAATTGCGCGGTGCCCGCCTCTCCGCTGCGATCTTCGAATCCGCCGGCATGCCGTGGCCCACGCCGAAGGAGCTTGGCGAACTCGGCTTTGCCCACGTCTCCTACCCGGCTGCGCTCCTCTTTCGCATAACCGCGACCATGCACACGGCGCTGGCGACGCTACGCCGGCATGCGACGGGCAGGGAACCGATGACGCCGGATCGCGCGGCCGACGCCTCGCGCCAGATTCTCGACGACGCCCTGGAGCTCGCCCGCTGGCAGGCAATCGAAGCGGGCGCAGCGCGCCGCTCCGATCCGGCGGCGGGAAACGCATGAGCGCGTTGGTGAGGCGCGACGCAGCCGTGGAGCCGACGCCACGGTTTGGCAGCGATTGCATCGCTGACCTGCTTCGGGCGCTGGACATCGAGTACATCGCACTGACTCCCGGCGCGAGCTTTCGCGGTCTCCACGACAGCCTGGTCAACTACCTCGGCAACGAGCGCCCCGAGTTGCTGCTGTGCGTGCACGAAGAGCACGCGGTGGCGCTCGCGCATGGCTACGCGAGAGTCACCGGCCGCCCGCTCGCGGTCGCGCTGCACGCGAACGTCGGATTGATGCACGCGACCATGGCGATCTTCAACGCGTGGTGCGACCGTGTTCCCATGTTGCTCATCGGTGGCGTCGGCCCCATGGACGCGATCAAGCGCCGTCCGTGGGTCGATTGGATTCACACCGCGAGCGATCTCGCCGCGCTGGTGCGCGGATACACCAAATGGGATGACCAGCCAGGCTCGATCAGCGCCGCGCTCGAGTCGATCGTGCGTGCGCATCGCATCACGATCACCGCGCCACAGGGTCCCGTCTACATATGCCTCGACGCGGCGTTGCAGGAGGAAGTGGTTTCGCCGCCACCGGCAATGCCTGAGCTGGAGCGCTTCCCTGCCCCCCGCCCGGTCGACCCGCCTGCGCACGCTGTCGCCGAAATCGCTGCCGCACTCTCCCAGGCCAAGCGGCCGCTGATCCTCATCGGCCGCGTATCCAACGACCGCGAAGATTTCGATCGCCGCGTCGACCTCGCGGAACGGCTGAACGCGCGGGTGGTGACCGACCTGAAGACCGCGGCGACTTTTCCCACGGCTCATCCGCTTCATCCGTTCCCCGCGGGACTCTACGTCAGCACCGACGCGGGCGCGATGATCCGTGAAGCGGACGTGATCTTGAGTCTCGACTGGATCGATCTCGGCGGATCGTTGCGACAAGCGTGCGGAGGGCAATTCCCCGGGGCGAAGGTCATGCAATGCTCGCTCGATTCATATTCGCACAACGGTTGGAGCAAGGACTACCAGTCGCTGCCGCCTACGGACGTCCTGGTGCTCGCGAGCCCGGATCGACTCGTGCACGCCTTGGTCGAATGTTTGCCGAAGCGTCGCGATGCGTTGCCGGTCGGCCCGCGCGTCGCGACCGCTGCGCCCACGGCTGCGAAGCCGGCCGCGCCATCCACCGTGAAATCGGCGCCGACGAGCGCCGATAAAGCCGACCTCGAATCCTTGCGCGGCGAGGAATGCATTTCGATCGACGACATGGCGCGCGTCACGTCCACCGCGCTTTCGCGTCACCATCCGTCGTACATCCGCCTGCCGCTCGGCTGGCCGGGGGAGTATTGCGGCTTCACCGATCCGCTCGACTTTATCGGCTTCGACGGCGGCGGCGGCATCGGATCCGGACCGGGGATGGCGGTTGGCGCCGCGCTGGCGCTGCGAGGATCCGGCCGTTTGCCGGTCGCGGTACTCGGCGACGGCGATTACCTGATGGGGCTGACCGCCCTGTGGACCGGCGTACACTATCGCGTTCCACTGCTGGTCGTGGTGTCCAACAACCAATCGTTTTTCAACGACGAACTGCACCAGGAGCGGATGGCGCGCACGCGTGGGCGCCCGGTCGAGAACCGCTGGGTGGGATTGCGAATGAACGACCCGCCGCTCGACCTCGCGCAGCTCGCGAACGGACAGGGCGCCATCGGCTACGGGCCCGTCCGTACCGTGGAGGCGCTGGAGCACACGCTCGAGATCGCGATCGGGGAGGTGCAGGCCGGTGCAACCTGCGTCATCGACGTGCGGGTTGCACCCGAGTATGCGCGCGCGGTATCGTCTGCGCTTTTGCGTAACATTCCGAACGACCACTGATGAGAGCGCAGCAACCATGCGCCACGAACCGACAACCTGGAGGAGCAACATGATGAGCTTGCGTTCCTGGATGGCCGCCGCGCTCCTCGCCGCGTTTGCGGCGAGCAGCCATGCGGAGGAGATCGCCGTTGGAAACTATGCCGTGTCCGCCAACGGCATGCCGTTCGGTGTCGCACTGGTGAAGGGTTACTTCAAGGATGAAGGCCTCAACATCACGGGGCTGATCTCGTCGGCGGGCGGCGGTACATCGCTGCGCAACATGCTGGCCGGCGGCGGTGTCCCCTATGGCGAAGTGAACCCGGGCGTGGTCGTGTCCGCCATTCTCGCCGGTGCGGACTTGAAGATCGTCAGCGACAACGTGCTCACCGTGGCCGAGTTCGTGTGGGCGGTGAAGCCGGATTCGCCGATCAAGACGATCAAGGATCTCAAGGGCAAGAAGATCGGCTACACCAATCCGCGGTCGACCAGTCAGGCGCTCGCGAATATGCTGCTGCAGATCGCCGGTTACAAACCCGAGGATGCCGAGCTCGTGAAGACAGGTGGATTCGGAGAGGGCATCGCCGCCCTCGACTCGGGTCAGGTCGACATCGTGCCCATGACCGAGCCACTGTGGTCGAAATACAAGAACAAGTATCGCGCGGTGATCGTCGCCAGCGATGTGCTGCCGCCGCTCGACAACGTTGTCGGCGTGACCACGGTCGAAATGGCCGAGAAGCGCGGTGACTTCATCCGTGCCGTCATTCGCGCGCGCCGCAAGGCGGTCATTTTCATGCGCGAGCACCCCGACGAGGCCGCGGAGATCGTCGCCAAGCAATACAACATCGAGCCCGAAGTCGCGCGCAGCGCCGTGCGCAACCTCACCACGAGCAAGACCAAGGGCGTGCCGTATTGGGGCGAGGGCGAGATCCATCTCGAGGGCTTGAAGCGCATGATCGAAGCGCAGCGCTCGGTGGGCGCCATCACCGGCGAGGTCGATTACAGCAAGATCATCGACACGCGCTTCCTTCCTGACGATCTGAAGGCGATGAAGTAGCGCGTGCGCTCGGGGGCGCCCTCGTGACGGCCCAGGTCGCACTGCGCAGCGTCAGCAAGACGTTTCCAGCGGGTCAAAAGACGCTCCCGCTGCACGCGCTCGGGCCAATCGACCTCGAGTTGCGGCGCGGTGAATTCTTCGCCGTGGTCGGACCCTCGGGTTGCGGCAAATCGACGCTGCTCGAGATCATCGCCGGCCTGGTTGCGCCAACGCAGGGCAGCGTCGAGTTCGAGGGGCAGCCCATCGTCGGCGAAGCTCCGGACAGCATCGGCGTCGTGTTCCAGGAAGACGCGTCGTTGCCGTGGCTGACTGTCACCGAAAACGTTGCGTTCGGCCTGCGCCGGTACAAACTTGCAAAGGATGAACGCGACGCGCGCGTGCGTGACGTTTTGCGACTCGTAGGGCTCTCGGATTTTGCATCGAGCTATCCGGCCCAACTCTCCGGCGGCATGCGTCAGCGCGTGTGCATCGCGCGGACATTGGTGATGCAGCCGCGGTTGATCCTGCTGGACGAGCCTTTCGGTGCGCTCGATCAGCAGACCCGTCTTCTGATGGGTGACGAACTGTTGCTCATGTGGCGCGAGACCGGAGCGACGGTTTTCCTGATTACGCACGCGCTGGACGAAGCGACGATGCTCGCTGACCGGATCGGCGTGATGTCCGCGCGCCCTGGGTGCCTGATCGACGTCGTGGAGACGCATTGGCCACGTGAACGCGACAGCCGCATCGTCGAGCGCCCCGAATTCGGGGCGATCACGGCCCGGCTATGGAAGACGCTGCGCGAGGAATCGCTGAAGACCATCGGGCGCACGGCCCTGAAGCCGGACAAAGAAGCATGAAGCGTCTGGTTGCTTATCGATTCGCGGTCATTGCAGGAGCAATCGCCCTGCTTGAAATTCTCTGCCAGACAGGCGCCATCGACAAAATCACGATGCAGCCGCCGCATCTGATCGCGAGGGATCTGTACCGTTTGCTGGCGTCGGGCAGGATGAACGGCGCCATCGTCAAGACGCTGACCAACACGCTGCTCGCGCTGGTGCTCGCCCTTGGGGTCGGCGTCGTGGCGGGCGCTCTACTCCATCGCCGCCGCGCGTTGCGCGATACGTTGGATCCGCTTTTCGCCACCTATTACGCGGTGCCGGTATTCGCGTTCTATCCGTTCTTCATCGTCGTGTTCGGCCTGGGCGATTTGCCGCAGATTCTGATCGCATTCATGCTCGGGGTCGTGGCGATGATCGTCAACACGCTCAATGGTCTCGATCGCGTGCCGCCGGTGCTGCTCAAGACCGCCCGCATCATGCGGCTTTCTCCCATCGACACCGCGCTGCGGCTCACGCTTCCATCCGCGGGGCCATACCTTCTCACTGGGGCGAAGCTTGCGGTTGCGTACGCGTTCATCGGTATCATCGGCTCCGAATTCATTCTCTCGCGCGGCGGCATCGGTTACGAAATCAACTTTGCGTACAGCAATTTCGACAACGCGACGATGTATCCACTCATCGTCCTGATCCTGCTTGCGTCAATCGCGATCAACACGGTCTTGACGCGCTGGGAGCAGACGCTGCTGACTCGGAGAGGCGCGCGATGAGCGAACATTCCTCGCACGGAGGGCGGAACGCATTGCTCCTCGTCGCGGTGCTGATCGCGCTTTGGCAGGCGGTGTTCTGGGTGGTGGGCGATATTGCGTTATCGTCGCCGCTCGCGACGCTTCGCTACACGGCGACGCTCGTGACAGGTGAAACTTTCGGCATGCACCTCTTCGATACCATGCGCGCGTTCGCCATCGCGTTCGTCCTGTCGGTCGTGATCGGGCTGCTGGTAGGCTTCTGGCTCGGCTTCGAGCGGCTCTCGGGCGACGTTCTCGAGCCGATGATCGTGACCGTGTACGCGATTCCGAAGCTCACGCTGTATCCGATCCTGCTTCTGGCGTTCGGGCTCGGCGTGTCCGCGAAGGTCGCGTTCGGCGTGCTGCACGGCGTGATCCCGATCATCCTATTCACGTTGAGCGCAGTGCGCAACACCAAGCCTATTCTGCTCAAGACCGGCCACGTGCTGAAGCTCTCGCGGCCGCAGATGGTGCGGTGGATCCTGTTTCCGGCGGCCATCCCCGAAATCTTCACCGGCTTGCGCGTCGGCTTCTCGCTTACCCTGATCGGGTCGCTGCTGGCCGAGATGTTCGCGTCGCAGCGCGGGCTGGGCTATCTGCTGATGACAGGCATCGGCCTGCACAACATCGATCTCGTTATGTCGGTGACGCTCCTGATCGTCGTGTTTGCGGCGGCGGTCAGCACGCTGCTGCTGCAGATCGACCGCAGATTGCACCAGAGAAGTTGAAGGCTCGCGCCGGTATCGAACGGTGGCAGCGGACAGCCCGCCCGTCTGACGGAGGTCGGGTCGAAGGCGGCACTTCGAAGCACCACTCAAGGGGTTCACGATGGCGTTAGACAATCAAGTCAAGAATATAGATGCCCTTCCCGCGAACCGAAAGCACTACTACGGCGGGAGCTGGCACGCTTCGCTCGACGGCAGCGAGATGCCGGTCAGCAGCCCGGCCACGGGCGAGGCACTCGGCGTCGCGAGCGTCGCCAGCGCCACGGATGTTGAACGCGCCGTGGACGCAGCCGAGAAGGCGTTTGCAGGATGGCGCGATACGCCAGCGCAAGCGCGAGCGGCTCGCATTCGCGAGGCGTCGGCAGCGTTACGGAAGAATGCCGAAGAACTGGCGTGGATCGACGCGGTGGACGGCGGCAATCCGTTCGCCGCAATGCTCTATGACGTGGAGATCAGCGCGAGCTACATGGACTATTTCGCGGGCCTCGTCACCGAGCTGAAGGGAGTCACGATTCCGATCAGCAGCACAGTATTGAACTACACGCTGCGGGAACCTCTCGGAGTAGTCGCTCGCATTGGTGCTTTCAATCATCCGTTGCTGTTCGTCGCCGGCAAGGCTGGCGCGCCGCTCGCCGCTGGAAACACGTTGATCATGAAACCGGCGGATCAGACACCGCTTTCGGCCTTGCGCGTGGCCGAGCTTTGGGACGGTATCTTTCCGCCGGGTGTGTTCAACGTCGTGACTGGCGGCCGCGATGCCGGCGTTGCATTGGTCGAGAACCCGAAGGTTGCGAAAATCGGCTTCATCGGCAGCATCGCTGCAGGTCGCGCTGTCATGCAAGCCGCCGGCAAATCGCTGAAGGCGTTGACGCTGGAGTTGGGCGGCAAGAACGCGCTGATCGGCTGCGCCGATGCCGGGATCGATGAAGTCGCGGATGGCGTCGTGCGGGGCATGAATTTCCGGTACGTCACAGGACAATCGTGCAACTCGACGAGTCGCGTATTTCTCCACGAGGACATTCATGACAAGGCGCTCGCCGAAATCGTCGCGCGCGTTGCGGCGCTCAAGATGGGACTGCCGTCGGATCGTGACGCCGAAGTCGGTTGCCTTTCCAGCAAGGCTCAGTTCGAAAAGACGCTGTCCTATATCTCCATGGGTCTGGAGGACGGCGCGCGATTAGCCCTGGGGGGACGCCGCTCAGCGGATCCCCGGCTCGCCGGCGGCTTTTTCGTGGAGCCCACCGTATTTGCCGACGTCAAGGACAGCATGAGAATCGCTCGCGAGGAGATCTTCGGACCGGTGGTGAGCGTCCTGCGCTGGAGCGACGAGGAAGATTTGATCCGGCGGGTAAACGCTCTGGAATATGGACTCACCTGCTCCATCTGGACCCACGATCTCGACCGCGCACATCGGCTCGCCGCTCGGGTGCAGGCGGGATACATCTGGGTCAACGGCGCCAGCACGCACTACGTCGGCGTGCCGTTCGGTGGCTACAAGCAGTCGGGAATGGGCCGAGAAGAGTCGATCGACGAGCTGCTGGCGTGCACGCAGATCAAGAATGTGAACGTAACATTGCGCGGACACGCATGATCGACCAAGCTGGCCCCACCGGCTAAGAACGCCCATCGGAATGCCGATACGATGTTCGAACGAAGCGCGTCTGGTCAGCTGGTCGGTGAACACATGACGGTCTGCGCCGGCGGGTTGCCGTAGCCTTCCTGCGTCCATCCACCGTCCTGAATGATCGAATCGCGCACATCGACTTCCATCGTATAGCGGTGATGCAGTCCATTCCCATTGTTGAGGAAGCGAAAGATCGGACGCGTATTCGCCGGACACGCGCCGGTAATCGGGTTCGGAAGCTGGATATAAAAAAGCGCAGGGCTCTCTTCGACCCAGATCCCGGCAAACTTTATCGCGGTGGCGGCGCATTCCGCTGGATCGGCAGAGTAAAAATGCGAATCGCCGGCCTGCGGCAGCACATAAAAGCGACACACGGGAGTCACGCCTGAAGGCGCGACGCTCGGATCGGAATAGGCTAAGAACGTCAGCCCGGTTCGCAGCCACCCCGGATGGGCGCCATTGTCGAGAGCCTGGATTTCGGCCTGGTTCGCGGTAATGAAGTAGTCGTCGAAGCCGGAGTAATAGTACTCGACGACCAGCGTCTCCTTGGCGGGATTGGTTGCGGTGGGCGTGAGGTACTGCGCCAGCATGGGCAGCGCGACATCCATGCGCGAATACACGTCAGTGTTCTGTTGGCCAACGCCGCATGCCGAGTCGCCACCGAACAGGGCGCCGCGAAATTCATAGTAGTTCTGGCTCGCGTTGTAGGTGAACAAGCCACTTCCGCTGCTGCCTGGCTCGGTCACGCCCTGCATCCACAGCATCGCGATAAAGCTGCTTCCATCGTCGAAGGTCTGGAAGCCCTGTGTCGTCCCCTGACTGATTTTTTTCAGATCGCCTTCGGGGTGATGGATACCGTCGGCCGCCACCCCTGCCACAGAAAGCGGCGATGCATTCCATGCGGCGAATGTCGCACCCGCGGGAGGTGCGTTGTTCAGGCGCACCAGATCCCAGTCAAAATCGACGCTGCGGCCAAGAAGTTTGGCCCCGCCTGCAACAACAACGAAATTGACGTTGCTCGCGGTGTCCACTCCGCAGACCGACGTCTGGAAGAACCAGTAAGTATTGATCGTAGCCGCAGCGGCCACCGGGTGAGCTTTTGACGCGCCAACATCGTTGTCGTCATTGTCGAGGCAATGGTTGGCCGTAAAAAAATAGGGCGTGGAGGATGTAATCGAGTCGTTGAGCAGTGTCCCGCTGCAGAGGGCCGTCTGTCCCTGGTCGGTCAGCACCATGCGGGCGACAGCGTTCACGGCGGCGGCGGCCTGCTGCTTCAGCGTGGGGGCCATGCATGCAACGTCGACCTCGCACGCGCCCGCAAGCCCGATCTGATCCAGAGGATCGGTCTGGCGAAGCGCGTTCCCGGCGACGACCAGGTGCGAAATCATGGGCAAGGACACCGTGCCTGAGTCCGGACTCACACCGGCGGGCAAGGTGAGCTCGATGACTCCTGTTTCACCTTCGAGCACCGGCGACCAATAAACCGAGTCGTTCGCAACGTCTGCGGAGTAAGGACCAAAAACTTGCGCAGTACTGCTGGAACCTTTAAAGCGCATCTCGAGCGCGGCAGGTACTCCTGTCAAAACGAGGCCAATCCGAATTGCGGCCGCACCGGATGACGTCAGACTGATATGTGCGGCTTGAGCGCCACCGACTGTCTGAGCCCAGGCAAGATCGGACAGACTGAACGAGCCTTGCGAAGAAGGCACCTGTCGCGCGAATCCGATAATCAGCCGACGACGCTTCGGAACGATGCCGCCTTTGGAAGCCTTGGTTGCGCGTTTCGGCGTCAATCCCTCGCGCTCCGCGCTGGTCGGCGTGGACAGCAGGATGCTGCGCGTCGCCGCACCCGCAGGGAGCAGCAGCGCCGGTTCGATCTGCGCTTTGGCCGAACTTGCGGGCAGATTCGTCGCAGGCGGCACCGACAACTGAGCGTGCGCAGAGATCGCGGTCGTCAGCAGAGCCAATGCGGCGTATCGCGAAAGTGAAATCAACATGTCAGAACCTATGATCAGGCGCGCTGCTCAGGGAGAGCAATCCATTATGGCCCGGCGATTCGGCAACCTCTCGTATGACCCCAGCCGGGGCTCGCCAAATCCCCGGCTTACGTTCTGTTACAAATCCGGCTTCATCGAGGGCTCTCTCGCGGAGACCGGCTGGGTGAGGCGCAGCCGCCAGCATTGGGTGAATTATACGGAAGCGGCGATATGACTACCGCGCAACGCCCCGTCAACGCGCCGTCATATTCGCCGGGTATTGTTGGACGCCGTGCAACGTCGCTTGTTCCGCCATTCAAATATACAGGCAAGCGAGCGTAACTCCCGATCCAATCATGGAGAACCTATGGAACCGAAAAGCCCGATCAAGCTTACAGACCCAACAGAGGCATTTCTGCCGACACCTTCATGTCCGATTGATACCGAAGATTACTTCGAGCTCGCCTATGAGGTGGATGAATTCGGCGTGCACGCACCATATCGATCAGACGACAAGTAACCCGAGTGCGCGCTTCAGCGCTCATTCCGGTGCAATTGAAGAGGCTGGGCCAATCGATTTCAGATGCCAGGTGATATCATAATTTCAAACGAGCGCACATCCGCCGGTCCACTCGAGGAACATCGATTCCACGCTTCCAGCCAGCGTTGCACCGACGAAGCGCCGGGGCAAACATGGCCGATAACGATTTATTCCCAGGCTTCGGGAAGGTCGACGTAGACGTCGACGGCGCAAGAATTCACGCTGTAACGGCGGGCAACGGTCCGGCGGCATTGCTGCTGCATGGTTTCCCGCAATCGCATGTGTGCTGGCACAAGGTGGCGCCCGCGCTGGCAAAGCACGCGACGCTCGTCATTCGATCAACCCCGCGATATACGCCGCGTCGCGGGGATCGAGACTCAGGACAGAACGATAACGTCCCATCAGCTTCAGTATAGTAAAGAACAGGCAAAAGAAAACGCCGCCCGATCGCCCGGGCGGCGTGTGATGGTGGAGGCGGCGGGACAGCTGATCCATCTCTTTCGAGACGGGCTGGACTATGCCTTCATCCTGCATGCAGGATGCGGGGCGTGTTATCCGTCCATCGTTCCGGACGAATCCTAGTGCCGGCTCATTGCGCTCATGGTCCTTCAAGCGCCGTCAGCCGGTCTATGAGTCTCTACAGGGCAGGCCTGAGGTTCGCCCTCGTCCTACCCCTCGGCGTTGCCATTCCGCCGGCGGCATTCCCGCCGTGCGGTTGCAGGGTTCGCCGATGTGAGCCCCGTTGTCACTCTGCCCTCTCGAGCAGAGGCGACTATCTTACTAATCGAACCCGCGTCCGAAAACGCTACACAGTCGGGACTACATGCTTAGCCATGTCATTTTGCTCTCGCCCCGGCGCCACTGACAGGCAGGCGACGCCGGAACCAGTCACCTAGATTTGGCGTGTCGTCCAAGTGACCCGGACGCACGCGATCGCTCGAAATGTCCTCGCTGTGACAGTTACATCACCCGGGCTGAGCGCCGCCCGGTGCGAGGTCCGGCGGGGTTAAGCCGCCAGAGCGTAGTTTTCGTCGTTCGCAGTTAAGTTTGCGATTGCAGAGGATTCACAAGGTTCTGCACCTTGGCATGCCCCGCGCTGC
>JADGRP010000205.1 GCA_017880805.1 Burkholderiales bacterium
ATGCCTGCGGTTGCCGCCGGCTTTCCGGGAAGTGTCTCGTTCACCACCGGCGAACCGAGATCGGCCCGCAACCCCAAGGTGGCCATGAAATTGGTTTCCCAATCGCTGGAACTCAGCGCGGCGAGCGCTAAGAGCCGCGTCGCCGTCGAGCCATCGTCGCGCTTCACCTCGACGCGAACGCTGCTGCTTCCGGAGGCCTTGAGCAACTGCCAGCGCAGATCCTGCCACGAGCTGACGGGCTCGCCATCGAGGGAGGTGACGAGGTCCCCTCCGGCGAATCCCGCAAAAGCCGCAGGCGAGGTCGCGGGTGGTGACGCCAGCAATGGACGCTGACCGGGCACCCCGGCGATATAAGTCCCGGCGAAAAGCAGCACTGCAAGCAGCAGGTTCGCGATCGGACCGGCGGCGACAATCGCGATCCGGCGCCAGACGCTCTGTCGGTTGAAGGCGCGCGGCAGATCGGACGGAAGCACGTCTGCCTCGCGTTCGTCGACCATCTTGACGTACCCGCCCAGCGGAATCGCGGACAGCGCCCACTCGGTGCCGTCGGGCCCGAAGCGGCGGGACCACACGATGCGGCCGAAGCCGATCGAAAAGCGCAGGACCTTGACGCCTACCAGGCGCGCGACAAGGTAATGGCCGAGCTCGTGAAATACGACCAGAACGCCAAGCGTAACGACAAAAGCGAGCAATTTCTGGATCATTTCGATTACGCCGGAAGTTGTTGCGACTGCTCGAGATTGAGCAATTCGCGCGCCACGGCGCGCGCTTCGCGATCCGCATCCAGCGCGTCGGCGAGCGACGAAATCGGTGTTGCAGGCAGGCGTCGCATCGTGGCTTGGCAGGCCCTGGCGATGTCGAGGAAACCGATTTTGCGCTCGAGAAACGCGCCCACCGCGACTTCGTTCGCGGCGTTGAGGATCGCCGGGGCGGTCCCTCCCGCGCTCAGCGCGTCATACGCTACGTCAAGACACGGGAACCGGGCCAGATCGGGCGCGAAGAAATTGAGCGAGCCAATGCGGGCGAGCTCCAGCGGCGCGACGCCGGAGCTGATGCGTTCCGGCCACGCGAGGGCCTGGGCGATCGGCGTCCGCATGTCCGGATTTCCCAGTTGCGCGAGCACCGACCCATCCAGATATTCCACCAGCGAATGAACGACGCTCTCGGGATGTATTACCACCTCGATTGCTTCCCGCGCGACGCCAAACAGCCAATGCGCCTCTATCACTTCGAGGCCCTTGTTCATCATGGTGGCCGAGTCCACCGAAATCTTGCGTCCCATGCGCCACTTGGGATGAGCGCAAGCCTGCTCGGGTGTGACGCTCTCGAGTTCGGCCACGGGCGTATCGCGGAACGGCCCGCCGGAAGCGGTCAGCAGAATGCGCCGCACGCCGCACGCTGCCGGCGCTCGCGTCCTGTCGTGCGGCAAGCACTGGAAAATCGCGTTGTGTTCGCTGTCGATTGGCAGCAGGACCGCGCCGGAATCGCGCACCGCGGCCATGAACACTTCGCCGGCAAGCACCAGCGTCTCCTTGTTGGCGAGCAGGATGCGCTTGCCGGCCCTTGCTGCCGCCAGCGTGGGTTCGAGTCCGGCGGCCCCGACGATGGCTGCGATCACCGTATCGATTTCCGGCAGCGTCGCCACATCGCGCAGACCTTCGGCGTCGCACAGGACGCGTGTAGACAACCCGCGCTTGCGTATCGCGTCTTCGAGATGATGCGCGGCGGCGGGATCGCGCAACGCGGCGACCGGAGGGCGAAAGCGCTCGACCAGCTCGAGCAGCGCCTCCCATTGCCGCCCGGCGGTCAGCGCGCTGACGCGATATCGGTCCGGATGTTGCGCGATAACATCGAGCGCCGACGCTCCGATCGAACCGGTGGCGCCCAGGATGGCAACATTTCGTTGCACGGTGTTCGGCCTCATCAGCGAATAAGGTAGTGCGCGATCAGCGCCGCCGGTGGAAGCGCTGCCATCAAGGCATCGATGCGGTCGAGAACTCCACCGTGACCGGGAAGGAGTTTCCCGCTGTCCTTGACACCACGGTGGCGCTTTAGTTGCGATTCGAATAGATCGCCGACAATCGACACGCCCGCGAGCGCCAGCACCAGAGCGACCCAGGCGATCGCGCCGGCCGGGAACAGTGGGTCCGAATATCCGGCGCGCTCGGCGAAGGGCAGCAATGCGAGCGCATAGACTGCGACCGCGACCAATGCCCCGTACACGCCTTCCCACGTCTTGCCCGGGCTGATCGACGGCGCAAGCTTACGCCTTCCAAAACGACGCCCCGCGAAATATGCGGCGGTATCCGCAACCCATACGATCGCCATTAGCGCCAGGAGCAACGCCGGCGATCGCGCCTGTAGCTGCACGACCGCGACCCAGGTCGCGATCAGTGCCACGCAGCCGACCAGGCTCAACACGATTTTCGACTCGATGCGCCAGCCGAAATATAGCCAGGCAGGAGCGATCACGACCCAGAAAAGAGTCGCCGCGCCGCAGATCGAGACGACCAACGCTTCCGGCCAGCCGGCGTCTGCATCGAAGCCGGTCCACCGCGTGAAGAGCATGCAAGAGCCGATAAGGAGTATTCCGGCGACGAGCAACAACCCGGTCCGTTTACGATATCCGGTCAGGACCGCCCATTCGCTGCTGGCAAGGACCACGATCATCAGCGTTATCACTCCCCACCCGCGCAGCGGGAGGAGAAACAGCGCGGCTATCGTGAACGGGACGAGCACCAGCGCAGTGAGAATGCGCGTCCTCATCCGGGCCGACGCGTAGGCGTGAATGGCGATACATTCATGGTCAGCGCGCGGCCTCGACCTGCTCGCTGGTCCGGCCGAAGCGGCGCTCGCGCTGTTGGTACGACAAGATCGCCGCACCCAACGCGTCGGCATCGAAATCCGGCCATAGAAGGTCGGTGAAATAGAGCTCGGTATAGGCGAGCTGCCACAGGAGAAAATTGGAGACTCGCTGCTCGCCGCCCGTGCGGATGAAAAGATCCGGCTCCGGCGCATACGCCATCGACAGATACGGGTCGAGAGCCTCCGGGGTGAATCCGCGCGCGGCGTCCGGGTGCGCCGCAAGCAGCTTGCCCGCGGCCTGCGCGATGTCCCAGCGGCCGCCATAGTTCGCGGCGATCGTCAGCGTCAGCGTCGCATTCATCGCGGTCTGCGCTTCAGCGCCTGCGATCAGCTCGCGTATTTTCGGCTCGAAGCGCGAGGTGTCGCCAATGACCTTGAAGCGAACACCATTGTCGTGGAGCTTGGCGACTTCCTGCTCCAGCGCGCGCATGAAGAGTTGCATCAGGATCGACACTTCGTCGGCCGGCCTGCGCCAGTTTTCGCTGGAGAACGCGAACAGCGTGAGATATTCCACCCCGCGCTCGATGCACGCCCGGATCGTCGCGCGTACCGCCTCGACTCCCTTGCGATGCCCGGCGACGCGAGGCAGCAGGCGCTGCTTCGCCCAGCGGCCGTTGCCGTCCATGATGATCGCGATGTGTCGCGGGACCGAGCGCGCCTCAGGCACCACGTGGGTGGAGCTCGTGAACAAGATGATTACGCTCGGGTCCTACGCGATGCCAATAGGAGCGGCTGAAGGCGGCGAGCAACAGCTCAGACCGCCAGCAGATCGGCTTCCTTGGCGTGCAGGGCCTTGTCGATTTCGCCGATGTAGCGATCGGTGAGCTTTTGGATGTCGTCCTGCGCCCGGCGCTCGTCGTCTTCGGCAACGGACTTGGCCTTGAGCAGGTCTTTGAGGTGGGTGATGGCATCGCGCCTTATATTGCGCACGGCAATGCGCGTGTTCTCGGCTTCCTTGTGCACGACCTTGACCAGCTCCTTGCGTCGCTCCTCGGTCAGCGCCGGCATTGGAACCCGGATCACGTCGCCCGAAGTCGCAGGGTTGATGCCCAGATCAGAGTCGCGCAGCGCCTTTTCGACCACCTGAACCATCTTTTTTTCCCAGGGCTGCACCGCGATCGTGTGCGCGTCGGCAAGTGTGACGTTGGCGACCTGGCTGATGGGCATCATCGACCCGTAATAATCGACCTTGAGGTGGTCGAGCAGACCGGTGTGCGCCCGACCGGTTCGGACCTTGCCCAGATCGACTTTCAGCGCTTCCACCGACTTCTGCATTTTCTGCTCGGCGGATTTCTTGACGTCTGCAATCATGTCAGCTCCTGAGCACGTAGTGCCGAATGGATCCGGCCGGCTGGACTTCGTACCGCATGCGAACCAATTCGCACCCGCAGCGCTGCTAGCAATGCACTAGCGTGCCGACGTCCTCGCCCATCACCACGCGCGTCAGCGCCCCGGGCGTAAAGATACTGAAGACCTTGAGCAGCATGTTCTGATCGCGGCAGAGCGCGAGTGCGGTCGCGTCCATCACTTTGAGGTTCTTGACCATCGCTTCGTCGAAGGTGAGGCTGGGATATCGTTTGGCCGTCGGATCCTTTTTCGGATCGGCGGTATAGACGCCATCGACCTTGGTGGCCTTCAGCACTATGTCGACGCCCATCTCGCGCCCGCGCAACGCCGCGGCGGTGTCGGTGGTGAAAAAGGGATTGCCGGTGCCGGCCGCAAAAATGACGATCTTGTTTTCTTCGAGATAGCGCAGCGCCTTGCCGCGGATATATGGCTCGGCGACCTGTTCGATCGAAAGCGCCGACTGCACCCGCGACACAAGCCCCGCCCGGCGCATCGCATCCTGCAGCGCCAGCGCGTTCATGAGCGTGGCCAGCATGCCCATGTAGTCAGCGGTCGCGCGGTCCATGCCCGCCGCCCCCGGCGCCACGCCCCGGAAAATGTTCCCGCCGCCGATCACCACGGCGATCTGAACCCCGAGTCGAACCACTTCGCCGATTTCGGCGACGATGCGATCGATGACTTCTCGGTTGATGCCGTACGCATCGTCGCCCATCAGCGCTTCGCCCGAAAGCTTGAGCAGCACGCGCCGGTATGCCGGCTCCGTGCGGGCGGTCGCCGGCTTGCTCGGCAGCGGCGCGATGATGGGCGTGCTCATGAGGCGGGAGCGGTCAGGCCTTCGCCATTGCCGCTACTTCGGCGGCAAAGTCGTCTTTTTTTTTCTCGAGACCCTCGCCGACCACGAAAAGCGTAAAGCTCGTGACCGTCGCGCCCTTGGATTTCAGGTACTTCTCGACCGTCTGCTCGGGGTCGCGCACGAACGGCTGGCCGAGCAGCGTGACTTCGGCCAGAAACTTGTTGATCCGGCCTTCGACCATCTTGGCGACGATTTCGGGCGGCTTGCCCGATTCGGCGGCTTGCGCGCTGAATATGGCGCGCTCCTTTTCGATCAGCTCTTTGGGAACCTGGTCGCGGGAGACGCACACCGGACGCATCGCGCCCGGCGCGGCAGACGCGGCGACATGCATGGCCAGGTCCTTGCCGGTTTGCTCGTCGGCACCCTGGTAGGCAACGGTCACGCCGATGCGTCCTCCGCCGTGAAGGTATTGTGCGAGATGCTCGGGCGTCGTTACCCGCACCAGTCTTCGGATGGCGATGTTTTCGCCCAGCTTCTGAACCAGCGCCTGACGGGCGGCCTCGATGGTCGTGCCGCCGAGCGCCGTGGCCGTCAACGCGGCAACATCGGCCGGGTTGGTGTCTATGACAAGCTGCGCCAGCTTTCGTGCAAAGGCGACGAAGTCTTCATTGCGAGCGACGAAATCGGTCTCGCAGTTAAGCTCGACCATCGCCGCGGACTTGCCATCGGCGCCTATCGCGGCGCCAATCACACCTTCCGTCGCGACGCGGTCCGCGGCCTTGGATGCTTTCGCGCCGCTCCTGATGCGCAGCAGCTCCTCCGCCTTGCCCAGGTCGCCGCTGGTTTCCGTCAGCGCCTTTTTGCATTCCATCATGCCCAGCCCGGTTCGGCCGCGCAGTTCCATCACCATGCTTGCGCTAACGTCCGCCATTCCTTGTTCACTCCACGTCTTGTTCGTTGGCCGCGCTTGATTTGGCGGGCAAAATAGTTGGGGGCTCGTCTCGGGAGCTGGCCTCGGCCTGTACGCTAAGTCGCCGCCTCGTCTCCCGAAACCTCGACAAATTCCTCGGTCTGCACGATCTCCTGGATGACCTGGCTCTTGCCTTCGAGAATCGCGTCGGCGACGCCGCGCGCGTAAAGCCTTATGGCGCGGCTCGAGTCATCATTGCCGGGGATCACATAGGCGATGCCATCGGGCGAATGGTTGGTATCAACCACGCCGACGATCGGAATCGACAGCTTGGTCGCTTCGGTTACCGCGATCTTCTGATAGCCAACGTCGATGATGAACAGGGCGTCGGGCAGCGCATTCATTTCCTTGATGCCGCCGAGACTCCGGGTAAGCTTCTCCATCTCTCGCTGCAGCGTCAACGCCTCGCGCTTGCTCATCTTCTCGAATGTGCCGTCCTGCGCCATCGCCTCGAGGTCCTTCAGCCGCTTGATCGACACCTTGACCGTCTTGAAATTGGTCAGCATGCCGCCAAGCCAGCGATGATCGACGAATGGCATGCCGGCGCGTTGCGCCTCTTCGGCGATAATTTCACGCGCCTGGCGCTTGGTACCGACGAACAGGATGGTGCCGCGGTTGGACGCGAGTTGACGAACGTACTTCATCGCGTCCTGATACATCGCCAACGTCTTTTCGAGGTTGACGATGTGAATCTTGTTGCGCTGCCCGAAGATGAAGTCCGCCATCTTCGGGTTCCAATAGCGCGTCTGGTGTCCGAAATGGACGCCAGCCTCCAGCATTTGACGCATCGTGACCGACATTGCTTCGTTCCTTTCAGGGTTGAGCCTCGATCCGCAACCGGGCCCTGCGAGCGCATTACGCGGCGGGGCACCCTGAATCGGCGGATCTGCGAATTCCTCGGACTGCGCCACGACTGTTACTCGGGCCCGCAATCCAAGCTAACGTGTGATTTTAACACACTTTTCGACGATTTCGCCAGGGGCCGGACCTCGCGCGCTGGCGCGCCAATGCCGGTAGGAAACACGCGGCCATCTCGATGGTGTCGACGCTGGAAATCCTGTGCACGTTTCATCCGAGCGCGAGGTTGGCGTATGCTCGAATCATGAGTTCGTGGACCGATTTTCTCGTTCAGCGCGGCGCGACGCTCGACGATCAAGCCGTTGCCCGCTTTTCCGCACCCCAGGAAGAGCTTGCCGCCGCGCGCGATGCCGCGGTGATGTGCGACTTGACGCCACTCGCGGGAATGCGGATTGCCGGTCCGGATGCAGCGGCCTTCCTCCAGGGGCAATTCACAAGCGATGTCGCCGCCCTTGCGGCGGGCACAGCACAGTATTCCGCATGGTGCTCGCCCAAGGGCCGGATGCTGGCCAACTTTCTGCTTCTGCGAACCGAGGCCACGACGTTCGAGTTGCTGCTGCCGGCGTCGATGATAGGCGCGGTGCGCAAACGGCTGACGACGTTCGTTCTCCGGTCCAAGCTCACGATCGAAGACAGGAGCGGTGAAAGCGTTCGCATCGGTGTTGGCGGCCCAACCGCGGTCACCGCCCTGCGCGCCGCCTCAATAGACGTGCCGTCGCGGCTTCAGTGTCGCGCACTCGACGGGGGGCTGATCGTCGCGGTGCCGGGAGGCCGCTACATCGCGCTCATGCAAGCGGCGTTCGCTGAACAGTTCTGGGATCGCGTTTCGAGCGCCGCGCGTCCGGCCGGCTATCCGGTGTGGCAATGGCTCACCATTCGCGCCGGCATTCCCATCGTCACTGCGGCGACCACCGACCAACTCGTGCCGCAGATGGCCAAC
This sequence comes from Burkholderiales bacterium, assembly GCA_017880805.1. GTDB lineage: Bacteria > Pseudomonadota > Gammaproteobacteria > Burkholderiales > Casimicrobiaceae > PALSA-1003. The sequence continues at coordinate 7,774 of JADGRP010000205.1, forward strand.
TGGGATGCGCTTGATGGCGTGAGCTTTCGCAAAGGCTGCTACACCGGCCAGGAAATCGTCGCCCGGACCCAGTATCTTGGCCGGCTCAAGGAGCGTACCTTTCTCGCGCATGTTGACGGGCCTCCTCCTGCATCGGGCGAGAAGCTCTATAGTACGGTGTTTGGCGAGCAATCCTGCGGCACGGTACTCAACGCCGCTGCGTCTCCCGGCGGCGGCAGCGATCTTGTTGCCGCATTGCAGATCGCGGCAATGCAACGCGGCGACGTTCGAATCGGGTCACCGGACGGTACTGCGATCAGCTTGCTGCCGCTGCCGTATCCGCTGCCCGTCGCGCAATCCAAGCCACCCCCCAAGGCCGAGGCTCCGCTAGGCCGCATTGCGTGAGTCCAACGCCGGTTCACTACTACATTTATTATAGGATCGTGGACGCGCATGCCGCCGACGCACGCACAGCGCTCATAGGCGTCATGGATGCGCTGGCGAAAAAATTCGCAGTCACCGGTCGCCTTTTGTCTGCGCAAAATGACGCTGCCCTGTGGATGGAGGTCTACGAGAACGTTGTCGAGCCGGTGCGCTTCGAAGCAGCTTTGAACACCTTGCTCGCGCGGACGCGCTTTGCGTCATGGCTGGCGCCGGGCGCGACGCGGCGCACCGAACGATTCGTCCCCTTGGAAAAATGAGCGAATCGAGCGGGATGAAGGCGCCGCACTGCTAGTACCCTCGCCGCAATACCGTCATGTGCCTCGCCATCGTCGCGCTCGACGCGCATCCACAATACCGCATCGTGATCGCCGCGAATCGAGACGAATTTCACGCTCGCCCCGCGGCGCCCGCGCATTGGTGGACGAGCGGCATGCTTGGCGGTCGGGATCTGGTCGGCGGCGGCGCATGGTTCGCCGTTTCGTGCGGCGGCCGATGGGCGCTGGTCACAAATTTTCGCGAAGGCATTCCCCGCGATCCGGACGCACCATCGCGCGGCAAGTTGGTGACCGGTGCGCTGTTGAATCGCTCGCCGCCACTTGTCTGCGCCGCGGCCATCGCCCGTGACGGCGCCAGATATCACGGCTTCAATCTGCTCGTCGGCGAGATCGCCTCTCGCCCGCGCCTCGTCGCGGAAAGGCGACAGGAGATTCAGGACTCGCTGCCCGACTATCGAAGCACGGCGGCGTA
>JADGRP010000206.1 GCA_017880805.1 Burkholderiales bacterium
ATTCAGATGGCGTGGATCGACGAGGGGGATTTCGACGATTGATGAGTACATGAAAGTGTGACGCCGCGATCGCAATAGTCGTCATTCCCGCGAAAGCGGGAATCCCTTTACTGTTGAAAGAGCCAGACGGATCCCCGCTGTTGCGGGGATGACGAACCTGCTGTATTCGTCGAACCAGATTTGCGCCCACTGTTCGAGGACGTTCGCGCCGACCAGCGCGCACTACCCGACGATCGAAGGCTGCGACGTTCGAACAAATAAATTCGCCACCGCGTCCAACCCGCAATAATCGATCGCGTAAGTACATGCGGTCCGCACAACAGGCTTCGCATGATAGGCGACGCTCACATCCGCCTGCGCAAGCATCGGCAAATCGTTAGCGCCATCGCCGATGGCGACGACCAGGCCGTCGCCTTGGGCGTATTCGGTAGCGAGCTTTCGCACCCAATCCGCCTTGACGTTCGCGTCGACGATCGGTCCCTCGATGCGGCCGGTGAGCCTGCCCGCGACGATTTCCAAGGTGTTGGACACCGTGTAGTCGAGGCCGAGGCGCTGCTTCAGGCGCTCCGTGAAAAAGCTGAATCCGCCGGAGACCAGCAGCGTCTTGGCGCCGACCTTGCGGAAGCTGGCGAGCATGCGCTCGGCCCCGGGCGAAAGCGCGAGCCGTTCCGTATAAACGCGCTCGAGCACGGAAACGTCGAGCCCGGCGAGCAGCGCCACACGCCGCACGAGGCTCGCGCCGAAGTCGATCTCGCCGCGCATCGCTGCAGCAGTGATAGCCGCGACTTGCGGCTTCAATCCCTGCATGTCTGCAATTTCGTCGACGCACTCGATCGTGATCAGCGTCGAATCCATGTCCATTGCTATCAGGCGCACGCGGTGGAGGCGCTGGGTGGCAGGAACGAAGGCGAAATCGAGACGCTCGTCGGCGCAAAAAGCCGCGATGCCGACCTGGTTAGCCGCGCCTTCAAGTCGAAATGCCTGTGTGCCGCCGTCGGGCAAGCCGACGATGCGGGAAGCGCCGGTTCGCCGCGCCAGTTCCTTGAGCGCCGGCGTAGAAACTTCCGGCGCCTGGATCACCAGCGCGAAGATCTCGGTGTCCTTTGCCGAAGCGCTCATCGGGTCCGTACCTCTATCCAAGACGCTTCCGGCAGGCGCCGGCGAATGTCGACATCGGCAAACCTGAGGGCGCCGTCGGAAGCGTGCAGCGGCCATATCGATAGCACCGTGCGGTCTACTCCGGTCGTTCGCCGCGGCGTATTATGGTAACTCCATCTCGCCAACCAGAAGGAGGATGCCATGTCCCTGCGTCTGGGCGATACCGCCCCCGATTTTGTACAGGAATCCAGCGAAGGCACGATCCGCTTCCACGAGTGGCTCGGCGATAGCTGGGGCGTGCTGTTTTCGCACCCCGCGGACTTCACGCCCGTGTGCACGACCGAGCTCGGCCTCACCGCGAAACTGAAGGACGAATTCGCCAAGCGCAACGTCAAGGTCATTGCGCTTTCGGTCGATCCGGTCGAGTCGCACAAGAAATGGATCGAGGACATCAACGACACCCAGAAGACGCGCGTCAACTTTCCGATCATCGCCGACGGCGACCGGAAGGTGGCGACGCTCTATGACATGATCCATCCGAACGCGAGCGCGACCGCGACGGTCCGATCGCTCTTCGTCATCGATCCGAAGAAAGTGGTCAGGCTGATCATCACCTATCCCGCCTCGACGGGTCGTAACTTCGATGAGGTGCTGCGGGTGATCGATTCGCTGCAGCTCACCGATTCCCACAGCGTCGCGACGCCGGGCAACTGGAAGAACGGCGATGATGTCGTCATCGTGCCTTCGCTGCAGGACCCCGAGCTCATCAAGAAGAAATTTCCCAAGGGCTACAAAATGCTGCGGCCCTATTTGCGGATGACGCCGCAGCCCAATCTCAAATGATTCCGTAAGTCGGTCTCGAGCGGAATGGCGGCGGAGTATCGTCGCTATCCCGCTCGATCTACTTTGACTTCGATGTCCGCGGTTTCTTGGCCGGGGGCGGCGCGGCGCGTGTTTCGGAATCGACGAGCAAAAAGTCGATCTTGGTTGTTTCGAGATCGACGCGCGCCACTTTGACCGTGATGCGGTCGGCGAGGCGAAAGCTCTTTCCGGTTCGCTCGCCGTTCATCGCGTGACGGATCGAATCGAAATGGAAGTAATCGTTGCCGAGCTCGGTGACGTGCACCAGCCCGTCGACATTCAGGCCATCGAGCGTGACGAACAAGCCGAAATGCGTCACGCCGCTCACCGTACCGGCGAACACTTCTCCGACGCGGTCCTGCATGAAATAGCACTTGAGCCAGTTCTCCACGTCTCGCGTCGCGTCGTCGGCGCGGCGCTCCGTCTGCGAGCAATGCACTCCCAGCTCGGGCCACGTCGAGCCGGACGGGCGATATCGCTCGCCGGCGAGACAGGCCTTGAGGCAGCGGTGGATCAGCAAGTCCGGATAGCGCCGGATCGGTGATGTAAAGTGCGTGTAGGCGTCGTAGCCCAGGCCGAAGTGGCCTTCGTTGTCCGGGCTGTAGACGGCCTGCTGCAAGGAGCGCAGAAGCACCGTTTGCAAGAGGTTGAAATCGGGCCGGCCCTTGATCTGGGCGAGCAGCTTGGCGTAATCGGCGGGCGTCGGGTTGTCTCCGCCATCGAGCGGTAGCGCACATCCGGCAAGAAATTCCTTGAGTGCGGTCAGCTTCTCCGGCGTCGGCCCTTCATGCACGCGATATAGGGCCGGGTGCTTTTGCTTGAACAGATACTCCGCCGCGCACACATTGGCTGCCAGCATGCACTCCTCGATCAGCTTGTGCGCTTCGTTGCGCACCACCGGCACGATAGTCTCGATCTTGCCGTGCGGGTCGAACTTGAGCTCGAGCTCGATGGTTTCGAAGTCGAGCGCGCCGCGCTGCGCGCGAGCCTTGGCAAGAACCTTGTACAGCGCATAGACGGTTTCGAGATGCGGCAGCAGCGCCTTGGCGTTTTTTTCCTTGACCGTTGCCGGCTGCGATAGCCAGTCCCAGACCTGCGTGTAGGTAAGCCTTGCGCGCGAATGCATCACCGCCGGGTAGAAGCGGTAGCTTCGAATTTCGCCGCCGCCGGTGATCGCCATGTCGCAGACCATGCACAGCCGGTCGACTTCGGGCTTCAATGAGCAAAGCTCGTTGGAGAGCTCCTCGGGCAGCATCGGAATCACGCGCCGCGGGAAGTAGACCGATGTGCCGCGTTCGCGCCCATCGGCGTCGAGGGCGTCGGCGTCGCGCACGTAATGGCTGACGTCGGCGATGGCGACGATGAGGCGGAAGTCCTTGCCGACACGCTCGCAATACACGGCATCGTCGAAGTCGCGCGCGGTCTCGCCGTCGATCGTCACCAGCGGCAGCTTGGTGATATCGGTGCGGTCCTTTCGATCGGCCTTTTGCACATCGCGTGGCAAGCGCGTGGCCTGGCGCTTCGCCGCGGCCGAGAACTCATACGGCAGATCATGCTTGCGCAGCGCGATCTCGATTTCCATCCCCGGGTCGGTGTAGCTGCCGAGGATCTGCACGATCCGCGCCATCGCTTCCCGGTGGACCGAGGGCTGCTCGACAAGTTCGGCGACGACGACCTGGCCGGCCTTCGCCTTGCCGCGCATGTCCGGTGGCACGAGGATGTCCTGGCTGATGCGCTTGTTCTCGGCGACCAGGTACCAGATGCCTCGTTCTTCGTACACGCGACCGACGATCTCGCGGTTCGCGCGCTCGAGCACATCGACAATCGCGCCTTCGGGACGTCCGCGCTTGTCGATGCCGATCATGCGTACCGTGGCGCGGTCGCCGTGCAATGCCTTGTGCATCTCCTTGGGGCCGAGAAACACGTCCGCTCCGCCGCCGTCGGGAATCAGAAAACCAAATCCGTCCGGGTGCCCCTGAACTTTACCGGTGACCAGATCGAGCTTGGCGACGACGCAGAGCTGTCCCTTGCGGTTGGTCATCAACTGACCTTCGCGCGTCATCGCAGCGAGGCGGCCTTCGAATGCGTCGCGTTCCGCGTCGTGGGAAACGCCTAGCGCAAGCGCAAGCTCGTCGGCGCGCATCGGCACGCCGCGCTCGCGCAACATGGCGAGTATCTGCTCGCGGCCGGGAATATCTACGTCGCCTTGCTTGCGTCGCGTTCGGCGCGCAACTGGAGGAGACGCAGTGGGTGATTTCTTTGACAAGAATTGTTCTCTTTTGTAAAATTAACAGCTTGCTGTCGCCCAGGTGGCGGAATTGGTAGACGCACTAGGTTCAGGTCCTAGCGGCCGAAAGGTTGTGGGGGTTCGAGTCCCTTCCTGGGCACCAAGATAGCATGTCTTTGTGGACGCAATCGATCAGCAGGGAACGATGCGTCAAACGCGTTTGGCAATCGAAGCCTGACTGTCCGCTTTGTCCCCACGAACGAATTACGTAGCGTACGCGGGCAGG
>JADGRP010000207.1 GCA_017880805.1 Burkholderiales bacterium
CCAGGTTGATGCTGACGATGGTCAGCAGCAATGCGACACCCGGAAAAAAGCTGATCCAGTACTTGCCTGAGAGAAGATATTGATAGCCGTTGGCGATCAGGAGGCCGAGCGAAGGCTCGGTGATCGGTAGTCCCAGGCCCAGGAACGACAAGGTCGCTTCCAGCGCGATCGCCGCGGCGACCTGAACCGTCGCGACCACGATGAGCGGCGGCAGGCAGTTCGGCAGCAGATGGCGAAACACGATGCGCAACGGCGTGAGCGCGAGGCAGCGCGCGGCCTCGATGTACTCCTTGCGCTTCTCGACCAGCGCGGTGCTACGCACGGTCCGAGCGTAGTACGCCCATTGAACCGTCACCAGCGCGGCGATGATCTTGAACATTCCCTGCCCGAGCACCGCGAGGAGAATCAACGCGATGAGGATCGCCGGAAACGAAAGCTGGATGTCGGCGACGCGCATGATGACGGTCTCGATCCAGCCGCCGAAATAGGCGGCGATCAGGCCCATCGCGAGGCCGATCGCGAGCGCGATCACGGTCGCGATCACGCCGACGGAGAGGCTGATGCGCAAGCCGTAAAAAATCGCCGACAGCATGTCGCGCCCCTGATCGTCGGTGCCGAGCCAGAACGTGCCGCCCGTCGGCGACGGCGAGCCCGGCGGCAGGCGGCTGTCCATGACGTCGAGCTGCGCCAGGTCATACGGGTTCTGCGGCGAAATCAGCGGGGCAAAGATCGCCGCGAGCATCAGGATCGTCAGCAGCGCCAGGCCGAACATCGCGACCGGATTGTCGACAAAGTCGGCGGCGATGCGCTGGAACGGTGTCTGCTCGGTCGCCATCAGCCTTTGCTCTCCGTCAGACGCACCCGCGGGTCGAGTGCAGAATAGAGAACGTCTACGAGCAGGTTGATCAGGATGAACATGAACACGATCACCAGCAAATAGGCCACGATGATCGGCCGGTCGAGAAGATTGATGGAATCGATCAGCAGTTTGCCCATCCCGGGCCACGCAAATACGCTTTCGGTGACGATGGCAAAGGCGATCACCGATCCGAATTCCAGACCGATGACGGTGACGATCGGAATCAGGATATTGCGGAGCACGTGCACGCCGATGACGCGCCTATTGCTGAGTCCCTTTGCGCGGGCGAATTTCACGTAATCCTGAAGTAGCGCCTCGCGTGTTCCCGCGCGCGTCAGCCGGATCAGCAATGCCAGCTTGAAGAGCGCGAGGTTGGTCGCCGGCAGGATCAGGTGCCGCCAGCCCTCGACCGAGGTGAAACTCACCGGAACGCCGAACAAGAGCGTGGTCGGCCCGCGGCCGTTCGACGGCAGCCATCCGAGCATCACCGAGAAGACCATGATCAACATCAAGCCGACCCAGAACGTCGGCAGCGAAAACCCCAGGATGGATCCGGCCATGATCGACCGCCCGGCCAGCGAGTTCGGCTTGAGGCCGGCCCAGAGCCCGAGCGGGATGCCGAGCACGATCGCGATGAGCATGGCGACGATGGCCAATTCGAGCGTCGCCGGCATGCGCTCCAGAATCAGTCCGAGCGCGGAGGTGCTGTGCACGAACGAGCGGCCAAGATCGCCGTGCAGCGCGCCGAGTAGAAATTTCCCGTATTGAGTCCAGAGCGGTTGGTCGAGCCCCAGCGCGGCGATCGCGTGCTCGCGCTCCATCTGGTCGGCCTGCGGGTTGATGAGGATGTCGATCGGATTGCCGATCGCGTACACGCCGACAAACACCAGCACCGACATTACGAACATCACCAGTACGGCTTGGAGGCTGCGGCGGATGACGTAGACGAGCATGGCTGCAATGCTTCAACCACCGGGACGACTCAAGATGACAGAGTACCTTAAGCGCCCGATATCGCGCGAGCGGTTAACCCGGTTTGTTCACTCCAGGAACGCGAGATCGTGAAAGGGGTCGGCGCTGCTAGGTGGCAAATTGCAATAACGGCGCGCTGGATTCGCGCTCACTTGCGCCAAACGCGTGATCAGCGCGGAAATCGCAGTCGCTCACAGCGCGCGTGAGGCGCCTGTGTACTACCGTGCATCGGCTTCGCGCGGCGCACCTCTGGCGACCTGTCATTTCCTACAGTTGACGTCCCGAAGCGTGCGCATAGAGTGGTCCGATGCGACCGGCGCCGCCGTGTACGCATCTTCACGACTTAAGGGGAAAGCGATGAAGATTCTGGTGATTGACGACCATCCACTGATTCAGGAAGCGCTCAAGCACGTATTGACTGAGCTCGATGCATCGCTGGAGCTCATTCAGGCACACGACGCATCTTCCGCGCACGCGGCGCTTTCTCGAACGTCCAACGTCGATCTGCTGGTTCTGGATCTGGCACTTCCGGGCTGCGACGGCTTCGATCTGCTGGCGGACTTGCGCCGTGACTGGCCCGATATCCCGGTGCTGGTGCTATCGGCAACGTACGACAGAGCCACCGTCGAAATGGCGCTCGACCTGGGCGCCATGGGCTTCATTCCCAAGACCGCCAACGCGCATGTCCTGATCGATGCGTTGCGCCTGGTTCTGTCCGGCGGCGTCTTTGTGCCGATCGAATGTTCCGCCACCGGCAGCGGCCCTTTCCGGCCGCGAACCGGAACCCGGTCGCAGGAATTGGGCCTGACACCGCGACAGGCCGACGTGCTCAAGCTGCTGGTGCAGGGTAAGCCGAACAAGCTCATCTGCCGCGACTTGAGTCTCTCGGAAGGGACGATCAAGGTTCACGTCAGTGCGATTCTGCGAGCACTCAACGTTCACAACCGGACACAGGTGGTGATCGAGCTCGCGCGCCGCGGCGTGCGCCTCGATGCGACCGCCGCCCGCGTCCGCTGACGCGCCGCCGCCTTAAGCACCTGAGGCACCTGAGGCACCCGTATGCCGTCTCTGACCGCGCTGGCGCCGCGGCTCTTGCAGCGCGCCCGCGCTGACCAGATCGCGACCCTGTTCACGCAGTGGCCCGTCGCGACCGGGTCGATGGTCCTCGGCGCGACCATACTCATTACCGTGATGTGGGGCACCGTCTCGCCGCGGCTGTTTGCGGCGTGGATGGGCGCCATCATCCTCAACCAGGCGTGGCGCCTGTGGCTGGTGCGTCGCTATCGGGCTGCCGCTCCCGAGCCCGCGCGTCGGGCGCCATGGGGCCGCGCCTGGGCGTTCGGTTCGCTGCTCGCCGGCGCGCTGTGGGGTCTCGCCGGCGTCGTGCTGTTCCTGCCCGGCGATCCGGGGCATCAGGCGCTGCTCATCGTTTGCCTCTTCGGCGTGATTCTTGGAGGCATTAATCTGACGGCGGTGTACAAGCCTTCGCTTTACGGCTTCGTGCTGCTGGCGCTGGCTCCGCTCATCGCGCGGGTCGCTATGGAAGGCGATCAACTTCACGCTTTCATCGCCGCGGTCATGCTGGTGGTGCTCGCCTTCATTCTCGGGTTCGGCCATAACCTGAACAATGTTCTGACCCAGTCGCTCGCGATCCGATATGAAAACGTCGACCTGATCGGCGAGCTGCAATCCCAGACTGCGGCGGCGGATCATGCTCGCGCCGCTGCCGAAGACGCCAATCGCGGCAAGACCCAATTTCTCGCCGCCGCGAGTCACGACCTGCGGCAGCCCCTCCACGCGCTCGGACTTTTCGTTTCGGCACTGGCGGCGAAGGTGCGCGAACCGGAGCTTCGCAGCATCGTGGGCAATATCAACGCCTCGGTCGACGCACTGGAGCGCCTGTTCAGCGCCATGATGGATATTTCCAAGCTCGACGCCGGCGCGGTCGAGCCGGTCCGTTGCGCATTTCCCTTGGCGCCCCTGTTCCAGCGTGTCGACGCCGCATTCGCAGCCGTCGCCGCGTCAAGCCACTTGCGCCTCTCCGTCGTTGCGACGCGCGCCTGGGTCGACAGCGATCCGCTGTTGCTCGAACGGATCCTTTTCAACCTGATGTCGAACGCGGTGCGATATACCCAGCGTGGCGGCGCGGTACTCGGCGTACGCCGTCGCGGGACCCTCCTTGCGATCGAGGTCTGCGATTCCGGCATAGGCATTTCCGCGATGGAGCGCCAGCACATATTCGACGAGTTCTATCAGGTTGACGCCGCAGGACGTCATGGCAGGCAGGGGATGGGCCTGGGCCTGGCCATCATCCGCCGCCTTGCCGCACTTCTCCACCACGAAGTCGAGGTCGAATCCGCACCCGGCCGGGGGTCGCGATTCTCCATCCTGGTGCCACGGGCAACGCCGGATCCCGTGCAATCCGTTTCAGCTGCCGTGGTCTCGTCCAGCCCGACGTTCGGCGGAGCGCTGATTGCAGTGATCGATGACGAGGTCACCGTCGTCGAAGGCATGCGCGCATGGCTGGCACAATCGGGTGCCGTCGTCGTCGGTGCCAGCTCCGGCAGAGAAATGCTGACCGCGTTAGGCGAATACGGCCGCTATCCGGATCTGATCGTCGCCGACTATCGGCTGGGCGCAGGCGCCCTGGGCACCGACGCCGTGGCGCTGCTGCGTCACGAGCTTGGCATGCATATTCCTGCCATGCTTATCAGCGGCGACTCATCGACCGAAGCGATCTCGGCCATGCGCGCATCCTCTCTGCACGTGCTGCTAAAGCCAGTGTTGCCGCAGGAATTGCATCTGCTGGTCGAGAGGCTTCTGACGCACGGCGATGAGCCGACGGCGGTCGAACGCGCCTAACCGATGTTGACTGGTCGGCACGGCGAAAAAAAGCGCCTCAGAAAGAGGCGCTGGAGGACAGACCGAGTTCGGGATGACCGGTTAAGGTCGGGGGGTTAAACCCGGTCCGCGTTTGCAGCACGGACGCCAGTGGAGACGTTGGCCGGCATCCGGCGATGCATCTGCAAGATTCTGCCAGATTCCTCTGTCAGATTCGTTATGACAACAGCATTATCCCCAATTGGCACGGCGCTGCAACTGCCGTTCGTCGGACGGTGCGGCGCAGGACGGCTTGCGCGCCGGGACCGCTGCACGCCGCGATGCGGTCATCCCAAAAAAGAAACCCAACTCCCGACAGCGGAGTTGGGTTGGAGACCCCGGTCCGAAAGACCGGCGATGAGGACTATCGTAGGCCGCGACTCGCGGGTATCAGCTGCCGGGAAGATGATCGTGCATGTGCTGGCGAAATGCTTCCATGCGCGCCATCCTTGCCGTGATGGCATCGCGCACCGTTGCCTTTTGCTCGGCGGAAAAGGTGGCATACAGCGCGAGCCATGCAGCGCGAGCCTGCTGTCGCGTCGGGATGTTCTGCTGCTGCACCTGATCGGAAAGCGTTGCAAGCGCCGCGAGATCCGGTGCGGCCTTCGCGAGCTCGGCCTGAGTTGCCGTCTTGAGCTGCTGGAAATTGGCGCGCATGGCCTGGTGTGCGGCCTTGCTTTGCGCGACGGCGGCGTCGAACTGTTGTTGCTGCGAGGTATTGAGATTGAGCTTCGCCTGAATCCGCTGCAGCATCGCCAGCGGGTCGGACATCGCGTGTCCGGGCGCCTGGGCCCAGGCCTGCAACGCGACGCCGATAAGTCCGGCGGCGAAGATGAGTGCGTAGATTTTACGTTTCATTGGTCAAACCTTTCGTTCAGCTATGAGGAGACAAAACCGCGCCGCAGGGCACGGCATCCGTTTCGAACCATAGCTGCCTCTGCGCTGCAGGCATTGCCGCATGCGGACGGTTGGTGAGACTTCGCGTCCATCACATGCAGACTCCCTGGCGTGATTATGACCAATTCGCCGTGGCATCGCCGCGGCGTTGTGTAACCAATCATTGCCCGGGCCGGTGAGCGTTACAATTCGAGACAACGCCAGCCGAGATTCGCGATCTGGTCGCCGCTACGATGGAACCCGATGAAACAGGTCAGCCCGAAAATTCTGGTAATCGATGACGATCCGCGACTGCGCGATCTGCTGGTTCGCTATCTGAGTGAACAGGGCTTTCAGGTCCAGGCGCTTGGCGACGCCAGAGATCTCGACAAGAAGCTGCAACGCGACCCGCCGCATCTGCTGGTACTGGACCTCATGCTTCCCGGAGAAGATGGGCTCGCGGTGTGCCGGCGTCTTCGGGCCTCCGGCGAATCGGTGCCGGTCATCATGCTTACCGCCAAGGGTGAAGACATCGATCGTATCGTCGGCCTGGAAATGGGTGCAGACGATTACCTGCCAAAGCCCTTTAATCCGCGAGAACTGGTTGCCCGCATCCATGCGGTGCTTCGCCGCAATACCGAGCGGCTCGCACCCGGCGCGCCGGCAGCCGATGGAAAGATTGCCTTTGGCCCTTATCGCCTTGACCTGAGCACGCGCAAGCTGATGCGCGGCGACGAGGCCGTTGCGTTGACGACCGGGGAGTTTGGCTTGCTCAGAGTGCTCGCAAGCCACCCCCGTCAGCCGCTCGCCCGTGAAAAACTGATGCTGCTTGCGCGTGGCCGCGATCACGATGTGTTCGATCGCGCCATCGACGTCCAGGTCTCGCGGCTGCGCAAGCTTATCGAAGCCGATCCTTCGTCGCCACGTTACATCCAGACGGTGTGGGGCTTCGGTTATGTGTTCGTACCCGACGCGGCTCCCGACACTGCCTCGACCGGCGACAAGGTCGGCACTTGACTCTCTGGCCGCGGTCGCTGTTCGGCCGCCTCGCGTTGTTATTGCTGCTGGTCACGCTGATCAGCCAGGCGACCGCGATCTTTCTCTTTCGCCAGGATCGCGCGGCCCTGCTCTCGCGCCAGTTCGGCGACACCAAAATCGTTCAGCTCAAGGCATTGCGCGCCGGGCTCGCGAATGCGGATCCCAAATCGACCGCAGCCGCACTTGCCAGGTTCGGCGACGCGTATCAGGCGCGTATTGTCCCGGATGAAGAGCGCCGCTTTATCGCCGGACCGCCGCAAAACCGGCTTCTGGTCGAGCTGCTGGAGAGACTGAAGGCCGAACTGGGGCCGGAGACGGACCTCCGCATTCAGCCGCGTCTGCAGCTGCTGTGGATCAAGCTGCAGGCCGGAGATCACGCCTACTGGGCCGGGTTTCAACTTCCGCCCCGTCCCGGAGAAGACGCCCCGGGACGGGCCCTGGAATGGAGCTTGATCGCGCTCGCGGTGCTGCTCGCCAGCGCCTATTTTTTCGCTCGCTATCTCGCGCGTCCGCTGCGGCAGCTGAACGACGCCGTGGCCAATGTCGGCGACGGCAGGCTGCCGCCGCCGCTGCCCGAGACCGGCCCTTCCGAAATCGCGAGCCTGAACCGCGGCTTCAACCAGATGCTCGCCAATCTCCGCCAGGCGGAGGACGATCGCGCGCTGCTGCTCGCGGGCGTGTCGCACGATTTGCGAACGCCGCTGGCACGGCTGCGGCTCGGCATCGAGGTCGGCGCGCAGGATGCATCTACCCACGAAGGAATGATTTCCGACATCGCCGAGATGGACAAGATCATCGGCCAGTTTCTCGAATTCGCGCGCGATAATCGCGAGGCGCCGCTGGAAATGCGCGAACTGAACGACATTGTCGCGACGGCGATAGAACGCTACCAGAAGGCCGGAAACGACGTTCGCTTCAGCCGCGGCGAGCTGCCACCGCTGCCGCTTCGCTCAACCGCAATGTCGCGGTTGGTCGCCAACCTGATCGACAACGCGCTGCGCTATGGCGCTCCGCCCGTCGAAGTCGTCACGCGCGCCGACACCCGGTCCGCGGTGCTCGAAGTTTCAGATCGTGGTGCGGGCATCGCGGCGGATCAGGTCGAGCGCCTGAAGCGGCCTTTCACGAGAGGCGAACCTGCGCGCACGGGCAGTGCCGGCGCGGGGCTCGGACTCGCGATCGTCGAACGCATCGCACGGCTGCATGGGGCGACGTTCGCGCTGCTGCCGCGCGAGGGCGGCGGCACATGCGCGCGCGTGAGCTTTGCCGTCCGCAAGGCGCCTACCGATTCTTGATCAGCAATACCGTCGCCAGCGCCGCAATGCCTTCGCCGCGGCCGGCGAAGCCCAGTCCGTCGGTGGTCGTCGCCTTGACGTTGACTCGTTCAATGTCCGTGCCCAGGTCGGCCGCGATGTTCTCCGTCATCTGCCGAATATAAAGAGCGAGCTTCGGTGCTTCGGCGACGACGGTGGCGTCGACGTTGCCGAGCGTATAACCTGCCGCGATGGCGCGCTGCCATACCGTGCGCAGCAGGGCCCGGCTGTCGGCGTCCTTGTAGCGCGGGTCGGAATCCGGAAAATGCGCGCCGATGTCGCCCTCGCCCAATGCGCCGAGCACCGCGTCGCAGATCGCATGCAGCAGCGCGTCGGCGTCCGAGTGTCCGTCCAGGCCGCGCTCGAAAGGAATCGTCACGCCGCCCAGCACCAGACTCCGTCCGACGACGAGTGCATGCACGTCGATACCGTTGCCGATGCGAACGGTCATCATCGATCCCGCCGCCGCGCGGCGAGTATCGCCGCGGCGAGCTCGAGGTCTTCCGGATACGTCACTTTGATGTTCGCCGAGCTGCCCTGCACCAGCCGAGGCTTGAGTCCAAGCGCCTCCACCGCCTGCGCTTCGTCGGTAATTGTGGCGAGATCGGCCTGCCGGAGCGCGTGATTGAGAATCGCATAGCGAAACATCTGCGGCGTCTGCGCGCACCACAATCCGGTCCGGTCCTCGGTGCCCGCGCAACGAAGTCCGGCGCCGGTCTCCGAGCGCTTCAAGGTGTCGGCCAGAGGAATGGCGAGCAGCCCGCCGATAGGTTCATCTTCCAACTCGTGCAATAGCCGATTGAGCGTTGCGACATCGATGCACGGGCGCGCCGCGTCGTGAACAAGCACCCAATCCTCCGCCTCCACCCGATCGCCGATCGCCGCCAGTCCATTTCTCACCGACTCCGCGCGCGTGCGTCCGCCGCAGCGCAGCGGAACGACTCCTGCGATCTCGCCGACCCGCTCCTTGTACAACGCGTCGTCGCCGGCAATCACGACAAAAACCGCTTCCAGGACCACCGATTCGTTCAGCGCGGCGATGGTGCGCGCGAGCAGCGGCGTTCCTGCGAGCATCGCATACTGCTTCGGCTCGGAACCGCCGAAGCGGTCGCTTGCGCCCGCAGCCGCAACCAGCGCAAAGCGAAGCGGTTTGGATCCGGCGCGCATCAGCTTTCCTGCGCAACCAGCAGCGGGGCCAGCGCGGCACGAATAGCAGGTGGCACTGGCGTCGGCCGCCCCGACGAGCGTTCGACCCAGACGTGGACGAAGTAGCCCGTTGCGGCAGGCGCGTCTGCGCCGCGCTCGAACAAGCCGATGTCGTAGGTCACCGAGGTGGTGCCCAGCTTGGAGACGCGCAATCCAGCGTCGATAATCTGCGGAAACGATAGCGGCCGGTGAAAGAGGCACCGCGTTTCGACGACAAGCCCGATCGCGGACCCGGCACGAATATCGAGCCCGCCTTCATGAATAAGGTGTTCGTTCACCACCGTGTCGAAATACGAGTAATAAGCGACATTGTTGACGTGGCCGTAGGTATCGTTGTCCATCCAACGGGTCGGAATCGTGAGAAAACGCGGATAGTCCGCCCGGCAAGCTTGCGCCGCCCGGATCATGAACGGGTGCGCAGGCGCGCGTCAAAAATCTCCACCCAGTGACGCACTGGCCGCTGCGTGCCGGTCGCGAGATGGCTGAGGCAGCCAATGTTCGCCGTCGCGATCAGGTCAGGCTCCGATGCTTCGAGGGCCTCGAGTTTGTTGATTTTCAGTTGTTGTGACAGGACGGACTGCAGGATCGAATACGTGCCCGCGGAGCCGCAGCAAAGGTGCCCGTCCGCGACCGGTGCCAGCTCCAGGCCTATCGCCTCGAGAATCTCCTCGACCCGCCCGTTGAGCTGCTGCCCGTGCTGCAATGTGCACGGCGAGTGAAAAGCGACCCGCTGCGGACCGTGGTCCATCGCCACCAGCGGCGCGAAGCGTTTCCATTCGGCTGCGATCACTTCGACCGGATCGCGCGCGAGTTGAGCTACCCTCGTCGCCTTGCCGGCGTACTCCGGATCGTCGCGCAGCAAGTGTGCGTAATCCTTGACGATCACACCGCACCCGCTCGCGGTAACGACGATCGCCTCCGCGCCGTTCTCGATATGCGGCCACCAGGCATCGATGTTCCGGCGCGCGAAAGTCGACGCTTCCTCGCGCGCGCCGAGGTGCTCGCTGACTGCGCCGCAGCACCCGTCGCCTGCGGCGCGAACCAACGAAATGTCTACGCGGTCGAGCGCGCGCGCCAGCGCGGCGTCGATGTTCGGCGCCAACACCGGCTGTACACAACCGGTGAGCGCGAGCATTTTCCGCGCGTGGCGCGGCCGCGGCCAGGATTTTGCCGCGGCCGCCAGCGGCACTTTGGCCGCGAGCGACACCGGCAAGAGCGGCCGCGCCAGTCTTCCCGCCCCGAGCGCGAGGGCGAACAGCGAGCGATGACTCAAGCCTTTGCGCAACAGCCAGCGCCTGACGCGATCGCCGGCCGGCCGCCGGACTTTTTCCTCAACCACGCGGCGCCCGATCTCGACCAGCCTGCCGTAACGCACGCCGGAGGGACACACGGTTTCACAGCTGCGGCACGTCAGGCAACGGTCCAGATGCAGCTGCGTCTTAGCAGTGACGTCCGCTCCTTCGAGCACCTGCTTGATCAGATAAATGCGCCCGCGCGGACCGTCGAGCTCGTCGCCGAGCAACTGGTAAGTAGGACAGGTCGCCGTGCAGAATCCACAATGAACGCAGGCGCGCAGAATCGCGTCGGCGTCGTGCCCATCGGCGGTGTCCCTGATGAAGTCAGCAAGGCGGGTTTCCACGCTCAGAACTCCGCGTACATGCGCCCAGGGTTGAAGATCCCCGCCGGGTCGAGCGCCGCTTTGAGCCGCTTATGCAGCGCAAGCAACGGCGGCGCAAGCGCGTGGAACGCTCCCGCGGATTTGTCCGCGGACCGGAAGAGCGTCGCGTGGCCACCTTGTTCCTTCGCCCACGCCCGTAGACGCTCTCCGCTGTCATCGGGGGCCGCGCCAATCCAGCGCAGCGCGCCTCCCCACTCGATCAACTGTTCGCTGCCAAGATCGATGTACGGCGCGGTGGAGCGTACCGACAGCCGCCACAATGGCGCGCTCGGCGCGGCCCGGAAGAAAGCGTGCTCCTGCTCGCGTACGGCGCGCCAAAACGCTGGAGCATCTTCCGTTTCCTCGCCTCCGAGGCGACGCTGCGCGGCGCTGACGCCGCTGGCGGCGCCAGACAGCCGCACGTAAAGCCGGTCGCCGTACCAGCAACTTGCCGACAGCGGCAGCGGTAACGCGCTCCACTCGTTGATCTTTTGCAGAGCGTCGCCGGCAGAAAGCTCGAATGCAATCGTCGACTCCGCCCGCGGCAAGGGCATGCACTTTAATGATGCTTCGAGGATGATGCCAAGCGTGCCCAGCGAGCCGGCGATGAGTCGAGAGACATCGAATCCGGCAACATTCTTCATCACACGGCCGCCGAATGAAAGTTCATCGCCACGGCCGTCGAGCAACCTCACGCCGAGCATGTGATCGCGCACCGCACCTCCGTGCGGACGCCGCGGGCCGGACAAGCCGGCCGCGATGCAGCCGCCGAGCGTTGCGTCGGCGCCAAAATGCGGCGGCTCGAACGCGAGCATCTGGCCGCGCTCGGCGAGCGTATCTTCGATTTCCATGAGTCGCGTGCCGCAGCGGGCGGTAATGACCAACTCGGTCGGATCATAGTCGTTGATGCCCGAATACTCGCCGGTGCCGAAGACGGTACCTGCAAGCTCATGGCCGTAGAAATCCTTGCTGCCGCCGCCGACGATGCGCAACGGCTCGTTGCCGGCGGCAGCGGCGCGCACGCGATCGCGCCAGGCGCCGATAAGCTCGCTCATTCGCGGCGCAATCCACTCATCGCTGGTGTCCCTGCGCCAGAGAATCGTATTTGGGGATCTGTTCCGTTTCGCGCGCCGCGTCGGCCGCCCATTCCTGCATCGCCGACAGTGCGATCAACTGCGCCTGATACGCGGCACATACGCCGGTGAGCGCGACGCCATAACTCCGGAATCGAAACGCGACCGGACAGTAGAAGGCGTCCACGATCCCGAACGCGCCGCAAAGAAAATTCCCGCTCCCGCCAAAGCGGCGCCGGCCCTCGCCCCAGATCTCCTTGATACGCTCGATTTCGGACGCGACCGTGGGAGAAGGCTCGCGTGGATCGTGGACCCGCAGGTTCATGCCGAATTCGTTGCGCAGATTGGCGAATCCCGAGTGCATCTCGGCCGCGGCCGAGCGCGCCCACGCGCGCGCTTCGCTGTCGGCGGGCCACAAGCCCGGGTGGCGCTCGGCAAGGTACTCCGCGATCGCCATGGTGTCCCACACGACCACGGTTCCGTCGTGCAGGCACGGGACCTTGGACGACGGAGAATGCGCGCGGATGCGCGCGCTCGTATCGGCCTGGTCGAGCAGCAGGCGTTGCTCGCGGAAACGGATGCCGGCCGCGCGCATCAGAACCCATGAGCGCAGCGACCACGTCGAGTAGTTCTTGTTGCCGATGTAGAGCGTATACATTCGCGGGTCACCCGCTTCCCGACCACGGGGAATGGCACGCACTCGGCGATCCAGGCAACGTGCTTGCGCCCGCGCCCGTCATAGCGGGACGGTCTTACCCGGATTCATGATGTCGCGCGGGTCGAGCGCGCGCTTGATCATCCGCATCAGATCGACAGCTTCGCCGTGCTCCTGGGCCAGAACGTCCAGTTTGTGCCAGCCGATACCGTGCTCGCCGGTGCAGGTGCCGCCCATCGAGATCGCGCGCATGCTGACGCCCTTGGCCAGCGCCTCGGCGCGTTCGCGTTGTGCGGGATCGGCACCGTCGAACAATACGACGAGATGAAAGTTGCCGTCGCCGACGTGTCCCAGAATGGGCGCCGTCAGACCGCTCTTCTCGACGTCGACCTTGGTTTCGAGGATGCAGTCGGCCAGTCTCGATATGGGAACGCAGGCATCGGTGGCGAAACTGGTCATGCCCGGTCTGAATGCCATCGCGGCGTAATACGCATCGTGCCGCGCCTTCCACAGGCGCGTCCGGTCCTCGGTTTTGGTCGCCCACTGATAGGCGCTGCCCCCAAATTCGTCGCTTGCGGCCTGCATCGCCGCCGATTGCTCGCGCACGCCGGCTTCCGAGCCATGAAATTCGAAGAATAGCGTTGGTTTCAGCTCAAAACCCTCGAGCTTCGAGTAACGGATGCTCGCTTCCATCTGAACCTCGTCCAGCAACTCGATGCGCGCCACGCTGATTCCGGTCTGCATTGCGACGATGACGGTATTGACTGCGCTGGCAAGATCGGGAAACTGACACACCGCCGCTTGAATCGCCTCGGGAACGCCGTACAGGCGGAGCTGGATTTCGGTGATGACGCCGAGCGTTCCCTCAGCGCCAATAAAGAGTCGCGTCAGGTCATAGCCGGCACTGGACTTGCGTGCGCGACCACCGGTCTTGACGACGCGCCCATCTGCCGTCACCACGGTCAGCCCGAGCACGTTCTCGCGCATCGTACCGTAGCGAACGGCGTTGGTGCCCGACGCGCGTGTCGCGGCCATGCCGCCAATGGTCGCGTTGGCGCCCGGATCGATCGGGAAAAACAGGCCCGTGCCTTTGAGCTCTGCGTTCAACTGCTCGCGTGTGACGCCAGCCTGAACGCGGCAATCGAGATCCTCGGCGTTGACTTCGAGCACGCGGTTCATCTGTGACAGGTCGACGCAGACGCCGCCATAGAGCGCAGCAACATGTCCTTCGAGCGAGGTGCCGACGCCAAAGGCAATCACCGGCACGCGGGCGAGGTGGCACAGCCCCACAATCGAGGCAACCTCTTCGTTCGAATGGGGGAACACGACGACGTCGGGCAGCCCTGCGTCGGCGAGACCTTCGCCGTGGCTGTGATGCTCGCGCACCGCGTGTGTGGTCACGGCACGGTCGCCAAAGTTGCCCGCGAGCTGTGTCACCAGCTCGGCAACGACGTCGGGGTCTTGTCTGGTCTCGGTCTTCATGTCGCTTTCGTGGGCGTCGTTCAGAAGCGCGGCAGCTCGGGATGCGCCAGCTGGCCGCGGTGCACGTGCATCCGGCCCATTTCGGCGCAGCGATGCAAGGTCGGCACTGCCTTGCCGGGATTCAGCAGGCCGGCCTCGTCGAAGGCATGCTTGATCGCGTGGAAACACTCGAGCTCTGCGGACGCGAACTGGACGCACATCCCGCCGAGCTTTTCGACGCCGACCCCGTGCTCGCCGGTTATCGTGCCGCCGACTTCGATGCACAGGTCCAGAATCCTGGCTCCAAAGGCCTCGGTCTTTTCCGCATCGCCCGGACAATTGGCGTCGAACAGGATCAGCGGATGCAGGTTGCCGTCGCCGGCGTGGAAGACATTCATGCAGCGCAGCCCGAATTCCTTGCTGAACTCGGCGATTCGCGTCAGCACCGGCGCGATCGAGCGCCGCGGGATCGTTCCGTCGATGCAATAATAATCAGGCGAGATCCTGCCCGCGGCGGGGAATGCGGCCTTGCGCCCCGACCACAACCGGACCCGCTGTGCTTCGTTCTGCGACACTTCAACCTGTGTCGCACCGTTGTTTTCGAGCAACATCCGCATCTCGTCGATCTCGGCCAGCACTTCTTCCGGGGTTCCGTCGGATTCGCAAAGCAGGATCGCCTCGGCATCGAGCGGATAACCGGCGTGCACGAATGGCTCGACCGCGCTGATCGTGAGCCGATCCATCATTTCGAGGCCCGCCGGAATGATGCCCGCGGCAATGATCGCCGCCACGGCCTCTCCGGCCTTGGCAAGGTCGTCGAATGCGGCGAGGATGCACTTCGCCTCCCGGGGCTTGGGCGTCAGGCGGACGGTCACTTCGGTGATGACCGCCAGCAGTCCCTCCGACCCGTTGATCAGCGCGAGCAGATCGTAGCCGGCGCAATCGAGCGCGTCGCTGCCGAATTCCACGATCTCGCCGGTGACAAGGACTCCTCGAACGCGGCGGACATTGTGCACTGTGAGCCCGTACTTCAAGCAGTGCAGGCCGCCGGAATTCTCGGCGACGTTGCCGCCGATCGTGCACGCAATTTGCGACGAGGGATCGGGAGCGTAGTAGAGGCCGTGAACCGCAGCCGCTTCCGAAATGGCCAGATTCCGCACGCCAGGCTGCAATACCGCGGTACGGGCGAGCGGATCGATGGCAAGGATGCGCTTGAACTTGGCCAGCGACAGGACCACGCCATCGATGTTGGGTGTCGCGCCTCCGGACAGCCCCGTGCCGGCGCCGCGCGCAACGACCGGGAGTCGCGCTGCGTTGCATATCTTCAGAATCTCGACGACCTGCGCCTCGTTTTCCGGTAGTAGCACCGCCAGTGGCTGTGCCCGGAAAAGCGTCAGGCCGTCGCATTCGTAGGGCCGCGTGTCCTCCCCGGCCGTAAGAAGTGCGGATGGCGGAAGAATTTCGCCGAGCGCGGCGAGCAAGGATTCATTGAGCATGGCGAAGACTGCGCGTTGCCAGTCGATTATTCCACAAAGCTCTGCGCCACACTACGCGCGCGGACGAGGTTTCCATTCGGGGGCATAGCCGCTGCTTTCAGAGCGCGAACCGACTGCCCTATCGTCTATAATGAGCGCCATCGGGCGATGGCAAGCGCCGAGCGGCACCGGCGGGGGATCGGCTCATGAATCAAGGCGAAATATACGCCAAGACCGAGGAAGGCGTGCGCGAGCTCAAGGAGCGCAAGCGTAGCCTTCCGATCGCATTGCGCAGCCTGTTGATCATGGTCGACGGCAGTCGCACCGTCGCCGAGGTGCTCGAGCGCGCTCGGGCATTGCGCGTCGATGTCACCGCGCTCGCGACCCTCGAAAGAGCGGGAATGATCGCCAAGCGCTTCAGCGCGCCGTCCGCAGCCGAATCCGAGTTGGCATCCGCACCACGCAGCGAAACTGAAGTTCAGCAATTTCTCGCCGCGCAACAGCAGCTCAGCGATGCCATCAACGAACACCTCGGCTTCAGAGGGTACATGATGATGATGCGCTTGCAACGCGCCGGCAATCTGCGCGATTTGCACGATCTGCTGCCGGATTTTGCCAAGGCGATGGTCAAGCGAATGGGCATCGATGCGGCGACGCCGATTGTCGGCGAGCTGGAGCAGTCGATCGTTCGCGGCGGCTAGAACGCCGCGCAGTCTGCCTGCTCACTTGGCCGCTGCCGGACGGAACTTGTGTGCCAGCGTATTCTCGTCGGTGCGCGGAAGGTAGGTGATGCCGTTGCGCGTTGCCCACAGATTCACCTGAAAATGCAAAGGGATGATTCCGGTGTCGTTGATAGCAAGCTCGGTCGCGCGCTGCAATAGCGCTTCACGCTTGGGATCGTCGACGGTCGCGAGTGCCTCCTCGAGCAGCGCATCGACCCTCGCGTTGGAATAGCGTCCGCGATTGGCCGTGCCGAACCCCTTGTCCTTGTTGTACGTGGCGAGCAGCGCCTTGAGCGGGCTCGATGCTTCGCCCGTGCCGGAGCTCCAGCCCAGCACCATGAAACTGAACTTGAGATCGGTCGCCTGCGGAAAGAAAGTCGCCGATGGCATCGCTTCGACTTTGCATGCAATACCAACCCGGGTCAGCATTTGCGCAACGGCCTGTGCGATCTTGGAATCGTTGACGTAACGATTGTTCGGAGCGTGAATGGTCAGGCCGAATCCGTCTGGATAACCAGCCTCCGCGAGCAATTTCTTCGCGCCCTCGGGATCGTACGTCTCGACCTTCAGATTCCTGGTCGTTCCGAACATCCCGTCAGCCAGCAACTGGCCGGACGCGACGGCTTCGCCCTCCATGACCTTGTCGACAATCGCCGTTCTGTTGATCGCCTTGGACAATGCTTTGCGCACCCGCGGATCCTTGAGCGGATTCGTCGCCAGCGGCCGCCCTGCCTTGTCGGAAACAAACGGAGAGTGGTCGCGCTCGCTGTCCATGTGCAGATAGATCAGCCGATCGGCGATGATCTTGTAGACGTTCAGACCCTTGTCGGCGCGAATTTTGGCGACGTCGGACGTCGGGACGTATTCGATGGCCTGCACGTCGCCCGCAAGCAGCGCAGCGACGCGCGACGCGTCGTTGGGCAGCAGCCGCAGCGTCACCTTTTCCCATGGAGTCTTGCCGCCCCAATAGCCGTCGTGACGGGCGAGCTCGATGCGGTCGCCTTTGAAGAATCGAACGAGCTTGTAGGGTCCGGTTCCCACCGCAGCCCTGCCACTGTTGAAGTCTTCGGTCGTCGCTTTCGCAGCCGATTTCGAGACAATAGCGACCTGCGTCATGTCGGTTGGCATCAGGGGATACGGAGTCGCGGTCCTGAAGCGGATCGTGTAGGGGTCGACGACGATCATTTCCTTGATCTGCTTGGTGAACGCGGTGAACGGCGATGGACTGTTGGGCACTTCCGGGACGCGCTCGATCGACGCCACGACGTCGGCGGCGGTGAAGTCGCTGCCGTCGTGGAACTTGACGCCACGGCGCAGCTTGAACTCCCAGGTGAGCGGATCGATGGTCTTCCACGATTCCGCCAGTCCCGGAATCGGCTTCTGACGCTCATCGCGAAGCACCAGATAATCGAAGATATGCGCCGCGACATTATTGTTCGGCGTCACATTGTGATAGTGCGGATCTATCGAGGTGACGTCGGCTCCGATGCCGATGGTCAGATCGGCCGCGGTAGATGATGCAACGGCACCGCAAACCGCGACGAAGAAAGATAGCAACGAAACCAGGATGCGGTACGACCCCATGGCATTCTCCGTCGATCGGCGATAACAAGCGCTGCTGAAAACACCCAGCATAGCCGAATCGTAACTGATTGTAATCGCCTGTTCCCACAAAGAAACTTGCTGTCAACGTCGGTTGTTTACCGAGCGTTGGATAGGTGTCGCTACCTTCGCCACTATGCAGGAGGTCTTATGAAACATCGCATCGCCACGATCACTGCCGCGGTTGTGCTGTTGGCCGGCGGCGCCACAGTCGCCTCGACCGCATCGGCCAGAGACGCTTTCAACATATCGATCGGCCTGCCAGGATTCGCAGTGGGTTATGCCAACCGTGGCTATTACATACCGCCGCCGCTGGTGTACGCACCGCCGGTCGCCTACGCGCCGGATGTGGCCTACTACGGCGCTCCTTTCGTCTACGCCTCAGCGCCGTTCGTCTACGGTCCGCGCGTCGTATTCGGCCGGCCGGTCCATCGGCCGTTCTATCACGCGCGCTACAGTCACCGCTAACCGCGGTAAGTGATACGGTAAATCGCTCCGGCATAATCGTCGGAGACGAGCAGCGCGCCGTCCGGCATCACCAGCCCGTCCACCGGGCGGCCCCACGCCTTCTCACCCTGCAACCAGCCGGTCGCGAATGGCTCATACGCAACCGGCTTGTTTCCCTCGACACGAACCAGCGTGATCCGGTAGCCGATCTTCTTGCTGCGCTACCATGAGCCTGCTCGGCGATGAAGATCTGATCGTGATAGCGGGCGGGAAACTGGGTGCCGGTATGGAAGCGCATGCCCAGCGACGCGACGTGCGCTCCCGGATTCTGTGCCGGCGGCGTGGACATTAGTATTGGCATTGACACCGGCAGTCCCGCTTTCTATCCTGTCTCATTGAAAGTTTCCGAGTTCCCTATCATGAACGCTCCCGCGACTTCGTCTGCCGTCCGGCCTCAACTCGCCGCCATGGATCTGATCCGCACGCTGGTCGCGTTCGATACGACCAGTCGTGACTCGAACATGGCGCTCATCGATTGGGTCAGAGACTACCTTGCGGGTCACGGCATCGATTCGCAACTGACGTTCGACGACGACAGGCGCAAAGCGAATTTGTTCGCGACCCTTCCCGCCAGCGACGGCAACGTCAAAGAGAATGGAATCGTACTCTCGGGCCACACCGACGTTGTCCCGGTCGATGGCCAGCCCTGGGATACCGATCCCTTCGTCGCGACGGTGAAGGACGACAAACTTTATGGCCGCGGCGTCACCGACATGAAGAGTTTCTCGGCGACCGGACTCGCGCTGGTTCCCGCGTTTCTGCATCGCGGTCTCAAGCGACCGCTCCACTTCGCGCTCTCTTACGACGAAGAGGTTGGGTGCATCGGCGTGCGGCGGCTGATCGCGGATCTCGGTCAGCGCGGTATTCGACCGGCGGGCTGTGTTGTGGGCGAACCCACTGGAATGCGGCTGGTAGTCGCGCACAAGGGAAAGAGGAGCTACCGGTGCCGCGTCCGCGGCCACGAGGTGCACTCGTCGCTGACCCCGCGCGGCGTCAATGCAATACAGGTCGCATGCGAAATCGTTACGCTGCTCACGCAGATGGCGCGGCGGTTTCGCGAGCGCGGGCGATTCGATTCGGCGTACGACGTCCCGTTCACTACGGTACATACCGGTGTAATCCGCGGCGGCACGGCGCTGAACATCGTTCCCCGCGACTGCGTTTTTGACTTCGAGTTTCGCCACCTTCCGTTCGACGATCCGGAAGAGCTGCTGACCGAAGTGAGGCGTTTCGCGGCTACACTGTTGCCGGAAATGCATGCCGTCGACCCGCAAACACACATCGAATTCGACGCTCTGTCGGCGCTGCCCGGCTTCGATACGCACGGAGGAAACGAAATTGCCGACCTTGGCCACTCATGCAGCGGCACGCTCGACTACGACAAGGTTTCATTCGGCACCGAAGCATCGTTGTTTCACGATGCCGGAATCGCCACGATCATCTGCGGACCCGGCCACATCGAGCAGGCACACCAGCCTAACGAATGGGTTGCACTCGATCAGCTTGCGCTGTGCGAAGCGTTCATGCACCGCCTCGCCGATCGAGTCTGTATCTCGTGAGCGAAGGTCTAAGCGACACATTCCAGCGCGCGCCTGCGGCCATTCCTCCGATCGAGATCGCATTCCCCGATCTCGCGTCTTATGCCGCCGGCAATGACGGCACACCGTATGTGTGGACGTTCGCCAGCGAGTACGCAGGACCGCACGTCCTCGTCCAGGCGCTGACTCACGGCAACGAAGTTTGCGGCGCAATCGCCCTCGATTGGCTACTTGGCGAAAAAATCCGACCCGCGCGAGGCACTTTGACACTGGTCTTCGCCAACGTCAGTGCATATCTTCGCTTCGACCGCGCGGACCCGTTCGCCTCGCGCTGCGTGGACGAGGACTTCAACCGCCTGTGGACACGCGAGGTGCTCGACGGCCCGCGCCGGAGCGTCGAACTTGCGCGCGCTCGCGAACTCAGGCCGATCGTCGACCGTGTCGACCATCTGCTCGATCTGCACTCGATGTCGGAGCCCTGCCTTCCGCTCGCGATGGCGGGCCGGCAGCGAAAAGGTGTGGAACTCGCCAAGGCCATAGGAGTGCCGCAGCACATCGTGATCGACAGCGGCCACGCAGCCGGTCAGCGCTTGCGCGATTACGCGTTCTTCGACGATCCCGCGAACGCGCGCAGCGCGCTGCTGGTCGAATGCGGCCAGCATTGGGAAGCCGCGGCGCCGCGGGTCGCGCGGCAGTCGCTGCTGCGGTTTCTCGACCACTTCGGGATGCTCGATCGCGGCTTGGCCGACCAACAGCTGGACAACGTGACACCTCCTCCTCAACACATCGTCGAGGTGACATCGACAGTGACGATCGTCAGCGACGCGTTTCGGTTCACAGAACCCGTGCACGGCCTGCAGGTGATTCGCCGCGCCGGGACCCTCTACGCCATGGACGCCGGCACCGAGATTCGCACGCCGCACGACGATTGCGTGTTGATCATGCCTACCCGCAAACCCAAGCCCGGCGAGACCGCCGTGCGCCTCGGACGCTTCGTTTCGTAAGCTCGTCGTTCAGCGGAGCGTTTGCGCCGCGGAGATCTGGGCTTCCGCCGCTTCGACCAGATCGGTACCGATGACCGGTGTCCATCGGTTGTAAACGGCGCGTGCGGCTTCGCGAAACGCCTCCCTGCCCGCGGGTGTGAGACGGGTCACGACGGCGCCTTGCGCGCCGAGCTTCGCCAGTGCGCCCTCATCGGCAAGCCGCTGCGCCATCGCAAGCGCCTGCTTCGAAGCATCCACCGCCGCCTCGCGCACGAGCTCGCGGTCGGTCTCGCTCCACGCGTCCCAGACCGATCGGTTCACCGCGAATACCAAGACATCCGCGTGCGCATGCCAGAGCAGCAGATGCACGAGTGGCCCCGCATAAAGACGCGACGCCGAATAGGCGGGGACGCTGGTTTCCTGCCCGTCGAGCTGTCCGTTTTCCAACGAGGCGCGCGCGTCCGCAATGCTCATCGCCGAAGGTCTCGCTCCCAGCGCGGCCACGGTTTCGTCGATCAGCGACGAGGACTGCGCCCGCACCTGCAGGCCGGCGAGATCGGCGGGCTTGTGCACCGGCTTTCTGCTCGCCAACTCGATGAATCCGTTTGCGGCCCACGCAACCGGAACGACACCGGCAGTTTCCAGAATCGCGGAAAGCCGCTTGCCCACGCCGCCCCCGATCAGCGCTTCGAGCTCCGCTTCGGCGGGCACGAGCCACGGCAGCGCGAGCACGTTCAATTGCGGCACTTGCGCCGACCACGCGAGTGCGGAGCCCACCGAAAGCTCACAGGTCCGGTCACGCAAGGCACCGAATTCTCGCGCCGGATCTCGCGACGAGAGCGTCGCACCTGGAAAATGCGTGGCCGCGAGACGTCCGCCCGATCGCTCGCGAATAAGCGTCGCCCAGATTTCGCCCGCTTTGCCCTGCGGATACGCGGGGCCCAGCGCGGTGGACAGCTTGAGCGGCTGGGAGGTAGCACTGAGCGCGCTCGGACGGTCCTGTGCCGCCGCCGCAAGCGTCATCGCCAGCGTCATTGCGATCAGCGCGCTCAATCGAATCAATGCAGGCATGCGCTGGAGCCCGCAGCGCTAGTCGAGCGGCGCGAGCTCGCCTTCCACCGGCGCGTCGCGCCAATAGCGCGCGTCGTGGACGCGCTCGCGACGAGGCAAATGCGATAAGCCATCGGCAAAGGTGAACGTCAGCGCCCCCTCGTAGTCGGTGCGATAGTTGCGCGCGCCCGCGGTGACGTAGCGCTCGACGATCTCGGGCCGCGGATGATTGAAACGGTTACGGTAGCCCGGAGTGAAGGCGGCGACCTCCGGCCGCACCGACGCGATGAACGCAGGTGTCGACGAGGTCTTGCTGCCGTGGTGCGGAACGACAAGCAGATCGGAACGAAGCCGAATCGGCTCGCGGCGGATAAGATCCGACTCGGTGCGTGCCTCGATGTCGCCCGTCAACAACGCGCTTCCTGCCGCGTTGCTGACCCGCAGCACGCAGGAGAGATCGTTCGGCTTGAGCTTTGGGTTGACGAAATTCGCGGCGACCGGATGCAGCATCGCGAACTCGACGCCGTCCCATGTCCATTGCTGACCCGCAAGGCAGCGCCACGCAGCTTCACCGCGCT
Organism: Burkholderiales bacterium; assembly: GCA_017880805.1. Lineage (GTDB taxonomy): Bacteria > Pseudomonadota > Gammaproteobacteria > Burkholderiales > Casimicrobiaceae > PALSA-1003. Next base: position 22,443 of record JADGRP010000207.1, read on the forward strand.
CGGCCCGTGCGCGCACGATCGGATGATCGGCGTTCAACGACGAAGCGACCCATTCCACGGGAACTGTTTGCAGCAGAGAAAGCGCTCCGCCGCTGTGATCGCTGTCCTGATGACTCACGACCAGGCCGTCGAGCCGCGCAATGCCGTTGGCGCGCAACATCGGCGCGATAATGCGATTGCCTGCGTCGGCGGTCTCGCTGAAACGCGGACCGGTGTCGTACAGGAGCGAATGGCCGTGCGTCTCCACCAGCACGGCAAGCCCTTGGCCGACGTCCAGCACGGTGACCCGGAAGGCCCCCATCGCCGGCGCCAGCGGAACGATGACAAACAGCGGTGCAAGCCAGATCAGCCCGAGCGAACGACCCGGGACTCCGCGCGGCGCGAGCAGCCAGAGAACGCCCAGGATCCCCGCGACGGCGGTGAAGACACCTGGGGCGTGCTGCTGCCACACCGCCGCCGGCATCGTGCTCAACCATTCGAGCATCAGCGCGACCGCCGCGAATGTCTGATGAGCGAAGAGCAGCAGGACATCCCATGGCACCACGATCGACGCCAGCGTCAGCGGCACCACAACGAAGGTGACCACCGGAATCGCCACCGCATTCGCCAGCGGCGATACGATGGATATCTGCTGAAACAGCACCAGCATCAGCGGTATGAGGCCGAGCGTGATCGCGGTCTGCGCTCGCAGCGCCTCGCGCCACCTGGCTCCGCCTCCGACGCGGCCCACGCCGATGTAGAGCAGCAATCCGACCGCGCCAAAGGAGAGCCAGAAGCCGGGGGTGAGCGTCGCCCATGGGTCCCATGCCAGGACCACGGCCAGGGCCCACAGCCAAACGACCGACGCGCTCCCGGGCCGACCGAGCCACAGCCCGATCGCTGCAACCGTCAGCATGTACAGCGTGCGTTGCGCCGGAATTTCGAAGCCGGCCAGAAGCACATAGACAAACGCCGCTGTCACCCCGGCGACCGCGGCGGCCTTGCGCGCCGGCAATCGCGTGGTCAGCGTGTGGCTCATTTTCCACAACCAGAACGCGAGGCCACCGATCAGCGCCGCAAAGAATGTGATGTGCAGTCCGGAGATCGAGATCAAGTGGCCAATGCCGGTGCGGTTGAACAATTGCCACTGCTCGTTGGGAATCGCGCGCTCGTCTCCGATTGCGAGTGCGGCAATGACGCCCGCAAAGCGGCGGCCCTCGAGCGAGCGCAAAATGCGCGCGCGGATCGACTCGCGGGCACGCGCGACATAGTCCGTGGCGCGCGCCGCAAACGCATCGACGCGGTGACTGTCATCGTCCGGCCGCACGTAGCCAGTCGCTCGAAACTCGTTTTGCAGCAGCCATGCCTCGACGTCGAAGCCATGCGGGTTGACGGTCCCATGCGGCCGCTTGAGACGGACGGTAAATGCCCAGCGCTCGCCGGCGTGGATCTCGGGGACCGCGGCCTCTGCTCCATCGCGGGGCCATCCGTTGTACCAGGCGAGCGACAGGCGCGACGGCACGACGGCGTCCGGTGTCAGTAGCTTTTCCACCGCGAATGCGAACCGGATGCCGCGATCCGCCGGCTGCGGCAGGTCGTCGACAATGCCGACCAGCCTGATGTCTTGCCCTTCCCACGCGGGCGGCAACGCATCGGCAAGCCGCGACTCGGCGCGCCACGACGCATAGAAGAATCCGGCCATGCCGACCGAAAGAGCCGCAGCGAGCAGCGCGGCGGCGCGGGCGATCCTGGCGCGGGCATCGCCGGCGCGTCTCGAATAGACCGCGCATGCTAATGCTGTCGATACGGGAAGCAGCGCAAAGGCAGCGTGCCAAGGCGACGGCAGGCTCGCCTGCTGCTGAAGCATTATGACGCCGAAAGAAAACGCGAGCAGCAGGCAGCGCATGACGACGATCAGAAGATCATCGGTCTAGCCGTCGGCCGCACGCTACGGCACGGCCGACATCGGCAAAAAAACGGACCACGCGCGCGATTGCGCACGTGGCCCGTTTGTCGCTGACGCCGCGAACGCGGCAATCCGTTCTCGCCGCAAATGCGGCAATCAGTACCTGCCGCGAACGCGGTGCTTAGTTCTTGCCCGTCTGGTTGAGCATGTCCTGAATCTTGGCTTCGAACTGCCCGTACGGCATGGCGCCGACCATCCGCACGCCTTGCAGCTTGCCGTTTTCGATACGCCCGAGCACAAACGAAGGCGTTCCATTGACCCCCGCCGCTGTGCCTTCGGCGATGTCCTTGTCGATCGCGGCGCGAAACTTGTCCGAATCGACGCACGCCTGGAACTTGGGCACGTCCATCGACGCCGACTGCGCGTATCCGCCAAGCTTGTCGGCTTGAAGCTGATCCGCGTGGACGATCATCGCGTGCCGCAATTCCCAGAACTTGCCCTGCTCGGCGGCACAACGCGCCGCCGTGGCGCTGCGCCGCGCATTTTCGTGCATCGGCAGCGGAAAGTCGCGGCTGATGTAACGAATCTTGCCGGTATCGATGAAGTTGGCTTTGATCTGCGCGAACGAATCGTTGTGGTAGCGCTGGCAGAACGGGCACTGGTAATCCGTGTACTCGACCAGCACCAGAGGCGCATTTTCCTTGCCGACCGAGAAACCGCCGGGCGGGAAGGCCATGCTGACCTTGTCGTCGATCGGGGGCGGGGCGGCAGGCTGCGGCGCTGCGACCGGACGTGAATCGAGCGACTTGTGAATGGCTTTCAACTCGTCGAGGATCTGCTGTGCCTGGTCCGAGGTAATGCCGTCTGCACGCGCCAGCGTCACGCCACCCAAAAGGGTCGCGGCCATGGCCAGAGCGGTCAGGGAACGAAACAATCTGATTTTCATGGTCGACCAATCCTGTGAATTTGAGAAATTCCGGTTCTGAGGCTCCGCACGGGGCGACCGCGCCGGCAGCGCAAAGATTGGACACCATCATAGGGCTTTGCCGGGGCTTCGATGCCGCGGACCGATTAGAGGTAACCGAGGAGGAACAAACGGTTAGGCGCGATCGACCCGCTTCGGCCGCGGCCCCGGGCGAATTCCGTGCCGCCCTGTCCTGCGCCCCACCGGGGATAGTGCGCGGACAGACTCATGTCTGCCGCGGCCACAAGATCATCTGCGTGCAGCGAAACAGCGCGATTCGCCGCCCGTTTGCCTGATCGGTGACCAGTGCATCCCACACCTGCGTCGCCCTGCCGAGATGCGCGGGCGTCGCAACGCAGAGGATGGTGCCGTTGTGAAGGGTGCCGAGGAAGTTGCTCTTCAGCTCGATGGTCGTGAAGTTTTCGGCGCCGTGCGGCAGGTGGGCAATGCAGCCGTAGCCGCACGCGGTGTCCGCGAGCGCGATCACCGTTGCCGCGTGCAGGTATCCGTTGGGTGCCAGAAGCTCGTCCCGAATGTCGAGCTCTCCGCTTATGCGACCCTCGGCAATCTCGGTGAAACGGATGCCGATCAGGCCAGGCAGGCGGCCGTCACCCCGGTTCTGAAATTTGTCGAGCGTTGCTTCAGGGCGCAGTGCCATGACCGATGTTCTCGCTCGATTCCAAGGAACCTACAGCCGCTTCTCGACCCAGCCCTTGACGCTGGCCAGCGCCGCCGCCAGGCCGGCGGGTTCGGTTCCGCCCGCCTGCGCCATGTCCGCCCTCCCTCCGCCCTTGCCTCCGACCTGCGTCGCCACGTGATTGACCAGGTCGCCCGCCTTGATCCTGCTCGTCAGGTCGGACGTCACGCCGGCAATCAGCGTCACCTTGGTGCCGTCGGTCGAGCCGAGCACGATGGCAGCGCTCTTGAACCTACCCTTGAGCTGGTCCATGGTGTCGCGCAGTACCTTGGCATCTGCACCATCGATCGTTGCCGCCAGAACCTGTGCGCCATTGACTTCGACCGCCTGCGCCGCGAGATCGCCGCCCTGACTCGAGGCAAGCTTGCCTTTGATGCGCGCCAACTCCTTTTCGAGAGTCTTCGCACCATCGAGTAGCTGCTGAATTTTCGCGGTGATCTCTGCGCGAGGCGCCTTGAGCGCCTGTGCGGCGTCGTTGAGCCGTGCCTCGAGCTGGTGCGTGTACGCAAGCGCAGCCTCGCCGGTTACCGCCTCGACCCGGCGGATGCCGGCGGCGACGCCGGACTCGGAAGTGATCTTGAAAGTGCCGATGTCGCCGGTACGCTGAACGTGCGTGCCGCCGCACAGCTCGGTCGAGAAGTCGCCCATGCTGAGGACGCGCACCTCGTCGCCATACTTTTCGCCGAAGAGTGCCATCGCGCCGGCCTTGATCGCGTCGTCGTAAGACATGAGCCGAGTCTCGACGGCGTAATTAGCACGGATGGCGCGATTGACCAGCGCTTCGACGGTGCGGATTTCCTGCTCGGTCATCGGCTGCGTGTGCGAGAAATCGAATCGTGTGCGTTCGGCATCGACCAGCGAGCCTTTCTGCTGCACGTGATCGCCCAGGACCTTGCGCAACGCGGCATGCATCAGGTGCGTCGCGGAATGGTTGAGCGCCGCGCGCTCGCGTGTGTGGGCATCCACTTGTGCGACGACGATGTCGCCCGCGCGAAGCTCGCCGGTCTTTACGGTTCCGTGATGGCCGACGACGTCGGGTTGAACCTTTTGCGCATCGTGGACCGCAAACAGCGTGAGACAAACACCGCTCTTGGTAAGCTCGCCACGGTCTCCGACCTGGCCGCCCGACTCGGCATAGAACGGGGTACGATCGAGCACGACAATGCCTTCCTGCCCAGAGCTTAGCGCGTCGACAGATGTGCCATCGCGAAACAGCGCGGTGATGCGGCCTTCCGCCGACAGCGTCTTGTAACCGTCGAACACGGTCTTCGCACCAGTGTATGAAAGCGCAGTCCCCGCCTTGAACGACGACGCGGCACGCGCGCGTTCGCGCTGTTTGTCCATTGCCGCATCGAAGGCAGCCTGGTCGACGGTAAAGCCTCGTTCGCGGCACACATCCGCGGTCAGGTCGAGTGGAAATCCGAAAGTATCGTAGAGCGTGAACGCGGTCTCGCCGGGCAGCATCTTGTTGCCGGCCCTGTCGGCGTCGGCGAGCGCGGCTTCGAGCACCTTCATTCCATGCTCGAGCGTTTCGGCGAAGCGCTCTTCCTCGGCCTTGAGGACACGGACGACGTAATCCTGCTTCAGCGGCAGCTCCGGATAGGCATCGCCCATCAAGCGCGACACCTCCGGCACAAGCTGGTTGAAGAACGGCAACGTCTGGCCGAGCTGGTAGCCGTGACGAATCGCGCGGCGGATGATACGGCGCAGCACGTAACCGCGACCCTCGTTGCTTGGTATGACCCCGTCCACGATCAGAAATGCGCAGGCGCGAATGTGATCGGCGATGACGCGCAGCGACGGCGACGCAAGATCGCGACCGCCGGTTGCGGCCGCCGCGGCGCGGATCAGCGATTGAAACAGGTCGATGTCGTAGTTGCTATGGACATGCTGAAGGACCGCGGCGAGGCGTTCGAGGCCCATGCCGGTATCGACGCACGGTTTGGGCAGCGGTGTGAGTTTGCCTTTGGCGTCGCGATCGAACTGCATGAAAACGAGGTTCCAGATTTCGATGTAGCGATCGCTGTCGGCGTCCGGCGATCCCGGCGGGCCGCCGGCGATTTCCGGGCCGTGGTCGTAGAAGACCTCGCTGCACGGCCCGCAGGGACCCGTTTCCGCCATCTGCCAGAAGTTGTCGGAGGCGTAGGGCGCGCCCTTGTTGTCGCCAATGCGCACGATGCGCTCGGGCGCGACGCCGATTTCATTGGCCCAGACGTCGTAAGCTTCGTCGTCGGTTTGGTAGACGGTGACCCAAAGCTTTTCCGCCGATAATCCGTATACCTTGGTCAGCAATTCCCACGCGTATTTGATCGCCTCACGTTTGAAGTAGTCGCCGAACGACCAGTTGCCAAGCATCTCGAAGAAAGTGTGATGGCGCGCGGTGTAGCCGACGTTCTCGAGATCGTTGTGCTTCCCTCCCGCGCGAAGGCAACGCTGCACGTCCGCCGCGCGGACGTAACTGCGCTGATCGGTGCCGAGAAAGACATCCTTGAACTGCACCATGCCGCTGTTGGTAAACAGCAGCGTCGGGTCGTTGGCCGGAACGAGTGGTGCCGACGGGACGATCGTGTGCCCGTTCGAGGCAAAGTACTCGAGGAATCTACTGCGAATGTCGGCGGCTTTCATGCGGGCGCGAAGCTCGGTGGGGACGTGCGCATCAAGGTCCGAGGGTCAGAGAAAGCTTCTGACGGTCTTTCAATTCAATATGTTAGCACACCCGGTGCGGAACTTATTGTGGTGGATCTCGCAACAACTTCAGGATGGCCGACACCGAAAAGCCACGCGCTTGCAGATAGCGCACTTGACGTGCTTTTTCGCGATCGTTGGCGGGTACCTGTCCGAAACGCCGCTGCCACAAAGACGTAAGTGCCGCATCGTCGTCGAGATCCGCTTCGCGCAGCGCATCGTCGATGTCGCTAGCCGCGACTCCCTTTGCCTTCAACCCTCCGGCAATGCTACGCCGACTGTAATGACCGGCCTTTTGGCCGACTACCGCGCGGGCGAAACGCTGATCGGAAAGGAGGCCCTGCGCCCCCAAATCATCCAGCGCGCTGCGGACCTCGGCCAAGTCGGCGCCGGCGCCTACAAGCCGCGCTTCCAGCTCGGCGCGTGCGTATTCACGCCGCGCGAGCAACCGGATCGCTTGCGCCCTGAGCGTGCGCGTGACCACGCGCTGAGCAAAATTACTCGTCGGCCGGCGCCACACTGCGGCCGGTGGCGACCGGTACCCCGACTGCGGCGCGGATCTTGCTCTCGATCTCCGCCGCGATGTCAGCGTGCTCTCTCAACCACTCGCGGGTGTTGTCCTTGCCCTGGCCAATCTTGTCACCGTTGTACGCGTACCAGGCCCCGGACTTCTCGATGATGTTATGCGTCACGCCGAGCTCGACGATTTCGCCCTCGCGAGAAATACCTTCGCCATAGAGAATATCGAACAGCGCCTCGCGAAACGGCGGCGCGATCTTGTTCTTGACCACCTTGACCCTGGTTTCGTTGCCGACGACTTCTTCGCCGCGCTTGATCGCACCAATTCTGCGAATGTCGAGCCGGACCGAAGCGTAGAACTTGAGCGCGTTGCCGCCGGTGGTCGTCTCCGGGTTGCCGAACATAACTCCGATCTTCATCCGGATCTGATTGATGAAAATGACCAGAACATTGGCGCGCTTGATATTCGACGCGAGCTTGCGCAGCGCCTGGCTCATCAGCCGCGCCTGCAGGCCGGGAAGCTGGTCGCCCATTTCGCCTTCGATTTCCGCCTTCGGAACGAGCGCGGCAACGGAGTCGATCACAATGATGTCGACCCCGCCCGAACGCACCAGCATGTCGGCGATTTCAAGGCCCTGCTCCCCCGTGTCCGGCTGGGAAATGAGCATCTCACCCACGTTCACCCCGAGCTTGCCGGCATAGACCGGATCGAGGGCGTTCTCGGCGTCGATATAGGCGGCGACTCCGCCGGCCTTTTGCACCTGCGCGACAACCTGAAGGCAGAGCGTCGTCTTGCCGGAGGATTCGGGCCCGTAGACCTCGACCACGCGCCCGCGCGGCAGGCCGCCTACACCGAGCGCGATATCCAGGCCGAGCGATCCGGTCGACACGACCTGCAGATCGTTCTGGACCTGGGCCTCGCCCATCCTCATGATCGAGCCCTTGCCGAACTGCTTTTCAATCTGCGCCAGCGCGGCGACAAGCGCTTTGCTCTTGTTGTCGTCCATAGCATTCATTCCGTTGGATTTTGCGAGAGAGAGGCTCATGGTTGGCTGCTTTTGGTGGTCAGGATGCCCCATTATTGCATAGAACGAACGTTCGACGCCAGTGTTCTGATGGCCTAAGCCAGACGGTCGACGAGGCCCTCGAGCGCCACCCGGACCGAGGCTTCCCGGACCGCCGTTCGGTCACCCTCGAACTGCCTCCGAAGGGTCTGCAGATGGTGCGGGCCGGCCCACGCAAACCATACCGTTCCGACCGGCTTGTCCGGCGAGCCCCCGTCAGGCCCGGCAATGCCGGTGACGGCGACCGCCCACTGCGCCCTGGCGCCCCGGACGGCGCCTTCCGCCATCGCTCTGGCGGTCTCTTCGCTGACGGCGCCGTAGCGCGCTATCGTCGATGGCGCCACGCCAAGTTGCTGCTCCTTGGCCAGGTTGGAGTAGGTGACGAATCCCCGCTCGAACCACGCCGAGCTGCCCGCAATCGCAGTGATCGCGCCAGCGATCAGACCTCCGGTGCACGACTCCGCCGTCGCGATCATGGCGCCGCGCGCGAGCGCCGCGTGGCCGAGCCTGTCTGCCAGCGCCAGCAGCGAGTCATCAATCGTCCTGGTCATCATCGTTCCGATGCACGGCCCCGATACCAGTAATCGTAGACCCGCGCAAAGCCGAACTGTCGATAAAGTGCCAGCGCGGCCTCGTTGTCGGCGGTAACTTGAAGGTAGGCCGCCCGCGATCCTTGCCGCGACGCTTCCGCGAGCAGCGCGCCTACGATCGCATATCCCAAGCCTCGTCGCCGATGCGCCGGCGCGGTGCTCAACGCGAACAGCCCCGCGTGCGTGCCTTCCAGTTTGACCAGCCCGCAGGCCACGACTTCGCCCTGGTAACGAATGATCGCGCCGGCGTGCGGCAATGGGTAGGAATTTGCCCGTTCGACCGCCGCGATGAGCGCGTCGCCGCCGAGATCGAGCAGGCCGGCACTCACTTCCACCCAGCGCGGTGCGTCGACGATTTCGACCGCATCGCGCGCCGCGGGAATTTGCGAGGCTGCGAGGACATCGGCGCGCAATACCAGCGTTCGCTCGAATCTGCTCCAGCCGAGGCTTTCGAGATACGCATCGAGCTCTGGCGGCTGCGAAAACGGCAGTATGCGGAAGATCGCCGGCAAGCTCACCGATTGGTAAAAGCGGACGCAGTAGTCCACCTTTTCGGCAAGCGGCAACGAGGTTGAATAGAAGGCATTCACGCAGCGCAGCCGCTTTGTCGGGCCCGGCCTGAACCCAAGCAGCCATCCATCGTAAACCAGCGATTGAAAGGCCCCGGAAGCATTAAGCGACAGCTCCTCGATCCGCCTCGCCTCGAGATCGATCGACTCGACGCTCACGCCGACACCCGCTGCCATAGCGCAAACACGATCACCGCATAGAACGCTGCGACGATATCGTCTGCCATCACGCCGAAACCGTGATGCCACTCGCGGTCGATGATGTTCGCCGGTGGAGGCTTGACGATGTCGAACAAACGAAATAGCAGGAACGCGAACGCCTGCCGCACCGGGTCGGTTCCGACGAAAAACAGCACCAGCAGAAAGGCGACGACTTCGTCCCAGACGATCGCGCCGTGATCCGCGACGCCCAGATCGCGCCCGGTTCGGTCGGCGGCCCACACGCCGACGGCAAAAGTGATCGCCACCGCGATCAGATAGCCTGCGTCGTCCGTCGTCGCGTGCAACAGCGCCGCGAGCGGCAATGCGACCAGCGTGCCGACCGTCCCCGGCGCCACCGGCGACAGTCCGGCGCCGAAGCCAAGCGCGAGAAAATGCGCCGGATGCGCGAACAGGAATGCGAGCGTGGGCGTCTTTTTCACTTCGCGAAGTGATCGTAGGCGTGCGGCAACCGCGCAAGGGGAATCCCGGACGAGTCGCGAACGGTCAATCCGGGTGTGTCGACGATGATTCCGATGCGATGCAGCGGCAGGCGAAGCTCGGCCGCGATCGCGGCGATGCGCTGATCGTGCGATGGCGCAGCAGTGAAACACAGTTCGTAATCGTCGCCCCCCGCGAGCAGGCACTCGAGCGCGATGTCGTGTGCCGGGCTCGCGAGTTGCCGGTCGAGCGCTTTCGAACGCGGAATCGCCGCCAGCTCGATCATCGCGCCTACCTTGGACGATTTAAGGATATGCCCGAGGTCGCCGACCAGACCATCGGAGACGTCGATTGCGGCGGATGCCAGACCGCGCAGGCGTATGCCTAGCGCGACCCGCGGCGCAGGCCGCAGCAGCGCGTTCTGACACGCGGCGTCTTCGTCGTCAGAAAGAACAAGCCGCCCGGCGCGATGCGCGAGCGCGAGCGATGCATCGCCGAGCGCGCCGGATACCCAGATGGAATCGCCTGCGGACGCGCCGCCGCGCAGCAGCGCCTTTCCCACCGGCACTTCTCCCAATATCGTGAGACAGAGATTGAGCGGACCACGCGTGGTATCACCTCCGACAAGATCGACCCCGTGCGCCGCCGCCAGCGCGAAAAACCCGCGCGCAAAGCCGTCCAGCCACCGCGGATCCGCATCGGGCAGCGCTCCCGCGAGCAAGGCCCAGCGCGGCGTCGCGCCCATCGCCGCCATGTCGGAAAGATTGACCGCGAGTGTCTTGTGGCCCAGCGCTTCGGGGTCGACATCGGCAAAGAAGTGGCGCCCGGCCACCAGCATGTCGACCGACGCCGCCAGTTGGCTGCCCGGCGTCGGCGCCAGTAGCGCCGCATCGTCTCCGATACCCAGCACGACGCCTCGCGCGCCATGTGCGGCGCTGGTATCCGCACGGCGGCGGAAAAAGCGGTCGATCAATTCGAACTCGGTCAGCGCCGCCATCGTTGCCGCCGGGGAGCGTCGCGGTGAACCTGAGAAAGCCGGCGACCGTCTGCGACAACCGCGTCAGGACGCGGTGCGCGCGCCATGAATTTCGGGCGCGCGGGCGCTCGCAGCCAGCTTGTCGAGCACGCCGTTGACGTATTTGTGCCCGTCCGTGCCCCCGTACGACTTCGCGAGCTCGACGGCTTCGTTGATCGCCACCCGGTAGGGCACTTCCGGCTCACGCAGCAGTTCCCAGGCACCGATGGTCAGAATGCTTTTCTCCACCGGCGACAGTTCGGTGGCTTTCCGATCGAGAAACGGCGCAAACGCGGCGACGAGCGTGTCGAATTCGCCGGTGACTCCCCGCCAGAGTCCGTCGAAGAAGCGCGTGTCGCACTTCGCAAATCCGGCTGCCTCGGCGAGCTGGGTTCGAATCAGCGCGGGATCGCTTCCGGAGAGCAGCCATTGGTAGACGCCCTGCATCGCAAATTCACGTGCTCGACGGCGCGGGCTAGTCCTCATCGATGGCATTCAGGAGATTGGCCATTTCGACCGCCGCCATCGCCGCTTCGCCGCCCTTGACGCTGGCGCGTGCAAGTGCCTGTTCCTCGGTATCGGTGGTCAGAATGCCGTTGCCGATCGGGACGCCGAACTCGAGCTGTACGCTCGCCAGACCGGACGCCGATTCGGTGGCGACGATTTCGAAGTGGAACGTCTCGCCGCGGACTACCGCGCCCAAGGCTACTAGCGCGTCATAGTCTCCGGTCTGGGCCATTCGCTGCAGCGCTAGGGGCGCTTCCAATGCGCCAGGCACGGTGACGACGGTGATCGACGATTCGTCGGCGCCAGCCTCGCCGAGCGCGCGCAATGCGCCCTCCAGTAACGGTTCGCCGATCGCGGCATTGAAGCGGGACAGGACGATGCCGACGCGCAAATGCGCCGCACGCGTACCGGGCGTAATTTTCCGTAGAGGCATGATGGGCTGGTTGCGCTCGTTATCAGTACGCCGCGCGCCGCAGACGCGATGAGCTTGCGGGAGTCGAACGGGCGTCCACGGTTCAGGACGCCGGCGTATCAGCAGGAAATTGAGGAGGAGATTCCTCGTACGCGGTTACCTCGAGATCGAATCCAGCCATGCTCGGCATCTTGCGACGCCGGGCGAGCAAGCGCATCTTGCCTACGTTCAGATCGCGCAGAATTTGCGCACCGATGCCGTAGTTGCGCAGATCCATCTTGGTATCGGTGGACATCTGCTCGCCGACCGCGCGCTGGCGCAATTCCTGCGCCGACTCGGGCCGCAGCAGCAGGATCAGCACGGCGCGGTCGGCCCGCGCCAGCCGCGCCAGCGCGCCGGGGATCGTCCACGAGTGGGCACGGCTGCCGTAGTCGAGTAAATCGACGATAGACACCGGCTCGTGCACCCGCACGACCGTCTCGAGCGTGGCATCGATGTGCCCGCGAACGAGCGCAAGATGCGTCGCGTCACTGAGCTTGTCGCGGAATGCGACCATGCGGAAGTCGCCCTCCGCCGTGCGTATCGGCCGCTCGCCGATGCGCTCGATCAATCGCTCATTCTGACTGCGATAGTGAATCAGGTCCGCGATGGCACCGATCTTCAGTCCGTGATTGCGTGCAAACAGGACGAGATCGGGCAAGCGCGCCATCGAGCCGTCGTCGTTCATGATCTCGCACAGAACTGCGGCAGGTGAGAATCCTGCGAGCCGCGCCAGGTCGCAACACGCCTCGGTGTGACCCGCGCGGGCCAGGACCCCGCCGGCATGCGCGACCAACGGGAATACGTGACCCGGCTGGACGACGTCTTCGGGACGGGCGCCCGCTGCGCATGCAACTCGGATCGTATGCGCGCGATCGGCCGCGGAAATTCCCGTCGTGACGCCCTCCGCGGCTTCGATGGATACTGTGAAATTGGTGCCATGAAGCGATCGGTTCTTCGGCGTCATCGGCGCAAGGCCGAGCTGGCGCGCGCGCTCCTCGGTGATCGGCATGCACACCAGTCCGCGCCCGAACCTGGCCATGAAATTGACGATCTCCGGCGTGACCGCGTCAGCCGCGACGACGAGGTCGCCTTCGTTTTCGCGCGCCTCCTCATCGACCAGTATCACCATCCGGCCTGCCTTGAGCTCGGCAATGATTTCCGGAATCGGCCAGATCGAAGGAGAAGACCGTGCCGAGTCCGGCGAAGCGCCCGCGTTATCGATGGCGTGCAGTTTTGGCGCAGTCATTTTGGCATGGGCAGCATCGAGCGAGCAATCGCAACATTATACGTGCTGGGATGCGTCGCGTCTGCGCACTCGCGTAGCCGCGTCGGCGGTCTTTGCTTGTGCGGACAGACGCACCGAGTTCGCGCCTGACCCGCGTCCGCTGGGGCGCTTCATTCGCAACCGCAGGCAACTTCAGCGGCTTCCGAACATATCCACGGTCGTCGCGAAGAGCTCGCTTTGCGGATTGGCAAACTCGGTCAGCACACTGAAGTGGTGTTTGCCGGGAACAACGAGCGGACCGTCGCTCCCCGCAGGACGACAGCGCGGCCAGCGTTCCCACAAGCCGCGGCTCTGGCGAATGAATTCGGCGGTCTCGTCTGCGCCCGCTGCCAGCAAGAGCGGCGCGTGCACCAGCGGATCGACACGGACCGGACTCAATTCGCGCGCGCTTTGTGCGTCGAGCCGAAGATCGCTGTTGAACGACACGTCGACCAGAGGCACGAGGTCGAACACGCCGCTGATCGATACGCCGCCGGCTATCGGATCCGCCGACGATCCGCGCGCCTTCCAATGGGTCGCGAACATCATCGCGGTCAGATGCCCTCCCGCCGAGTGTCCCGCGACGACCAGGCGCCGCGCCGGCACGCCATGGTTCACGCCTTCGCGCGCCAGCCAGTCGACCGCCTCGCGGCACTCTTCCACGATGTC
>JADGRP010000025.1 GCA_017880805.1 Burkholderiales bacterium
CGGCCAGAACACATCGTCGCTGCCGAGATCGTTGTGGTCCGCTCCGGGCACGACCTGCCACGTCTTCGGCCCGGCCCACGCGTCGAAGAGCGCGCGCGAGCGCTCGGGCGGAATGATCGAATCAGACCCGCCCACGATCGCGAGCAGAGGCATCTGGTTGCGTTTCGCATCCGCGAGTGCGTCGAAGCGGTGGCGTAACAACAACGACACCGGCAGCCACGGATAGTGCTCCTTGCCCACCGCGGCGAGGTTGTCGTACGGCGACACCAGCACGGCGCCGGCAACGGGCCGCTCTGCGGCAAGATGCGCGGCGATCGCGGTACCAAGGCTCCGCCCGAACACGACGATACGACGCGGGTCGATGTTCTCGCTGCGCGTCACCGCATCGTAGATCGCCAATGCGTCGGCGGTGAGCGCGTGTTCGCCGGGCGTGCCCTCGCTCGCGCCGTAACCGCGGTAGTTCAGGCCCACGATCGTCCATTCGCGCGGCCAGTGCGCGTCGGCCAGCGTCCACGATACTTCTTCGGCATTGCCGCCGAAGTAAATCACCGCAGGCGCCGGCGCGGCCGCACCTTTGACGATCCAACCGCGAAGATGGGTGCCGTCGGCGGCGAGGACCTCGAGCGGCGAGGCGCGCGCCGGCAGGTGCGCCGTGGAGACGACAGGCTGCGGAAAGAAGATCAGGCGCTCCTGCGCAAACCACGCCGCCGCGGGTATGCCGAGCGCGATAACGGCGACGAAGATGAGCCATTCCATAACGGGACGCCGCCATCGCGGTGGTTCGGCCACCATGAGGTGATTATAGGCGCCCAGCGGGCGGGATCCGCCTCCCGCGAGCGCGTTAGATCGTCATTCCCGCGAAAGCGGGAATCCATTTTGCGACCGCAATGAAACTCACGCGGGGTTCGTAGCCGAAACGATCCAGGTCGACCCGTTCAGGCTCACGTGACCATCCGGTGCGGCAAGCGGGACGAGCGCGCGCTCGACAGCATCGAGAATTGTGGGCAGATGCTCGGCGCCCACCTCGCGCACCAAGCGGGAGACCGGACCGATCTGCACCGCGTTCTCAGCGGCGGAGCGCGGCGTCGCGCCAATAGAAATCGCCGCGTCGAAGCGCTGCACATCGATCGCCCCGAAGCCGGCGTCGGACAGGATCGCGCGCAGCCTTACCTCGTCGGCGAATGCAAATGGGCCGGGCGCATTCGGATCGGCGGGCGCCGGCGTGACGCCCATCGCCGCGCGCGCGGCGGAGAGGGGCGTCATCGCCCATGGGTTGTCGCGCGGCGTTCGCCAGCAGGCAAACACGCACCGGCCACCCGCGCGCAGCGATTTGCGCATATGGCTGAAGGCCGGAGAGGGTTGGCTAAAGAACATCACGCCAAAACGCGAGAACAGCAAATCGGTGTTTGCCGGCAGCGCGGCCTCAGACGCATCGCCGTCGCGGAAGTCGAGGGGTGCACCATTGGCCAGCGCGCCACGTGAGCGGGCAACCGCTAGCATCGGCTGCGACACGTCGATACCGAGGACCGCGCCCGCCGCGCCGACCATCCGCGCAATTTCGATCGAGGTGTCGCCGCATCCGCAGCCGACATCGATCACCCGCTCTCCCGGTTGCGGCGCCGCAGCTTTCAGCGCGGCGTCGCCGAAGGGCACCACGAAGCGGTCGATCTCCTGCCGCATGGCGACCCATCGCTCGCCCAGCGCGCCGTTCCATTCTGCAATCTGTTCGGAGTTGCCGGCGGACATGGATCGCTTTCGACGAGTGATGAATGCTGATTGTACGGCGATCGAACCTACCCACGGTGGTTCCGGTTGCCACCGGCATCGGGATCGCGAGGAGCTGGCTTGACGCCGACCCGCGACGACCCGCACCGCGCATTGCGGTCTGAATCCCTTTCGGTAAGATGGTGCGAAGGTAAGCGTCGGGAGCGCGGATGACCGCCATTTCAAAAATCACCTCCAAGGGTCAGACGACGGTGCCTCAAGCGGTTCGCGCCGCGCTCAAAAGCAAGCCCGGCGACCTCATCGCATGGGAGATCGATGCGAGAGGCAACGTTTGGGTTTGGCGCGTACACGCCGCCGACCGGGAATATTTGACGACGGTCGACGGCACGCTCAGCGAGTGGCACAGCGCCGCCGACGAGAAAGCGTATGGCAAGCTTTGAGAGGTTCGATGTGGTGCGCGTCCCGTACGCCGCAAGCTCTGGCGTCTCGGCGAACGAGACCGGGCGAAGGTGACCAAGTCGCTGCAGCGATTGTTCCTATGAGTCGCGCCCAGTTCCTTTCCCACCACCCATGATCCCGGAGATCCGTTACGCCAAGAGCGGCGACACCAATATCGCGCATGGTCTGCCTCCCTCACACGCGTCTACCCGCTTGTATGTTACTCAGCTCGCCCGAGCTGCGCCACCGCCGTTGCCGCGAAGAAGCAATGGAATGCGTTTCGAGCTGGTGATCACTTTGGTACCCTGTCTGCATGGCGAAGTCCCGGGTTTCGATCTATGCCGCGATCGCGGCCAACGTGGCCATCGCGGTCACCAAGTTCGTGGTCGCCGGCATCACGGGCAGCTCTGCGATGCTGTCCGAAGGCATCCACTCCGCTGTCGACACGTTCAACGGCGTCCTCTTGCTTGTCGGACTCAAGCTGAGCCAGCGGCCGGCCACGCCCGAGCACCCGTTCGGACATGGCAAAGAATTGTATTTCTGGAGCCTGATCGTCGCGGTGCTGATCTTTGGCGTAGGCGGAGGGTTGTCGTTTTACGAAGGCGTGCAACACGTCCTGCATTCCGAACCGATGCGAGACCCGATGTGGAACTACGTCGTGCTCGGCGCCGCCGCGGTCTTCGAGGGCGCGAGCTTCGCCATTGCGCTGCGGCAGTTTCTCGCGCAGAAAGGCGATACTCCGTTCTGGGAGGCGCTGCATCGAAGCAAGGACCCGACAACCTATACCGTGCTCGCGGAAGACGCTGCGGCCCTGGTCGGTCTTGTCGTTGCCGCCGTTGGAATTGCGGCGAGTCATCACTTCGACAAGCCGGAGCTCGATGGCGTCGCTTCGCTCGTCATTGGACTGCTGCTCGCGGGCGTCGCGGTAGCGCTCGTTCGGGAATCGCGCGGCTTGCTGATCGGTGAAGGCATTCGCCCGGAGACTGCGCGTGCGATTCGCAGTCTAGCGCTGGAGCAGCCCAAGGTGCGCGACGTCGGTCGGATCCTGTCGATGTATATCGGTCCGGACGACGTGCTGGTCACGATGGACCTGGATTTCGAGGATGGCACCGAGGCGGCCGACGCTGCGGCAGCTATCGCCGCTATCGAGCGGCAGGTCCGTGACCGTTATCCTGTGATCAAGCGGCTGTTCATCGAGGCAGGTACCGCGCCCGCGCGAGAACGCTGGAGTCGGCCGGACGCGGCGCAAGCCCCCGCAGATCCGCAACAGGGATGAGCGTCTTAGTTCGTCATCCCCGCGAAGGCGGGGATCCATTTTGCGACCCTCAAGAACCAATGGATTCCCGCTTTCGCGGGAATGACGGACATGTGATCGCGGGGACGAAAGGCCGCAGAAACGACGATAATGGAGTACATCGAGACTGGTCCAACTCGAAATTCAAACTGCTGCTGGAGGGTCTCATGCCTGAAGCAAAAGCGCGTGTCGTCGGTTTCAATCATGTCGCGCTGGAGGTCGGTGACATCGAAGCGGCCCTGGTTTTCTATGGCCGGTTGTTCGATTTCAAGCTTCGCAGCAAAAGCGATGACATGGCGTTCATCGATCTTGGAGACCAGTTCATCGCGCTCCAGAAGGGTCGCGCACAGGCCGCCGACGATGGACGTCATTTTGGACTCGTCGTCGACAATAAAGAGGCCGCTCGCAAAGCATTGGCTGATGCAGGCGTCGAGACGCTGCCCGGACCGTTTCTCGACTTTCGCGATCCCTGGGGCAACCGCATCGAGATCGTCGCGTACGAGAATGTCCAGTTCAGTAAAGCGCCGAACGTGTTGCGCGGCATGGGCCTCGCGCACCTGTCGAAGAACAAGACCGCGATCAAGGAGCTGACGGACAAAGGCATGGCGCCAACGTGAGCGGGGCCGTGGGAAGACAAGGTATGTGATCGCGGGATGATCCCCTAATGCCGTCATCCCCGCGAAAGCGGGGATCCAGTGGCGTTCGTACAAAAGACGCTGGATTCCCTCCCCGCTTTCGCGGGGACTAAAGGCTGCGGGAATAACGGATGGGGTGTCGCGGGAATGACGAGAAGGCACACACGGCCCTCAGTTGCGCTCGCACTTATGCGGCGATGCGGCCCGGCGGCAGCGGTTCGACTCCCTTCAGCAAAGACGGGTCCTGCGCGAGCCGCCAGAGATCGAGCGCCTCCTGCATCCGGATCCAGCTCTCCGGCGAATGGCCGAGCAGCCGGGCGATGCGCGCGGCGAGCTCGACGGACAGGTCA
This sequence comes from Burkholderiales bacterium, assembly GCA_017880805.1. Taxonomy (GTDB): domain Bacteria; phylum Pseudomonadota; class Gammaproteobacteria; order Burkholderiales; family Casimicrobiaceae; genus PALSA-1003. Next base: position 4,443 of record JADGRP010000025.1, read on the forward strand.
CGCTTTTCCTGCAGGAACGTATTGACCGTCACGCGCGATACTCCCAGGCGACTGGCAAGCTCGCCTTGTGACATCCGCAGCGCGGGCAGCACGTCCTCGCGCAAGATGGCGCCTGGGTGCGTGGGCTTGCGGCGGCGATCGCGGAGTGTCTTCATCAGTGATAGTCCTCGAGGTCGACATCGACGGCATCTTCGCCATCGAAGGAGAAAGTAAACCGCAGGTTGCCGGACACGGCGACCGCCCAACGCCCTTTCCGATTGCCTCGGAGAGGATGCAAGCGCCAGCCAGGAACGTTCATGTCCTCCGGGCGTATGGCAGCATCCAAACGGTCCAGCGTTCGAGCGATCCGGGTGCGATGCTCGTTCGGGATTACGAGCGACACGCTTTCGGTGAAGAACCGAGCGAGGCCTTTGTGGCGAAAGTTGCGGATCACATCGGGTCCAAGTCCGATAGTAAAGCACTACATTACACAGTGTCAAGTAATGCTTTACATGCATTGCTCGTTCCCGCCCAATAACCAGACGAACATCATGGTTGCAATTTCCGTGCGCGGCTTCAGACTTGCTGCCTACTACGGACCAGTGGGCGATGGCACCCGAAATGCTTCAGTCGTTTCCGCGAAAGAGGCCCCAGTGGCGTCTTAGCCCGTCGTCCTCGCGGAAGCGGAGACCAGTGGTGTCTTAGCCCGTCGTCCCCGCGGAAGCGGACACCAGTGGCGTCTTAGCTCGTCGACCCCGCGGAAGCGGAGATCAGTGGTGTCTTAGCTCGTCGTCCCCGAGGAAGCGGAGACCAGTGGTGTCTTAGCTCGTCGTCCCCGAGGAAGCGGAGACCAGTGGTGTCTTAGCTCGTCGTCCCCGAGGAAGCGGAGACCCATTTTGGGGCCGCCAAGAACCAATGGATTCCCGCTTTCGCGGGAATGACGAATGTGGCGTTGCGGGAATGACGAATGTGGTGTCGCGGGAACAACGCATAGCAATCGCGAATGACGTATAGGTGAGCGGAACAACGAAATTGGGACATGACATGCCAGACGACACCCCCCGCGCCGCCCCCGAATGGACCCGCGCCACCGACCTAACCCTAGCGGCGCGTCACCGTATCGTAGCAGCGAAGTGTCGCGGAATCAGGACTCGAGTCGATACAATCGAACCCACAGGTCAGGCTCCAGCGTTCCTTGCTTCTTGACGTTGAAGAGATCGTTGCCCGTCGGCGCGGGCACGGGCATCGTGCGCCACAGCGATGGTCGCTGAAGAAACTGCTCACGGAACTCTTCCGTAGCCCAGATCTGTCCGGGCTCGACGACCTGCTCGACGCGGGCAGCACACAGGATCGCTTCTCCACCGACGATGATTGTGCGCAAGTCGGTGTCGGACACGCGCGTCCGCACTTCTCCGTAGTGCAGCGCGATCCGCATGCGCGGCCTTCCGGGGGCTCTGTAAACGTCATCCATGAGGTGACGTGCCGTCTGCGCCAGCGCCACGGGGTCGTCGTCAGCGATAAGCGCTGCATCGCCGGCCCAGGTTGCGGCGATCGCTGCCACTGGGGCCCAGCGGGCTACCGCGTCCTCGAGCGCCTTTCTGACTGGTGCATCCTTGCCGGTGCGCATCAGGCTGCCAAACCCGTACACATCGGCCTTCAGGACACAGCATGGGCGCACGGATTCCACTCGATCGACGTTGCCGGGCTCATGCCACGAGCGCTCGTGGCCAACGATGTTCGACCGGTCGATTCGCTGGAGAAACGCCGGATTGATACGCCCGATCACATCGGACAGTACCGGATGTACTAAATAGTGTGTGGCGCGCGGCAACACACCGCTCGGTTCAAGCGTCGCCTCACCGGGGCGAAGGAAGCGCTGCCGCCACTCGCCGCGCACCAGATCGTGCTGGACGTAGCCGAGCAGCCCCACCCGGTACAGCGTATGAAGGACACGCTCCGCCTCGTTCACCTCCGCGCCATGGTCGTTGCAGATCTCCTCCACTTCGGAGCGCGTCAGGACGTGCCCGGGGAGTCGATGGAACAGCCGTTCCAGTTCGAGATCCCCTACGTATGGCGCGATCTCGGCGAGGTACTCATGCGCGATCTCGGTCGCCGCCTCATTCACCGCCTCCTTCAAGCGGTGCTCGTTCCTGCGCTCATCCGGCCGCAGCGCTGCAACGCGATCTCCGATGGTCATCAGATCGCGTGGCCTCAGCAGTGTGTGCCGGCAAATGTACTCGAAGGTGTCCTCTTCCTCGCGTGTGTAAGTGTCAGTAATTCTCGTGCGCCCCAGAAACGCCTCGAGCGGTTTGGTGCGTGCGAGCGCCGGCAGCACCATGCGATCGGCTTTCACGAGCTGGATGTTGTTGACGAAGATCTCGCGCAGGCTCTCATGCGAGTACACGATGTCCACGGCACTGCCCCGATACTGCTGGGACATCGCCGTTCGTTGCGGCAGTCGGGCGTACGCCTCTTTGCGAATGGCGGCGAAGACCTTGAGATGATGGTTGATGCGCCGTATCTGGTAGGCAACCTCGACCAGACCGAGCTGGGCGAAGTACCAGACTTCAGGAGACAGTTCTCCGGTCACGCTGGCGTTGATCGGAAGGTCCTCGACGTGCTTGTTGAAATACTCGTCGATCCCGTCGATGAAGATGGTGAGCGGCGATTGGAGCGCGCGCAGTCGCGGCACCAAGTGTCCATCCGTGTCGGTGGCGATACGCTGCAGCTCGCTCGGCGTGAAATCGAGCAGACGCACGAAGTGGTCGATGACGCTGTGCAGTTGTGAGTCGCCGATCAGGCCGCTGAGCCTGGCGTTAACCTTGAGGCCGCCGGCCGCATCGACATGCTTGAGCACGGTCACCGCAATGGCGGCGAGCCACACCTTCGACCACGGCAGCGGCGACGCGGCAAAAAACGCGATCGACTCCCGGCTAAAGATCTTGTCGCCGATCGGCTTGTCGAGCAGATTGCCGCTCGGCAGACATATCGCGCGTCCTTCGCGCTGATACAGGATGCGCTTCGCCTTCAGCAGCAGGGTCTTGCCGAATCCCTTGGTCCCGATAACGATGAACTTGTCGTCCCGGCCAGGCGTCAGGAAGCCATCGATTTCTGGCGTTCGGTGGAGCAAGGATTCGTCGAAATCCTCCGCCACTCGGATGTCGTCGGCGTCGACGGTCCACGCTCGCATGGGGTCTCCTGGCTGCCTCTATTCGCAGGCCGCAAGGATAGTCCCTGCGATCATGAGCGTCCAGACGTGCATCGCCGCTAAGACCGTCGGGCCGATGTAGACGCTTGCCGCTCGTCGCCGTCGCGTGTGCGCGAGGACAGCGGTCCCGTCACGTCAACCGTTGTATTCGAGCACGTGCATGCCGGCATCCCACTCGCTGACGGACATCAGCCCTTCGGTCGTGACAAACAGGTCGGCCGTCTTCGCATCGAGCGCGATGTTCGGGCGCGGATCGCCCAGTCTCTGACTCCGGGACGACCATGCCATAACGCTTGACGTTACGAGCGAGCCTCTTATGCGCAAGCTGCCCAACATCCATCCCGGTGAAGTCCTGCTGGAAGAATTTCTGACTCCCATGGGGATCAGCCAGAACGCCCTCGCTCGCTCGATCGGTGTACCACCGCGGCGCGTCAACGAGATCGTCCTTGGCAAGCGAGCTATTACTGCCGACACCGCGCTTCGCCTCGCGCACTACTTCGGTACATCGGAGCGATTCTGGATGGCGCTGCAGGCGAGCTACGAGCTCGAAGAGGCTCGCAATAAACTCGGCGGGCGATTGAAGGAATTGGAACGCGCTGCGGCTTGAATCGGCGGGCATCGTGTCGCAAGTTTCAGCTCGTCATCCCCGCGAAAGCGGGGATCCATTTTGCGACCATTAACCCAACAGGGTCCACGAATGACGTCGGAGCCGA
>JADGRP010000208.1 GCA_017880805.1 Burkholderiales bacterium
AGGCGATGCAGAAAGGCAAGCCCGTCGATCTGCAGTCTGCCGTCGAGGCCGCCCGCCGGCTGATCGACGACGCCAAGCGTGCCGTCGCGCTCGTGTCGAGCTGGGGCTCCAACGAAGAGCTCGACGCTTTCAAACAGGCGCTGGGCGGACGCTTCGCTGCGCTCGTCAAGCAGGATTGGGTACCCCAGCCGGGCGAGCGCCTCGACGACGATCTGCTCATTCGAGCGGACAAGAACCCGAATACCGCCGCGGCCCGTGCGTCGTTCCCGCAGCAGGACAACGGAGCGCGCGCCTTCGCCGCGGATACCGACCTGGTTCTGATCTGGGGTGAGGGCTTCGACTTCGCTCGCCTCCCGGCCGGGGCGAAGATCATCTTCCTCAATGCGTATCTGCAGCCGGAGAACGGACACGCCGACGTGTTCATTCCGATCAGCATTCAGACCGAGCGTCGCGGCCACTACACCAACTTCCAGGGCGTGGTAAGCGCGTTCGAGCCCTGTTTTCCGAAGCCGGCGTCGGTCGCCGACGCCGAGACGCTGTTCGTTGCGATCGCGGCCACCGAGAACGCCCGCGCATGATGCAGGATCTGGTCATCTACCTGGTCTTCATCGGCTACGCGGTGGCGGTGCTGCTCGTGTTCGGCACCGTTCTGACCTGGGTCGAGCGCAAGCAGGCTGCCATCATGTCCGATCGCATCGGCGCGAACCGCGCCTACGTGCGCATTCCCTTCACGCAGATCAAGCTCGTGTGGTTGGGCCTCTTTCACGGTCTTGCCGACGGTATCAAGATGATGCTGAAGGAGGACTGGAAGCCCAATTCCTACGATCGCTTCGCCTACGCCCTCGCACCCTGGGCCGTGTTCACGCCGGTGCTACTCGCGTTCGCGGTCATTCCTTTCGGCGGTACGCTGGTACCGGCCAAGCTGCTCCAAGGCCTGCCCGCGCTGTCCGCGTGGTTCGGCGACAGAACCTATCCGATGCAGATCGCGCGCGTCGATGCCGGCCTCCTGGTCGTCTTTGCGTTCGGCGGACTGACGATCATCGGCACGATGCTCGCCGGCTGGTCCTCGGACAACAAGTTCTCGATGTTGGGCGCCCTGCGCGCCGGCTCGCAGATGATCTCCTACGAGCTGGTCATGGGTCTCACCGTGCTGGGGCTCATCCTCATCTACGGCACGGTCGACCTGAACGCCATCGCGCAGCAGCAGTCGGGCGTGCTGCTGGGCTTTCTGCCCGCATGGGGAATCGTTCTGCAGCCGTTCGCGGCGATCCTCTTTCTCACCGCGGCGATCGCGGAAAACAAGCGCATTCCTTTTGACCTGCCGGAGGCGGAGTCGGAACTCATCGCCGGCTATTACACCGAGTACAGCGCGATGAAGATGGGGCTGTTCATGTTCGCCGAGTTCATCGAGATCGCGATCATCGGCGCGCTGTTCACCACGCTCTTCCTCGGCGGCTACAACCTGCCGTTCATGACCGACGAGGGATTCGTGCTTCCGGGAAATCACGTCGTGCCGATCGGCCACGCCGCGATCGTCGTGATCCAGCTCGCCGTGTTCCTGGTCAAGGTGCTCGTCATGTCCAGCTTCCAGATCCTCGTGCGCTGGACGCTGCCGCGCTTTCGCTACGACCAGTTGCTGCGCTTCGCCTGGAAGTTCATGTTCCCCTTAGCGCTGGCCAACCTGACGGTGACCGCCGTCGTCGTCTGGGCGCTGCACGCCTAACCCCAACGTGCCCGTCACGCGAACATGAAGCCCTACGTGCGCAAGCGATACTGGAACCGCCCCACTATGTCGTGGTGGGAGCGGGCGTACCTGCCCGAGATCCTGCGCGGTCTCTTCATCACCGGCGGCGTTTTCCTCACGAACATGTGGCACTGGATGACGTTTCGCAAAGGCGCACTCACGACCTATTACCCCGAGGAAACCCGGGCCGACTACGCCGCCGGCAACCGCGGCAAGCACGTGCTGACGCAGCGCCCCGACGGGCGGCCGCAGTGCATCGCCTGCAACATGTGCGCGACGGTGTGCCCCGCGAAGGTCATCGAGATCGAGGCGGGCTTCGATCCGGACGACCCGGCACACCCGAAATACCCGGTGCGCTTCGAGATCGACTATTCGCGCTGCATCTTTTGCGGGTTGTGCGTCGAGGCCTGCCCGGAGGACGCGATCCGCATGGTCAAGGAAGTGCCCGACCTGCCGACCTACGATCGTCAGCACCTGTGGCTATCTCTTGACGAGCTGCTCAACTGGAACCCGCAACAAGATGTCGCGAAGCCCTATCCCGCAAAGGGCGGTGCCGACAAGACAAGGGGATCGGCATGATCGAGACTTTGCTGCTCTGGCTCTTCGCCGGCACAGCGCTTGTCGCCGCCGTCGCGATGCTCGTGCTGCGCGACCCGATGCGCGTCGCGCTGGCGCTTACGGCGACCATGCTCTCGCTCGCCGGCGTCTACGCCCTGCTCGGCGTGCACGTGATCGCGGTGTTCCAGGTGCTCATCTATGTCGGCGCGGTGATGGTGTTCATGGTCTACGCGATAATGCTCCTCGACGTAGGTGACCGTTCCTTCACGCGCCGCTTCTCGCGGCTGTTGCTGCCGGGAATCGCCGCTGCGCTACTGTTCCTCGCGATCCTTGCGCACGGCCTGTGGCATGCGCTGCCCGAACCCTCGGGCGCGGTCAGCGGCACAGTCTTCGGCCTTCAGCATTTCTCGGCCGAATTCCTGAACGAGTACTGGCTCCCCTTCGAGCTCGTCTCGGTGCTCTTGGTCGCCGTGGTGGTGGCGGCGCTGGCCGTGCTCGAGGTGGGACGACGGCATCGTGGATAACGTGCAGATGCTCATCGCGACCTCCGCGGCGCTGTTCACGCTGGGGCTGCTGGGCGTCATCATCCGGCGCAACGTGCTCGTCATGCTCTTGTGCATGGAGTTGATGCTCAACGGGGTTAACCTTAGCCTCGTGACCTTCGCGCAGCAGACCGCGTCCGCGGCGGGGGCGGTGCTCGTCCTTCTGATCTTCGTCGTCGCGACGGCCGAAATTGCCATCGCCATTCCCATCGTGCTCCTGCTCGTACGCCGCAAAAACGTGCTCGACCTGGACGCCTACACCGACCTCAAAGGATAGCCGGTGAGCCATCTGCTCAGCCTGATCGTCGTCATACCGCTGGCAGGGTTCCTGCTGAACAGCCTCGCAGGCAACCGGCTCGGCACGCGCTTCGTCTCGGCGATCGGCTGCGGTCTGCCGGTCCTGGCCTTTCTCGTGACGGTGAAATGTTTCCTGGACTTGCAGGCGGGAAGTGGAGCGCCTTTGGTCGACATCGCCTACACCTGGGCCCTCGTGGGCGGCAGCTCGTTCGAGGTCTCCTTTTATTTCGACCGTTTGAGCGCGGTGATGGCGCTGATCGTGACCGGAGTAGGCTCGCTCATTCACGTCTACTCGATCGGATACATGAAGGACGATACGAGCTATGCCCGTTACTTTTCGTATCTGAATCTCTTTCTGTTCTTCATGCTGCTGCTGGTGCTGGGCCGGTCCTTGCTCGTCCTTTTCGTAGGTTGGGAAGGCGTGGGGCTCGCATCCTATCTGCTGATCGGCTTCTGGTTCGAGGACCCGGACAAGGCCCGCGCCGGCAAGAAGGCCTTCATCACCAACCGCATCGGCGATGCGGGCTTTCTGCTCGGCATGTTCCTGCTCTATACGACGCTCGGCACGCTGGACATGGACCGCATCAACGCCGCGTTCATGGCGGACGCGTTACCCACGGTGTCGGCGAGCCTGGTCGGCATTCTGTTGTTCATCGGCGCTTCGGGCAAATCGGCACAGATTCCCCTTCACGTCTGGTTGCCGGACGCCATGGCCGGGCCGACTCCGGTGTCGGCGTTGATTCACGCCGCCACCATGGTGACTGCTGGCGTGTATCTGGTTGCGCGCATGTCCGGCATCTATCTGCACGCCCCGGGGGCCAGTGCGGTGATTGCGGCGATCGGCGCGCTCACTGCCTTCTTCGCCGCCACGATCGCCGTCGTGCAAACGGACATCAAGAAAGTGCTGGCGTACTCGACGATCTCGCAGCTCGGCTTCATGTTCGTGGCGCTGGGCGTGGGGGCGTACAGCGTGGCGATCTTTCATCTCTACACGCATGCCTTTTTCAAAGCCTGTCTCTTCCTCGGGGCGGGCAGCGTGATCCACGCGCTCGGCGGCGAGCAGGACATCCGGAAAATGGGCGGGCTCGCGCGGAAGATCCCCGTAACCTTTGTCACTTTCGCCGTGGCCACCGGAGCGATCGCCGGACTTCCTCCGCTCGCCGGTTTCTTTTCCAAGGACGAGATACTGTGGTTCGCGTTTGCCAGCAGCCACGGGGGCTCAGCGTTGCTCTTTGGCGTGACCGCGGGCACGGCGCTGCTGACTTCGTTCTATATGTTCCGCCTGCTGTGGCTGACTTTTCTTGGCCCGTCCCGAATGGATGCGAAGACGGAGCGTCACGTCCATGAGTCGCCGCGCTCGATGACCGCCGTGCTCATCGTGCTGGCCGTGTTGTCTGCGGTCGGCGGCTTTCTCGCGCTGCCGCACTTCCTCGCGCCATTGTTGCCGCTCCCGGAGGTGCACCCCGAGCTGGAACATCTCGAGACGCCGCTCGTCGTGGTTTCGGTCATCTTGGGTCTGGCGGGGCTCGCCGGAGCAGCGTTCTTTTTCGGCGGCAACGCGGCGCGCGCCGAACGCCTGCGCCGCGCTTTCCCCGCGCTGCACCGCTTGCTCGCCGGCAAGTACTTCGTCGACGAAGCGTACAACGAGATCCTCGACCGGCCGCTCTACTGGATTTCGGATCGCGTTTTCCTGAAGCTCGGCGACCAGAAGCTCTTCGACGGCTCGTTGCATGGGCTCGCGGCGCTCGGCCGGCGCACCGCCGGGGCTTTCAGCCGCGTGGAGAACGGCAACCTGCACCTGTACGTGCTGCTCGTGCTCTTCGGCATCATCGCCTCCCTCGCGTGGAGCTGGCGCCATGGCTGACGCCGCGCTCCTCAATGTCGTCCTGTACCTGCCCCTCGCCGGCATTGCGGCGCTGCTCGCGCTGTCTCCGCGACAGGAGGATCTGGTGCGACGGCTGTCGCTGGCGGTGATGCTGCTGCAGTTCGCTCTGACCGCGTGGCTCTACACCCGCTTCGACCCGGCCGTGGAAGGCCTGCAATTCGAGACGCGGCTTCCCTGGATCGCCGCCTGGGGCGTTTACTACCAGATCGGTCTCGACGGTTACAACCTGCTGCTCGTCCTGCTGACTGCCTTCCTGGGCCCGCTGGTCGTCGCGGGCGCGTTCACCGCCATCACTAAGGACGTGAAGCTCTTCTACGCGATGCTGTTCGCGCTGCAGTTCGCGATGCTGGGCGCCTTCGTCGCGCAGGACCTGTTCCTGTTCTATCTGTTCTGGGAAGCGATGGTGATACCGCTGTTCTTCATCATCGGCATCTGGGGCGGAGAGCGCCGCATCTACGCCACGCTCAAGTTCGTGCTGTACACGGCGTTCGGCAGCATCCTGATGCTCGCCGCGGTGATCTATCTCGTGTATTCGCTCAACGCGACGACGGGCGTGACTTCGTTCGCCTTCGCCGATCTGTATCGCTCGGAGTTGCCGCTGCCGGTGCAAACGGTGCTCCTCGCCGCTTTCGCGCTGTCGTTCGCGATCAAGGTACCCATCGTGCCGCTGCACACCTGGCTTCCGGACGCGCACGTCGAAGCGCCGACCGCCGGCTCGGTGATCCTTGCCGGCGTCCTGCTGAAGATGGGGACGTACGGCTTCATGAAGCTGGCCTTTCCACTGTTCCCGGATGCCACGCGACTGCTCGCACCTGTTTTCGGGACGCTTGCGGTCGTGAGCATCATCTACGGCGCCTGCCTGGCGCTGGTGCAGACCGACATCAAGAAGATCATCGCCTACTCGTCGATCAGCCATCTGGGCTACGTGATGCTCGGGCTCGTCAGCCTCGATCTGCTCGGCATCCAGGGCGCTGTGATCCAAATGGTGAGTCACGGGCTGGTCGCCGGCGGACTCTTCCTGATGATCGGGATGATCTACGAGCGCTGCCATACCCGCGAGCTGGCCGCGTACGGCGGCCTGGCCAAGCTGCTGCCGGTGTACTCGGTGTTCTTCGCGGTGCTCACGCTGGCGGCGATCGGGCTGCCGACGACGAGCGGATTCACCGGCGAATTCCTGGTGTTGCTGGGCGCGTTTAGGGCGGCGTGGCCACAGTATGCACAGGGTGCTGCCTACCCGCTGATCGTGAGCGCGAGCGCGGTCGCCGGCGTCGTGCTCGGCGCGCTCTACATGCTATCGTTCGCGCAGCGCTTTTTGTTCGGCGCGGCGAAGGCGCCGCATCTGCCGCTGGTCGATCTGAACCTGCGGGAGAAGGCCATTCTCGCGTCGATCGTCGTCGCGGTATTCGCGCTGGGATTGTTTCCCGATGAGCCGATGCGCAAGACGGAGCTGGCGGCGCGGCAATACCAGCAGTTGGTAGGCAGCAAGCGGACCGGAGCCCGGATGGCGTACCGTCCGGTCGCGACCCCGCTCGCCCCGCTCGATGCACTTCCCGCCACGAACGCGGCGACAAGAATCGAGAGCGCACGATGAGCTGGCAAGCGATTTTCACTGCGATGCTTCCAGAGCATTTTCTGCTCGCCGGGATCGTCGTGCTGATCGGCCTCGAGATCGCACCGAGCCGGCCGCGTGGCGCATTCGCCGTGTCGCTGCTCGCAGTGACCGCGGCCACTGCCGCCGCGGTCTGGCTGTCCTTCATCGGCTATGCCTTCGCCCCGTTTCCGGGGCAATACTCGGTGGATCCGGTTGCCGCGCTCGGCAAGGCGATCGTTCTCGCGCTCGCGGTTCTGGTGCTGCTCATAGCGCAGGACGAATTCAGGCAGCGCGCATTTCCCGTCCTGCTTCTGTCCTCGCTTTATGGCGTCTGCCTGCTGTTGTCCGCCGACAGCTTCCTGATCCTTTTCCTGGGACTCGAGCTAATGTCGCTTCCCGTGTACGCGCTCGTCCTTCTCGCCTTCCGGCGGCCGGAAAGCGCCGAGGCGGCGCTGAAGTATCTGGTTCTGGGCGGCACCGCGACCGCGACGCTATTGATGGGTGTCTCACTCCTTTACGGTAGCAGCGGCTCGCTGGCACTCTCCGTGTTCGCTGACGCATTGAGTTCGACCAACGCCATGGCCACCGTGGCCGTCGTGCTGGTGGTCGTTGCATTCTTCCTCAAGGCCGCGATCGTTCCGTTCCACGCCTGGGCCCCGGACGCCTACGAAGTTGCGGCGGTCCCGGTGACCGCGTACATGGCCACAATCATCAAGGCTGGCGTGCTGCTGGCCGCCGTGCGCCTGTTCGGCAACGCGCCGTTGTCACGGCCGATGGCCGACCTCCTTGCCATTCTGCCGCTGCTTTCGATCGTCTGGGGCAACTTGGCGGCGATGCGGCAACAGAGCTTCCGCCGCATGATCGCCTATTCGTCCATCGCTCACGCGGGGTACCTCTTCTATGCCTTCCTTGGCGAAGGACCCGGCCGGTTCCAGGCCGTAGCCTTTTACGTGCTCGTCTACGGGCTGATGAACCTGCTGGCTTTCGCAGCGCTTCCGAAGGACCCGAACGATGCGGCACGCGACCGTCTGGATAACCTCAAGGGACTGTTCCGCCGCGACCCGTTCGCCGCGCTGATGATCGGAATCGCCATGCTTTCGCTGGCGGGCATTCCGCCGTTCCCGGGGTTCATCGCCAAGTTCCTCATCTTCAAGAACGTGATCGCGGCGGGATATACCGTCTACGCGGTGCTTGGCTTGATCGGCAGTTACCTCGGGATCTACTTCTACCTGCGGGTCATCCAGTTCCTCTTCATGAGCGCGGAGGAGACGACCGCCGTTCAGGGAGCGCCCGGACGCCTGGCGCTGGGCGCGAGTTTCATCTGCCTGCTGGCGGCGATCCTGCTGGCGGTGTTTCCCGGCTGGGTCATCGATCTGTTGTAATCGCGTTGGCGACCAGCTCGGCGATGTCGCGCGTCGCGATTTCCGAGTCGTGCCCGAGACGGGGCCCTCGATGATGAGGCTCGCGATGAGTTGCATGTGATGCCCTGCCGCTGATCGCGGCGATCATGGTCACCGAATTCCTTTTCGACGGCTTCCGCCCCGCACTCAGCGTGCCGGTCGGTCCAGGGATCGCGCACGATGGCGGAGTCATCGCGCCAGAGACGCTCTGGGCGTGCGCGACGTGCGGCGATTGCGAGGCGGCGTGTCCGATCGAGCTTGAGCGAAGACGGACCGGTCACGCTCCCGCCCGTGCCGCCACCGGAGAGTACATGTCCAGCAGCTGCAGCCGCGTCGCCTGCAGCCGCTCGGCCACGACTCCCAGCAGCCGTTGCATCAAGGTAAAGCCGAACAGCGTGTCCTCCCTGCATGCGGCCAAAAGCTCCGTGCCTTCAAACGCCAACGCATCCACGCGCTCGAGTGTCCGCGCCTGGAAGTGCTTGCCTCTGCCCATCAACAATGCCGACCAGCCCAGTTCATCGCCCGCGAACAGCGTCTGCACGCGAAACGTGTGCCCGGGTGCCGCGATCTCGAGGGCCACAAGTCCGGTCACGATCAGGTAGAACTCCGAGCACTCGTCGCCCTCGCGGAAGAGAATCTGATCCCGGTCGAAGCGTATTTCCTTCGCCATCGTCGCCAGCTTTTCGACGTGCCTGGGCTCGAACTCCGCCACAAACGGATGGTGGCGGAGCAATGCCAGAACAGTTTCCCTCATCGTGCCTCACCTTTCTTGCGCATTTTCATGTCCGGGTTCCGTGGCGATTGAGTTGTCTTCAGCCCGACACGTAGTTGGCATAGCGCGGTTCGTACATCTGCGACTTCACGAATCCCAGCAGGTCGACGGGCTCCGGTCCGGGCGCCAGCCCTCGGCGGTAGGCGACCGCTGCGACCGCGGCCGCGATGTGCGCCGAGACGTCGCGGATGTTCTTGAGCGGAGGATAAAGGCTTCCCTGCTGCAGATCGTCCTCTTTGACCTGCTCGGCGAGCGTATGTGCCGCCGCCATGAACATTTCGTCCGTGACACGGCTCGCCCCGGACACAATGACGCCCAAGCCGACGCCGGGGAAGATGTACGAATTGTTCCCCTGACGCGGCACAAAGCTTCGGCCGCCGAGAGTCACCGGATCGAACGGCGAGCCGCAGGCGAACAGCACGCGCCCGTCCGACCAGCGATACGCCTGCGTGGCCGTGCATTCCGACTTGGAAGTCGGGTTCGAGAGCGCATACACGATCGGTCGCTTATTGAGCGAGGCCATCGTGCGCACGACGTCTTCCGTAAAGGCGCCTCCGACTGCCGCAACGCCGATGATGGCAGTCGGGCGCAATGCCTTCACCGCGTCGAGCAGACTGCCCACCGCCGGATGATCGTGTGCATAGGGTTGCTTGTGCGCGGCGAGATCGGTGCGTTGCTTGACGACCAGACCGCGCGAGTCGAAAAGCCAGCATCGCCGCCGCGCCTGCGCCTCGTCCATCCCTTTCGCGACCATCGCTTCGACCATCAGATCGGCGATGCCCGTCGCCGCTTCGCCCGCGCCCTGGAACAGCAATGTCTGCTCGCCGAGCGCGCCGCCGGTGACCCGCAGCGCGGACAGCAATCCCGCCAGCACGACCGCCGCGGTTCCCTGAATGTCGTCGTTGAACGTCGGGATCCGATCGCGATATTTCCGCAGCAACCGGAACGCATTGTGGGTCGCAAAATCTTCGAACTGAATCACTACACCGGGGAACAGCTTGCTGGCAGCGACCACAAACTCTTCGACCAGGGCGTCGTATTCCTCGCCACGCACGCGCGACTGATGCAGACCGATATAGAGCGGATCGTCGAGCAGCTCGGAGTTGTTGGTGCCGACGTCGAGAAGCACCGGCAGGCAGGCGTTGGGAAGCACGCCCGCGCATGCGGTATAGAGCGAGAGCTTGCCGACCGGAATGCCCATGCCGTTGGCGCCCAGGTCCCCGAGGCCCAGGATGCGCTCGCCGTCGCTGACGACGATGATCGCCACCTCGCGCCGCGGCCAGTTGGCGAGCACCTCCGCGACGCGACCGCGGTCGGCCGCACTGATGAAAATGCCGCCCGGACGCTGAAAAATATGCGTGTACCGCTGGCACGCCAGCCCGACCGTCGGCGTATAGACGATGGGCATCATTTCATCCGGATGATCCATCAGCAGGCGAAAGAAGAGCGCCTCGTTGCGGTCGTGCAGCGCTCTCAGATTGATGTACTTCTCGAGATCGCTCGACTGGCGGCGGAAATTCTCGAGCACGCGCCCCAACTGCTGTTCCTGCGAAGAGACGTGCGGCGGCAACAGGCCGCGCAGGTGCAAGGTATCGCGCTCGGCTTCGGTGAACGCGGTTCCCTTGTTTAGCGCCGGATCCTGCAAGAGTGCAATGCCTTCCGGCAGCGGGGAAGGCGCGTTCGCCATCGCATCGTCATGACTTTTCTGCAACATCGCTCATCTCCCCCGCCGCTCTCGCTCGCTTCGCGGCCCGTCGGTCCCGCAGGCTACGCGCGCCGGTTTTCAGTTTGTCTCGGGAATCATCTTGATCGCGCCGCATGGACATTCGGACACGCAGATGCCGCAGCCCTTGCAATAGTCTAAATTAAACTCGAACCGCTTGCCCGGTCCCAGTTTGATCACCGCGTTGTCGGGGCACACTCCGTAACAGTTGTCGCACTCGAAACAGTTGCCGCAGGACAGGCAGCGGCGCGCTTCAAACAACGCGTTGTCTTCGGTGAGGGCGCCCACGACCTCTTCGAAAGTGGAGGTTCGGCGGGCGAGTTCGAGCAATGGTCGCATGGTCTTGGGCGCATCGCTGAAATACCAGGGATTAATCATGTCGAACGTAGCCAGCTCGTGCTTGGGCGCGGGTGCGTAGGCGTTGCCAGAGAGCCATGCGTCGATATGACGTGCCGCCTTCTTTCCGTGACCCACCCCGACCGTGACCGTGCGCTCCGACGGGACCATGTCGCCGCCGGCGAAAATTCCTGTATAGCCGGTCATCATGTTGCTGCCCACCTGAACAGTGCCGTCTTTGATGGCGAGTCCCGGCACACCGTCGAGCAGCGAGAGATCCACGTCCTGGCCCAGCGCCAGCACCAGCGAGTCCGCCTCCAGTGTCTCGAATTCCCCGGTTGGTTGGGGAAAGCCCGTGGCGTCAAGCGCCATTTTTTCGACGGTCAGTGTGCCCTCGTCCGCCATGTTCTTGATCGTCGACAGCCACTTGATCAACACGCCTTCCTGCAACGCCTCTTCGATTTCAAAGTCGTGCGCGGGCATCTTTTCGCGGTTGCGCCGATAAACGATGATTGCTTCGGTTGCGCCCAGGCGTTTGGCCGTGCGCGCAACGTCGAGCGCGGTGTTGCCGCCGCCATAGACCACCACGCGACGGCCCAGCATCGGCTTTTCCTCACCCTCCATGCTCCGCAACACCGATACCGCATCGAGCATGTGCGCGGCTTCGCCCGCGGGGATGTATGCGCGCTTGGCGATATGCGCGCCGACAGCGAGGAACGCGGCGTCGAAGCGGCCCGCGCTCATTGTGTCGATGATATCCGTGACCTTCGAGTTCAGCTCCAATTCGACACCCATGTCGAGGATGCGTTGCACCTCGCCATCGAGCACGTCGCGCGGCAACCGATATTTGGGAATGCCGAAGCGCATCATCCCGCCGGCAAGCGGACCCGCCTCGATGATCTTGACGCTGTGGCCGAAGCGCCGAAGGTGATAGGCCGCGGACAATCCCGAGGGTCCGGCACCGACGATGAGCACGCGCTTGCCGCTCTCGCCTTTGGGTGGAGAAAATTTCCAGCCGCGCTTCAGGGCTTCATCCCCGAGAAAGCGCTCGACCGAGTTGATGCCCACCGGCTCATCGACTTTGCCGCGGTTGCACGAGCTCTCGCAAGGGTGATAGCAGACGCGCCCCATGATCGCCGGCAACGGATTGTCTTCCGTCAGCGCTCGCCACGCGGCTTCGTAGTCGCCGGATTCGGCGTGATACAGCCAGCCTTGTATGTTTTCGCCGGCGGGGCACGCGTGGTTGCACGGCGGCAGGCGATCCAGGTACACCGGCCGGTTGGTGCGCCACGCGCCGGTCTTGTTGGCGAGACTCGAACCGATATCAAGAGTAATCGCGAACGGCTTGTCCATCGACAAACTCCTAATGGAGCAAGCTGAAGTCGGCGATGTTGCGATCGGCCATCATCTGAATCAGCGCAATGCGTCCAAGGTCCGGCGGATTGCCGAACAGATGGGCATAACGTTTCTGCAGCTTGAGGTATTCGGTCACGGGGACCTTGTGCCGGATCGGGGTACTCGCGGTGACTTCGCCGTCCTGCGCTTCAAACAGCGGGAAAAGACCGGTCTCGACTGCCAGGCGCGCGATCTTGATCGTGTCGTCCGGCGCCGAACCCCACCCGAGGGGGCACGGCACGAAGATGTGAATGTAGCGCGCGCCGTGAATTCCCATCGCGTACTTGACCTTACGCTCGAGGTCGCGCAGATTGGAAACGCTCGCGGTCGCGACGTAGGGAATGCGATGCGCCATCGCGATGCGCGGCACGTTTTTGCCGGTGCCGAAGACATTGCCGGGGGAAGCCCCCACTGCCGGAGTCGTGGCGGTACGCGCCGCCGGCGGCGTCGCGCTCGAGCGCTGCACGCCGGTGTTCATATAGGCCTCGTTGTCATAACAGATATAGAGCACGTCGTCGTTGCGTTCGAACATGCCGGATAGGCAGCCGAAGCCAATGTCGGTCGTCCCGCCGTCACCGCCCTGCGCGATGACACGCACGCCGGTGCGGCCCAGCACCCGCTGCGCAGCAGCGACGCCCGATGCGACCGCGGCCGCATTGCCGAACAACGAGTGAATCCAGGGAATCTGCCACGAAGTCTCCGGATACGGCGTGGAAAAAACTTCCAGGCATCCCGTCGCGTTGACCGCGATCAACTGGTTGCCGGTCGCCTCCATCGCCGCATCGATGGCGTAGCGCGCGCCCAGCGCTTCGCCGCAGCCCTGACAGGCCCGGTGCCCGGAATTGAGGGAGTTCGTGCGATGCATGTCCGCCTGCACCGAGCGCTGGTCCTCCTTGAGCAGCCGATTGCCGACGGTGAACGTGCCGGTTTGATAGAACTTGATCATCGTCTCTTCCACGAAGCTTCTCCCAGGCTCAACCGATGCCCGACGCGACTGTTCCGATCTGGCGCAGGATCGCTTCTGCAGTGGGGCCGGTGCGCCGCGATTTGCTCTCGCGTTCCAGCTCGTGGCTGACCAGCTCGGCGTTCAAATCGAGAAAGGTCACTTGTTCGAGTTCGTCGCGTTCAGCATCCTCAAACAATCGCGTCAGCGAACCGCGTGTAATAGCGCGCCCACCAAGGCCTGCGATGACGGTGTAGCCGTTGAGCACGATCCCCGACAGGGACTTGCGCACTCCGTCGGAGACAATGCCACCCAGGCCTACCGCCAGGCATTTCTCAAGCACGATGACGCGCTTCGCGTGCTTCAAGGCCTCACGTGAGGCGGCGAGAGGAAATGGACGAAACGAGCAGATCGAGACCGAGCCGATCAGTGAGCCTCGCGCACGCATCTCATCGACGACTTCCTGTACGGTACCGTTCAGTGAGCCGAGCGCAACGACGATCGTCTCCGCATCCTCGGTGCGGTAGCATCGAATGAGTCCGCCCGAGTTGCGCCCGAATTTTTCATTGAATGCCGCGGCGAGTTGTGGAATCAGTCCCAGCGCGCGCAACTGTTTGTGGTGCGCGAGGTAACGCACTTCGGTGAATGCCTCCGGCCCGACCAAGGCACCGATGCTCACCGGGTCAGCCGGATCGAGAATCTGTCGAGGCTCGTATGGCGGCAGGAATGCATCGACCTGATCCTGCGTCGGCACGTCGACGCGTTCATACGCATGGGTCAGGATAAAGCCGTCCATGCAGACCATGACCGGGCATGAGAGCTCTTCGGCGAGGCGGAACGCCTGGATGTGCAAGTCCAGCGCTTCCTGATTCGTTTCCGCGTATAGCTGGATCCAACCGGCGTCGCGCATTGACATGCTGTCGGAATGGTCGTTCCAGATGTTGATGGGTGCGCCGATGGCGCGGTTGCCGATGGTCATCACGATCGGCAGTCCGAGTCCGGCGGCGTTGTACACGGCTTCCGCCATGAACAGCAATCCCTGGCTGCTCGTGGCGGTGTAGGTGCGCGCCCCGGCTGCCGAGGCGCCAATCGCCACCGACATCGCCGCGAACTCGGATTCGACGTTGATGAACTCGCAGTTGAGGAGTTCGCCGGCCTTGACCATCTCACCGAGTCCCTCGACGATGTGCGTCTGGGGGGTGATTGGATAGGCGCAGATTATTTGCGGCCGGCAGAGGGCGACGGCCTCGGCAACCGCGCGCGAACCTTCCGTTTGCTTAAGCATCGATCGTCTCCCCGGCCTTGCTCGCAATGGCGAACGCCTCCGTGGCGGCGGCGACATTCTTCTCGGCGATCGCAGCGGGGAATTTTTGGCGGATCGCAGCAAGGACCGATGCCAGCGTGATCACGCCGGTAATCGCGGCGAACCCTCCCAGAAGCGCCGCATTCGGCACCGCGCGGCCGACATGCTTCAGTGCGAGCTCGCTGGCTGGGAGCGTGCACAAGCGATATTGCTGGACGCCGCGCGCGAATCCGCCGAGCCCCAGTTCGTCGAAGCTCTTCGTCGAGTTGAGCAGGATGTACCCTCGTGCGGGCAGGCCATTGAACAGATCGACCTGGTGCAGGAGTGTCTGGTCTTGAATAATCAATGCGTCGGGCTCCAGCACCGGCTCACGCAGCCGGATCTCCTTGTCGTCGATGCGGCAGAACGCCATGACCGGCGCTCCCATGCGCTCCGAGCCGAAGCTGGGAAACGCCTGCGCGTAACGCCCCTCGAGAAACGCGGCAACCGACAACATTTCGGCGCCGCTTACCACGCCTTGACCGCCGCGGCCGTGAATGCGAATCTGGAACATTATGACTCTCCTGACGCGCTCTCGGGATCGCTGCCGGTGATGACCAACGGGTTCCTTTCGGAGAAAGGGGTTCTTGCTTTTGTGCATTCTGATCGCATTGCCGAAGGCTACCTTGACACAGGTCAAGAGTCTCCGGCGCGGCGCGGGCTAACTTCATGTCATCGCGCGCCGCTACTGGCCGCGCGCCAGGGTATTATTTTGCACCCCGCGGAGTGCGGCGTTTAAGGGACCACCGCCTCAAATCGGGGCGAAAGGAATCGCACGATGGAGCACAGCAGCCCGCTGATCGACGGCGTAGGACTTGCCGACCGCACGCGCAAAAGCCGCTGGCCAGCCAGGCTGGACTTGACGCAAAGCGCCACGGGTCTTGTTCTGGTGCTGTTCATGTGGGGCCACATGTTCTTCGTCTCGTCGATTCTGGTCAGCAAGGACGCCATGTGGACGATCACCAAGCTCTTCGAGGGTTATTTTTTCTTCGGCGCGTCGTACACATGGATTGTTTCGATGGTGGTCGCGCTGGTCATCGCGCTTATCGTCACCCACGCCCTGCTTGCCGTGCGCAAGTTTCCCATCAACTACTACCAGTTCAAGACCTTCCGTGGCCACATGCGGATGATCGATCACGAAGACACGACGCTGTGGTTCTGGCAGGTGTTCACCGGCTTCGCGTTGTTCTTTCTTGCTTCGGTGCATCTGTACATCATGCTAACCCGGTCCGACCGCATTGGGCCTTTCGAGTCCGCCGACAGGGTTTGGAGCGAGCATCTGTGGCCGCTTTACATCCTCTTGCTGCTAGCGGTCGAGCTGCACGGTGGGATCGGTCTCTACCGCCTCGCCGTGAAATGGGGCTGGTTCACAGGCAACGATGCCAACGCGACGCGGCATCGGCTCAAGATGCTCAAGTGGGCAATCACCGTGTTTTTCCTCGTACTGGGCTTTGCTACCCTCGCGGCGTATATCAAGATCGGCATCGAACACCAAGGCCACTACGGTGAGCGTTACGTTCCGTCACGCTTGCAAGCGTTGCCCCAGGCCGTTGCCCCCACCGACGGCATCGACACGCGCAAGAGCGTCTGATGAAAGTGATCTATACCGATGTACTGGTCATTGGCGGCGGCCTCGCCGGGCTTCGCATGGGGATCGGCGCCAGGCGCCGCGGCCACGACGTCGTCATCCTGTCCCTGGTGCCGCCCAAGCGCTCGCACTCTTGCGCGGCTCAGGGCGGCATGCAGGCGAGCCTGGGCAACGTGGTCAAGGCGCAGGGCGACAACGAGGACATGCATTTCGAGGACACGGTACGCGGCAGCGACTGGGGCGCCGACCAGAAGGTGGTCCGCATGTTCGTCAATACGGCGCCGAAGGCGATCCGTGAACTCGCCGCATGGGGTGTACCGTGGAGTCGAGTCCAGAAGGGAAACCGCGAGGTCATCATCAATGGCCAGAAGGTCGTCATTACCGAGCGCGACGAGGCGCATGGCCTCCTGATCCAGCGCGATTTCGGTGGTACCAAGAAATGGCGAGCCTGCTACGTCTCCGACGGCACCGGCCACGCCATGCTGTACGCGGTCAGCGACCAGGCGATCGCGCATTCGATACCCGTACACGAGCGCATGGAAGCATTGGCGCTGATACATGACGGGGCCCGCTGCCAGGGCGCGATTGCGCGCAACCTCGTCAACGGTGAACTGACGGCCTACGTCGCCAAGGCCACGGCGATTGCCAGCGGCGGCGCCGGCCGCCTTTACCGATCGACGACCAACGCGGTGATCAACGAAGGCATCGGCACCGCCCTGGCACTGGAAACCGGCGTTGCGGCCGTGGGCAACATGGAAGCGATCCAGTTTCACCCGACCGCCATTTTTCCGGCAGGCATTCTGGTCACCGAAGGCTGCCGTGGCGACGGTGGACTGTTGCGCGATGCCGAAGGCAAGCGCTTCATGCCCGACTACGAGCCGGAGAAGAAGGAGCTGGCATCGCGAGACGTCGTGGCCCGCCGTATGGAAGAGCACATTCATCGTGGAAAAGGCGTGCAGTCGCGCTTCGGCGAACATCTGTGGCTGGACATCACATTGCTCGGGGCCCGCCATATCAACAGCAACCTGCGCGAAGTCAAGGAGATCTGTCGATACTTTCTCGGCATCGATCCAATCAAGGACTGGATACCGGTGCGTCCCGCACAGCACTATACGATGGGCGGCGTCCGCGTCAATTACACCGGCGAGAGCCCGACGCTCAAGGGATTGTTCGCGGCCGGGGAGGCGGCATGCTGGGACATGCATGGCTTCAACCGACTCGGCGGAAATTCGGTAGCCGAAACCGTTGTCGCAGGCATGATCGTGGGCGAGTTCATAGCCGATTTCTGCGAGAGCCCCGAAAACGACGTCGAGATCTCAACCGGACTGATCCACGAATTCCTGCAGCGCGAGCAAGCCAAGCTCGATGCGCTCATCGCCGGCAACGGCAATGAGGAAGCGAATGCGCTTCGCGTCAGGATGCAGGAGATCATGACCGCGAAAGTCGGCATCTTTCGCGCCGGCGACGATCTCGCCTCCGCAGTCGAGGAGCTCCAGGAGTTGCTGCTGCGAAGCCGCAACATCGGACTACGCTACCGCGCGCGCGGCGCGAATCCGGAGCTCGTCTCCGCATACCGGGTGCAGAAAATGCTCAAGCTGGCGCTATGTGTCGCCTACGGCGCGCTAACCCGCACCGAGAGCCGGGGAGCGCATTTTCGACAGGATTATCCGCGCCGCAATGACGCCGAGTGGCTGAAGCGCACGCTGGCGACATGGAAAAACGCGGACGACACGCTGCCTTCGCTTAACTGGGAGCCGCTCGACGTCATGCAAATGGAACTGCCGCCGGGCTGGCGCGGCTATGGTGCGAAGGATTATTTGGACCATCCCGACACCGCACGGCGTGCCGCGGAAGTCGAGGCAACCCGCTCGAAGCTCTCGAAATCGGGGCGCTGGGCAATCCAGGAGGCGTTGATGCCGTATGAAACGTTGTTGCCAACTCGGCTTCGCGGTCGCAACGAACGCATCGACGAGCGGCTGGAGCCGCTTTCGGCAGAGCATCAGACCGCGAGGCCGACATGACCGAACCCGTTGCGATTCTCCGCCAGGCACCCGCGGCGGAAGGCCAACACCGCAAGCTCAAGATCGGCATCTTGCGGTACAACCCGCAAGAGCCTGAGAGCGTCCCCCACATGCAGACATACGACCTGGAGGAGGCGGACGGAATGACGCTGTTCATCGCGCTCAACGAAATCCGCGAAACGCAGGACGCGTCGCTGCATTTCGATTTTGTTTGCCGCGCCGGAATCTGCGGCAGTTGCGCGATGGTGATCAACGGCCGCCCCGCGCTTGCCTGCCGCACTCTGACGAAGAATCTCGGTCCCGAAATATCGCTGGCGCCCCTGCCCGTGTTCGAGTTGATCGCCGACCTCTCCGTCAATACCGGCAAATGGATGCGGGCCATGAGCGAGCGCCTGGAGGGCTGGGTGCATATGAAGGAGAAAGAGGTCGACCTGTCGCGGATCGAGGAGCGCATGGAGCCGGAGCTCGCGCAGCAGATCTACGAGCTCGACCGCTGCATCGAATGCGGCTGTTGCGTTGCCGGTTGCGGCACCGCGCGGATGCGCGAGGATTTCGTCGGCGCGGTCGGTTTGAACAAGATAGCGCGATTTAGGCTCGATCCCCGCGATACGCGTGGCGATGATGACTTCTATGAGCTCATCGGCGACGACAACGGCGTTTTCGGCTGCATGTCCCTGCTCGCATGTCACGACGTCTGCCCTAAAGAGCTGCCGCTCGCAACGCAAATCGCGTTTATGCGCCGCAAGATGGTGGCAATGGGCTGGAAATAGCGGCTCATGCGGCTGGGTACTGCCGCGCGTCTCTGGGACAACTTGCAGCCTGCTGTGGATAAGTATTGCAAGCTCCTCGGCATGCTCGACCGAAAGAAACGGGTCCTTGAACGTGAAATGGAACTTTGCTACATTCCGTTCAGTATTGAGGATGGGCTGCGCGGAAGCCTCGAGAATCCGCCGGCGACGATGCTTGTGCTACCCAACGGATGGGTGAAGGTTGCGGCGGCTCTTCCGTATACTTGCGCTGACTTGCGCCGCAAAACGCTGGCGGAGGCGTGGCAAGCCTAACGCAGCGCTTGGCGAGACGATGCAGTGAGGGCAGCAGTACGTCGCGCGATTGGGAATGAATCGCGCCACGCGCAAGCGAACACTTGGCAGTTGTTACCAGCGCCCCATGTTTGACCTAACGGAGGCAAGATGAGCGACTTGAACGTGACGATCGAAAGCGCAAAGACCGCCGAAGTATGCAGGACCGAAATAGTCCAGCCGGGCGAGAAGCTTAAATGGGAGACGCCCAAGCTAGAGGACGTTTCTGAGCAGGTCATGGCTCAGCCTTATATCCGCTTTACCTAAGACATCTGAACATTCCGCAATGCGGGGGCGCGCGGTTGAGGAGTACTGCGCGCCCCTTTTCATCGCATGGCAATTGACCAGCCGCTGTGAGGCGCGCTGTATCGCCTGCTGCGAGGAATCGGGCCCCGATAAGGCGTGGGGGGACGTGCTCCGGCGGGACGAAGCACTCGAACTCGCCCGAAGTATCGCCGCTTTCGGCATCGTATGTTGCCTTTGGCGGGGGAGAGCCGCTGGGCGTGCCTTATTGTTGGGAACTCTTCGAGCTGCTCGCTGACGGCGGCGTTCCGCTCAACGGGAAAGTCAAGCTCCTCAACACGCTTCCGTTCGCGCCGGCTGATCTGCGGCACGGATCCCTTGCGCAGGCCCGGCAGGCATGTCGTGCCGCCCGGCGCGCGACAGAGGTTCGCGAATTCATCTCCAAGTTCCAAACCGACCCCGGGTTGCTTCGCCACGCAAACGAAACGTGGAGGATGGGCATGAAGCGGCAACAGACGATGCTTCGTGCTGATCCCTCATGGAAGTCCCCGTAAACCACGGAGTCAGGTCGTACGACTTTGACGTCGATCAAATCGACGCTCAATGCCGGTGTCAGAATCAAATCATGTCGGCAGTCTCCGGGATCGTTGCGAAAACAAGGGCTGTCGCCGACGTCTGGTCGGAGGAAATGCATTAGATGAGCCCTGTCGGAATCACACTCCTTATGCTTGTCGCGTTCGCGGGCTTCGGCTATCTCGCGGAGCGCAAGCTTGCCATCATCGCAAGCCTTCAGTCCGAGATGCGCTGGGATCATCCGGGGTTGCGGCTCAAGGCAGTCCTGGTCAACGGTTTCTTCCAGTCGCGCATGATCCGACGCGAATGGAGGCCCGGACTCATGCATGGCGTCATTTTCTTAGGCTTCATGTCGCTGCTGCTGCGCAAGCTGCAGCTAATCGCTATCGGCTACGACGAATCGGTCGCTTTTCCCGGAATCGCCGGCGGACTGTTCGCCGCATTCAAGGATGCGATCGAGGTGGCGGTGCTCTTGGCCTGCGGCTACGCACTCTATCGGCGCTTTGTGCTGAAGCCGCCGCGTCTGGAGCAAAACCGCGAGGCACTGCTCATCTTGTCGCTGATCATCGCCATCATGATCACCGACTTCGCGTTCGACGCCTTCCGCTTCGCACTGCGTTCGGCAAGCGACGCAGGTATCGCGCACGAGCGCGGCTTCGCTTTTATTGGCGGCGCCCTCGCGTCCGGCCTCTCCGGACTTTCCTCGCCCACTCTCCTTGCCGGTTACCGGATCTTCTACTGGACGCAGCTCCTGGCCGTGTTCGCGTTCCTGGTGATCCTTCCGATGGGCGAGCATTTTCATATCGTGACCGCGCTGCCGACGCTTTTTTTTCGGCGTGGCCGGCCTGCCAACGTCGTGCCCACGGTCGATCTCGAAAAAGCGATGGCTGAGGACGCGGAAGCGGAAATGCGCATCGGCGTGCGAAGCGTCCGCGATCTAACCTGGAAGGAAGGCCTCGACGCGTTCACCTGTACCGAGTGCGGCCGCTGCAAAGACGCGTGTCCGACCTTCCTGACCGGTAAGCCGCTGTCGCTCAAGTGGGTATT
Source organism: Burkholderiales bacterium (assembly GCA_017880805.1). GTDB lineage: Bacteria > Pseudomonadota > Gammaproteobacteria > Burkholderiales > Casimicrobiaceae > PALSA-1003. The sequence goes on from JADGRP010000208.1 coordinate 21,080, forward strand.
CGACAGCCTGAAGCATCATCTTCTGGAGCAACGCGAGGCCCTCGTGGCCGGAAAACCTGACGACGCACTACCGCCTCTCGTACCCGACACGATCCGCGAGGAGACGCTGTGGGCGTGCACCACCTGCGGCTATTGCGAGGCCGCGTGCCCCATCGAGCTCGAGCACTTGCCCAAGTTCTATCGGCTGCGTCAGCACCGGGTGATGATGGACGGTGAATTTCCGCACGAACTGCGAGGTATCTTCGACGCCTATGAAGTTCAGAGCAACCCCTGGGGTCTCCCTGCCGACACGCGCGGCGACTGGGCGATCGCGGCAGGCGTACCGATCCTGCGCAGTGCCGCAGAAGGCAACGCCCTCGATTACCTCTTTTACGTCGGCTCGGCCGAGTCCTTCGATGTACGCGGGCAAAAGATCGCCGCCGCGTTTGCGAGCATCCTGAAGGCAGCGGGAGTCAAGTTCGCGATCCTTGGCGCGCGCGAGACATCGACCGGTGAGTGCGTGCGCCGCACAGGCAACGAGATGCTGTTTCAGCAACTCGCGGCAGCGCTGGTCGCGACGCTGAAGGAATTCGGCATCCGGCGCATCGTAACGTGCGACCCGCATGCCTTCAACACGCTCAAGAACGAATATCCCGAGTTCAATGGGCACTATGAGGTCATCCATCACACGCAGTTGATCGCGCGGCTCATCGGCGAGGGAAGAATCCGCGTTCGGCCCGACTTCGAGAGGGTGATCTACCACGAGCCATGCTATCTCGGTCGGCACAATGACGAGTTCGAAGCCCCGCGCGAAATCATCAGGCAGCTGGTTAAAGATGCACCGCTCGAATTCGACTTGAATCGTGAAAAGGCGATGTGCTGCGGCGCGGGTGGCGGCCGCATGTGGATGGAGGAGAGGATCGGCAAGCGCATCAACATCGCGCGCGTCGAGCAGGCGTTGCCGCAGGCGCCCAAGATCATTGCCACGGCCTGCCCGTATTGCACGGTGATGATGTCCGACGGCACCAAGGCGCTGGAAAAGGAGACAGCAATCGCGACGCGCGACATTGCCGAGCTCGTGGCGGCTGCGATGATCCCATTTGTGCCCGAACCGCGATGGTCTTCTCGATCGACGGACTCGGTCTAGGCGAGGTTGTGCAGGTCAAGTGATTGCGCGTGACACAAGGGGAGAACGTTTGAATGCAGCGTGAGATGGCCTGCAATCCGTCACGCAACGCGGTGACGATCGCGCCGACCAGCATGGTACCGATCAGCGCGAGTCGCGGCGCCGTTGGTAGCGCACCATCCGATGAGCCATGGTCGTGCGGCAATTTGTCGCACCAGTTTGCTTTGCGACCGCGCTGTTCGTGCCAGCAGATGCGATTTTGACGGCAAAAAGCAAGCTGCCGCGGCAAGCGCCGCCGGATCGCGGCATACGCGCGCTATCCGGGGCTTACGCTTGGGGCGCCTCTGCGACACCTTGACCTACGTCAAAGGCTTCCCCACAGCGCTACCGTATGGTTTTGGATCAGACGTGGCCCGTCTTTGTTGCCGCAGACCGGCGCCTCGTGTTACACATGTGGCGCCAAGAAAGGGGATCGATGGCGGCAGACCATGATGAACGGCGCGTCGAGGTGGTTTTCGCTCCCCGCCGGTGGCGACAGTCTTCGACACCGTTTGCAAGAATCCTTCGCTGTAATGGCGTCACACGCAATTCGGTGATGAGAGCGTCGCAACTGCTGTCCGCGCCACGTCAATGACAACGTATCGTCCGCCCCCACTGAGTTCTTTCCCGAGAATCGGAGCGATTTTCGCGATCCTCTGCTTGGGGTCGATCGCCGCGGCAGTCGCGCAGGGCACGGCTCCGGCGGCGCCCGGCGTCAATGAGACTTGCTTTGCGTGCCATGGCGACAAGGACGCAAAACGTGCCGATGGCAGATCGATCGCAGTCGAAGGCGCGGCGTTCGCCCAATCGGTGCACGGCGAGATGCATCTCAAGTGCACCGATTGCCATAGCGACGTCTCAGCGCAGAAACTGCCGCATCCCGAAAAACTCAAACCGGTCGCCTGCGCAAGTTGCCACCAAAATGAGGTCAAGGAATACAGCAACACTGTACATGGCATTGCTCGCAAGGGCGGCAGCACCGTCGCCGCGACGTGCACCGATTGTCACGGCCTGCACGACATCAAGCGTGCCAAGGATCCTGCATCGCGTACCAATCACGCGAACCTCGAAGCAACGTGCGGCAAGTGCCACGGCAACGATGCGATGGTGGCGAGTGCCAAGCTGCCGGGCGGCAACATCGTCAGCCAGTTCCACGACAGCATTCATGGGAAGGCGCTCACAGGCGCCGCGGCGGCCTCCGCCCCTACCTGCACGAATTGCCATGGCGCGCATACCATCCGCGCGAAGTCCGATCCGGAAAGTGCCACCAATCGAGCGCGCATTCCGGATACCTGCGGCAATTGCCACAAGAAGGAGCGAGCGCAGTTCGCGACAAGCCAGCACGGCCAGATGCGACATGAAGGCAATCTGGCCGCGCCGGGCTGCAACGACTGCCACAGTGCGCATCGGATCCAGCAGCACGACCTGCCGGCCTTTAAGACTCAGGTGATCAATGAGTGCGGCACCTGCCATGCGGATTACCTGTCGACGTATCGCGATACGTTCCACGGCCAAGTCACGGCGCTGGGCTACTCGAGCATGGCGACTTGTGCATCGTGTCACGGTTCGCACGAAATACTGCCTGCTTCGAATCCGGCATCGACCGTTTCGCCGCAAAACCGGCTCAAGACTTGTCAGAAGTGTCACGCCGGAGCGTCCGAGAATTTCGCCAACTACGACCCGCACGCGAACCGGCACGATCGCGCACGCAACCCATTGTATTATTACGCGGCGCTGTTCATGGACTGGCTATTGATCGGCGTAATCGGCTTTTTCGGTATCCACACGCTGTTCTGGTTCGTACGGTCGCTGCGCGCACGGCTGGCGCGCCGCACCGATAGCGGCAACACCGAGGAGAAGCGTTGATGACAAGCCTCGGCAAATCTTCGATGGCAGCCACGACCGCCGTTGGAACGCGTACTACGCCGGCCGGCGGCCGTTACTACCGCCGATTCACGCGCGCCGAACGCATCATGCATGCGCTGCTCATGCTTTCCTTCGTGGGCTGCGCGCTGACCGGACTGCCGCTGCTATTTTCGGACAAACCCTGGGCCGGCGCGCTCGCCCGCCTACTGGGAGGTTTTCAGGCAGCCGGTGCCATTCACCGCATCTGTGCGTTCGTCATGCTGGGCATGTTTGCGAGCCATATCATCGCGCTGATTCGCCGCGCCATTCAAAACAAGGATTTTGTCGGCATCGTATGGGGCCCGGATTCGATGGTTCCGCAACCACAAGACGCCGTCGACCTTTACAAGCATTTCAAGTGGTTTCTGGGGCTTGGGCCGCGACCGCAATTCGACCGCTGGACGTATTGGGAGAAATTCGATTACTGGGCCGTTTTCTGGGGTATGGCCATTATCGGCGGCTCCGGGTTACTTCTTTGGTTCCCGGTCTTCTTCGCGAAATTACTGCCTGGATGGATTTTCAACATTGCGACATTGGTTCACGGCGAGGAGGCGCTGCTCGCGGTCGGATTCATCTTCACCATCCACTTCTTCAACTCTCATCTGCGGCCGGAGAAGTTCCCCATGGACACGGTCGTCTTCACCGGGCGCATCTCTGAACATGAGCTCAAGCAAGAGCGCGCGGTCGAGTACGAACGCCTGGTCCGCGAGGGCCGATTGGCGGCACAGGAAGCTCCGCCGCCGACCCTCGAATCGCGCGCGTTCGGCTGGTTTGTCGGTGGTACCGCGCTGCTGTTGGGCATCGTCGCGATCGTCCTGATCGTGTACAGCATTTTTCGCTGAAGCACGGTGCGCAAGGACGCGATGCCGAATTGCGTTGTGGCTCGCACGCGCCCCACGACGTACTCTCGTGCTGCGGGCGCACTTGGAGCTGACCTGGTGACGGCACGTCGCCGCGGATTTCTGATAGGAAATGTGCGATGAATATCCGCCTTGGACGCAAACTGATGCTCGGCACAGTGCTGACGCTCATCCTTGTTGCAATCGTCGCGGCAGTGCTTGCCGCGGGCGGAATCGTCGCCTGGGAGTATTCGAACAGCAACGCTTTTTGCGCCAATGTGTGCCACGCAGTGCACCCTGAGGAACCGAAGGCGCATGCCGCGTCGTTTCACGCCCGCGTGAACTGCGTCGAGTGCCATATGGGTCGGTTGTCGACACTGCAGCTCATGGCGATCAAGCCGACGCACATCGGTGAGCTTTGGGGCATGATCGTCGGCTACGAGCGCCCGACCACCACGCACAGCCTGCGCCCGGCGCGCGAGTCGTGTGAGGCGTGCCACTGGCCGGAGGCACGCCACAACGACACGATGCGGGTGAAGTACCGTTACGACGACGACGCCAAGAGCACGGAGAGCAAGACCACGCTGCAGCTGCACACCGGCACCGGCGCGGGGCTCGCCAGCGGTTCCATGGAGACGGCGCCGCAACTTAGCCCCGGGGCGGGCGTCGCGAAGGGTATCCACTGGCATATCGCGCAGGACCTCGAATATGTCGCGCTCGATCCCACCAAGCAGAAGATCCCACTGATCGAAGTACGCGATGCAAACGGCAAGGTGACGGCAACGTATTTCGATTCCACGGCCGGGATCAGCCGCGCCGACGTCGACAAGATGCCCTTGCGGCGCATCGACTGCATCGACTGCCACAATGCGGCGGGCCATCCGTTCAGCAACCCGGCCAACCTCGTCGACGACGCGCTAGAGGAGGGCCGCATCGACCGAAGCCTGCCGTCAATCAAGGCGCGCTCTGACGCCATCATCCAAAAAGCCAGTCCCATCTCGGGCCCCGAAGCGGAGCGCGCGGCAAAGTTCGCAGAGCTGATCACGGCCGCTGCGCCGCAGGGCGAGCAAAAGCCCAAGGTGAAGGAGGCCGAGCAGAAGTTCGCGGCGGAAATGAAGCGCATCCTGCTCTTGTCATCGTTCGCGGCCAAGGACCTGACATGGAAGGCTTTTCCGAACAACGTCGGCCACAAGGATTTCCCGGGCTGCTTCCGTTGCCACGATGGCAAGCACACGAACGATAAGGGCGAAGCGATACGGCTGCAGTGCACTCTCTGCCATGCGCTCCCGAAGGTCGCCGGGGAAAACGGCCTGCTGACCGTTCAGTCCACGGTAAGTCCCGACCTCACGCCGCCGTCAAGCCACGAGGAGCCCAATTGGATGCACGACCATCGCAGCCAAACCGACAACAGTTGCGCGATGTGCCACGGGAAGATCCAGTGGGGCACGGACGGCGGCAGCTTCTGCTCCAACCCGGCGTGCCATGGGCGCAAGTGGCCGGAAATGAACCTCGATTCCCAGACTGCCGCGCCGGCGGATACCGCGAAGCCCGCAGCGCCTGCCAAGCCCACGGCACCGGCCAAGTCCAACAAACCGACCAAGGCCGAGCGCCAAAGCGCACAGCAGCTCGCTGTGGGTCAATAAGAACGCAGCGGAAAAAGCGGCGTCAACAGTTCCTGTTGAAGGTGGCGACCTGCATCGATTGTCATAAGGGCGTTGCCCATACGGCACCCGACGAATGACAACGGTTGACAGCGATTCAATTCTTGACGGGACGCTTAGCCAACTTGCGCTGAAGCGTACGGCGATGCATCGACAGCGCTCGCGCCGCCTGTGAAATGTTGCCGTTGTGCTCTCGGAGCACGTGCCAGATGTGCTCCCACTCCAGGCGCTTGATCGACATCGGTTTCTCTTTCGCCGCTGTCTCATCATTACCCGCATCGTGATAAAACGCGGCGATGATGTCGTCGGCGTCCACCGGCTTGCAGAGGTAATACGTTGCGCCGAGCTTGATCGCCTCAATGGCCGTCGCAATGTTCCCGTAGCCGGTGAGGACCACGATCCGAGTATGGGGGTCGAGGCCGATCAAGGTCGGTATAAGCATAAGTCCCGGTTTATCCGGCAGCCTCAGGTCCACCACGGCGTACTCAGGCGGACTTTCGCTGGCCAGCTTGCTTGCCGCTGCCGCAGTGAGCGCGGTCTTGACCTCGAACCCGCGCTTTGCAAGGGCCCGTGCGAGCGTGTCGCAAAGAGTGGCGTCATCGTCGACCAACAATAGGCTGGGCTTGTCATCGCCTTCGCGGGTGCGGCGAGCCATCATCAATGCGCCTCGAGGCTCAATGAAGCCAATGGCAACAGGACCTTCACTCGCATACCGCCCCCGGGCCGGTTCTCCCAGCACAGCGTTCCGTGGAGCCGCTCGATGGCGCGCGACGCGAGAACAACGCCAAGCCCCGTGCCCTTGCCTGGTGGCTTGGTGGTGAAGAACGTCCGCCCTAGCTTGCCTTGATCGCCGGCACGCAATCCGCTGCCGCGGTCAGCAATGGAAAGTCGCAATGCATCCCCCTCCCGGTAGCCGGCGAATTGTACTTCTTTCGGCGAAGCGTCGACGGCGTTGTTGAGCAATGCCAACAACGCCTGCATCAGCGCCTGTTCGGCAAAGATTTCTGGAGCTGGTAACACGCCGCCCCAATCACAAACGATGTTCGCTTCCGGGCGCATCGTCCGGCATCGGGCAGCAATCGACTCGAGAAATTGGTCGAGCCGTTCACGTCCGCCGCCTACCGCACGCGCATGACCGGCAGCCGCCATCAGATTAGCGATCGTCTCGCGGCAGATCTTGATCTGTGAAGTCAAGATGCCGGCGTCGTGTTGCAGGGATGGCGAGTCCGCGTTGCGCACGATCTCCCCGGCAGCAACCGCCATGGTCGTGAGCGGCGTCGCGAGCTCGTGCGCGGCGCCGGCCGCAAGAGCGCCGACCCGAAGCACCGCTTCGTCGCGCAGCGCTCTCTGCGCCGCGTCGCTCAGCAGCCGATCATGGTTGCGTAGTGTCGCGACCATGCGCACCACGAACCACGCGACGACACCAGCGGTCAACATGAAACTTAGCCACGACCCGAGGGCCAGGAGATGCGCCGGCACGGCGTCACCGGAGTCCATTTCGAGCGGAGCGTGGACGCGAGTGAGCGCCACATAGCACGCGACGACCAGCACGGTTCCTGTCGCCGCCGCCGGAGCAGGCAGCAGCAGCGCCATTAACACAATATGCAGTACCAACAGCAGACTGAACGGATTGGCGATGCCACCCGAATAGAACAACAGCAAAGTGAGCGCCGCAAGATCGAATCCCAGGTGTGCCGCAATTTCGGTGTGGCTTGCCTCACGCGGCCGGCGCAGACGCATCCAGGTCAAGGCATTCATGACGATCAAGGCGCCGACGACCAACGCCATAATTGCGATAGGCAACGACACGCCCAGGTACCAAGCGGTCGTGATCGCCGCCGTCTGCCCACTGATGGCTATGGTGCGCAGAATCATAAGCTGCCCTACGCTTGCCCTGAGTGCCGGCGGCGCCGCTGCCGCGCGCACGTTCGGGGGCAGCTCGGGTTCAATACCACGATCGTTGACACCTGGAAGCGAAGCGACCAGCGATACCTGGCGCGCTGGCTTCGATTGCTGCAGGTCTGCGGTCAAGTCAGCATCCATCAGATTTGGAACGTCAGATCCGGGTGGGGTCCTAATAGCCGAGCCCACGAGCGCTTCGGCGCATGGTTGCGGCGAAATGTCGCAGTTACGAACAAATCATCGGGGTTTCGGCAGCGCTTGTCACTGACCGTGGTCAACGCCGAGCTACGACGCCCACAGAACATGTACTTCGCGGCCAGGGGCGGCCACTCGGCGCTGATGGCTGTCGAAATACATGAACGGTTGGATGAATCCGGCGAGGGTGACTAAACCGGCCGAATACAAGGTATGGAATAGCTTCTATGACGAGACCTTCGCCGCCGGTCAACAACGACTGCAACACGTGTCATGAGGGAATAGGCTGCAATTTCATCAAGCTCGTGAAGTTGAGCGCACCCGCCAACGGGGCATCAACGATACGATCAAGTCAGAGCTTGGCGACGTGGCGAGATAGCAGTGAAGTCCGACGAGGGCGACGCGCCGGGCCCAATATTCGGTACCAGTCTAAGAAAAAGCTGGCCTGCGCCCGCTTTTTCATGCTCGCCGCCAATCGGCAGCTTACATAGACAGTACCCATTTCACCAACGACTTGACGTCGTCGGCGCTCGCCTTGACGGCCGGATGTCCCTTGCCGCTGGAAATCTTGGTTTCAAGAGTCGCTTCGGCATCGGCTTTGCCCTTGTACTTGGCGGCAACATCTTTGAACGCCGGGCCCATTTTCTTGGTGTCGACGGCGTGACAGTTGAGACAGCCGCTACTCTTGGCGAGCGCATCCTGCGCGCTGGCAACGCTTGTCGCGACCAGTCCGACCGCTGCGACCAGGGTCATGGCAATCATCTTCATCTTTGCTCCTTCCGTCCGAGTGTCTTGCTGCGTGTCGGCGAGCGCGCTCTGCCGCACGCTCAAGTATTCGCCTGCTATTCTAACGTACGCGCTTCGCAGGCAACGGCTCAATGTTCGATCCTGCGGAGTAACGGGCGCGACCGATTGTCGCACCCCCCTCCCCCGCAAGGGCTGCTTCATCCAAGACTTTTCGATGGCCGGTTTCGCCGGCGCGGCATCGCAGATCGCATGAGCCCGCCTATGCTTCCAGCCGACGGCGAGCTATTCTTCAGCATTGTTGATTTTTCGACTATGCGCAGGTCCCTCGTTGGAAATCCACAAATCCGCCTTGATCGGCCACTCAGCGGTCAATATGTTCGACTTGATCGAGGCAGCGGAGCACTACCCGGAGTTCCTGCCCTGGTGCGCGAACGCGGCTATTCTCACCCGTGACGAGGGCGTCGTCGTCGCACAGATCACCATCGACTATCACGGCGTCTATTTCAGCTTGACCACCCGCAATCCAAAGCGACGCCCGCATTGGATGGCAATTCATCTTGAGCAGGGCCCGTTCCGGCGCTTTGAGGGCGAGTGGCGGCTGACCGAACTGACGCCCGATGCATGCAAGATCGACTTTGCATTGCGCTACGAATTCGGCGGTGCGCTTGTTGGCAAGCTCGCAGGTTCGATATTCGGCGGCATTGCAAGCACGTTGGTCGACGCCTTTGCGAACCGAGCGGAGCGAGTGCTGGGTCGGCAGCGTCCGCACAGCAGTCTGGATGCGTCTCCAACCTTAGGAACAACATCATGACCGACCAAGCCATTGTCGACGCATTGCGTGGATCGCAATTGGCGACCGAGCTTTCGCATGAGCAAACGGGCACGCTCGCGGATACCCTCGCATTTCGCGATCTCCAGCCGGGCGAAGTGCTGGTCAAGGAAGGAACCTCCGACAATCATCTTTATGTCATCGTCAGAGGCGCCCTCGGCGTCGTCAAGAGCGTGGGGACGGCTGAGGAAGTGACGTTTTTTGCGCTGGGCGCCGGCGACCTCGTTGGTGAGCTCAGCTTCATCGACGGAACCCGGCACTACGCTTCGCTGGTCGCGATCGGTCCCACGCGCGTGTTCGGGCTCGAGCGCGAGAAGCTCGAATCGCTGCTGCCATCGCATCCCGAAATTGTCTATCGTGTGATGCGCACAATCGTCCGCGCGGTGCATCAGATTCAACGGCGGCTATCGATGCAGTCGGTCGAACTCACCAACTACATTTATAAGCAGCACGGCAAGTACTAGCGATGTGCGTGGCGACCATCGCGTTGCCGGAGTCTCGGTCTTGCCGCGAGCAATCAGGCAACCGGACCATCGATCTCGGTCGACGCATCCCCGCCAAAGACACCGGCTGCGGCAAGCTGATATCGAGACCAAGAGACCCCGCCGCTGCCGACCGCGCTGGAGCTAAAAGCGTCGGCGGCTTGCTTTGCGCTTGCCGCTAATCCAAGAAAATCGCTGGCGATGAGCGCGCGGCTGCAGACCGGGGTCCGCATAGAGGAAGAGAAGGCGGGACATTTCCCGGCTCGAGGAGCGACTGGCGCCGGAGCTCACGCAAGATGGCGGGTGCTGGCTGGAAATCGCGTACGCATTGGGCCCGGTTTCGTTGCGGTGCCGCTCGGCATCCCGATCGATGTTAATATCAAAATCCGACCCCACCGCCACAGGCGGCCCCGAGGTGCGACGACCATGCAATTGGCCAAATACGTCAAGTTCCGCGCGGAGAAGTTCGGCAGCGTGCTTTTCGAGACGCGTTCCGAGAAGGTCTTCACGCTTAATCCGACGGCCACGGCCGTCGTGCGCGAGATCGAGGCGGGTGGCGACGAGCGCGCGATCACGGCGCGATTGAAGGACCGCTTCGAGGATCGCGACGGAGCGATCGAACGCGAAATCGTCGCCTTTATCGCCGACCTGCGACGGCGAGAACTCGTCGAGGATTAGCCGCGTGACCGGACTGGCGACGGATACGACCGCCGAGGCAGAGGATCTTGCCGCGCCGCTTTACATTGCCTGGCAGATCACCAACGAATGCAACTTCGCCTGCCTTCACTGCATCGAGGAGAGCGGGCCGGGCAAGGCATTCGCGGACGAGCTCGACGCGACGAAAGTATTCGACATCCTCTCCCAGCTGATGGACCACGAGGTCCCCTACCTGTCCTTTTCGGGCGGCGAGCCCATGCTGCATCCGCAGTTCTTCGAGATGGTCGAGCACGTCTGCACGCGTGGCGCCCAGCTCAAGATCGAGACCAATGGTCATTACCTGTCGGTCGACAACTGCGCGCGAATGAAGGAGCTCGGCGTCAAGGCGGTGCAGGTCAGCCTCGACGGCGCGTCCGGACTGACGTTCAATCGCATGCGTGTGCGCGGGGATTTCGACCGCACCGCGGCCGGCCTGCGCAATCTGCACGCCGCCGGCGTTCCAATCGAAATCAATTTCTCGCCGGCGAGCTTCAACGTGAACGAGATCGGCGCGGTCGTCGACCTTGCTTACGAGCTGGGCGCGTACAGCTTCTATACCGGTCGCACGATGTACACGGGAAACGCGGTCAAGGCGTGGCGCCATCTCGAGCTGTCGGAGGAACAGTACGAAGGGTTTTTCGACGTGCTGCGCGCCAAGACTGAGGAGTACCGGGGCCGCATGCGCGTGCATTATCACGAAGCCGGGCTGCTCGAGGAGCTGCGCTATCGCCTGCGGCATCCTGCGGCGCTTCTGATCGTGCTCCCCAACGGGCTCGTGAAGCTCATCAACGCGTTGCCTTTCGTGTGCGGGGACTTCCGCCGCCAGTCGCTGGACGAGATTTGGGCCAACTTCCGGCGCGCCTGGCACGATCCGCGCGTCGCGCAGTTCGTCGAGGATCTCGCCGCCGATCCGGGCAAGACGAGGACGCTGCATCAATGGGTCTTTCTCTGAGCACGGCATCGACCGACCAGCCGTTTTCGACACGGTCGGCATTGCACCGCCTGCTTCGCGTATGCGCGATGGTGCGCTACCGGTTCTTTCTTTACGCCGGGCTTCTGCCGTACCTGCTCGGCGCCGCATGGGCTTACGCTGTCGCCGGCGCCTTCGATGCGGCGATCTTCTGGAGCGGCCTCGGCGGCGTCGTGCTCGCGGTCATCGGTGTCGAGGCGTTCAACGAGTATTTCGATTCGCGCATGGGGACCGATCGCGTATTCAATCCGCAGGATCTGCCGCCGATGTCCGACGCGGTGCTCTGGGTGGGGATCGCCGCGTTCGCGGGCGCGCTGGCGGTCGGCGTCTATCTGACCGTTCGTGGCGGATGGCCTATCCTCGCCTTCGCTCTGTTGGGCGGGACCGCGGCGATCTTCTACGTTGCGCCACCGATCCGGTGGGCGTATCGCGGACTGGGCGAGCTCGTCATCGCGCTGTCGTACGGGCCGTGGATGGTGCTGGGCAGCCTCTATCTGCACGCGCGTGCGGTGTCGTGGAGCGCGTTCTATGCGTCGCTGGTGCCCGGGTGTCTCATCATGGCGCTCGCGGTTGTCAACGCGATTCCCGACTTCCACCAGGACCGCCTGGTCGGCAAGCGCAATCTTGTCGTGCGGCTCGGCCGCCGCCGCGCGGTCTTCCTGTATCTCGCACTGGCGACAGCGGGATTGCTGGTGATACCGGTTGGCGTGATCGCCGGTGTCTTTCCCGCCGGCTGTCTTGCTGCGCTGCTGGCGCTGCCGCTGCTCGTCGCCAGCGGAAAGTGTGCGGTGCGCACCTACGAAGCGCCGCGCGCGTTCGTGCCGGCGGTGCGCCATATCGTTGGTTGCTATCTCGTTACCGTTCTGTTGTTCAGCGTCGGGATCCTGGCACAAGCTTGGCGGCGGTTCCACGGATGAATTTCATCGATCAACTCGGGGCGCCGCTGCTTGTTTCCTGGCAGATCACGCGCGACTGCGACCTTTGCTGCCTGCACTGTTGCACCGAGTCGGCGCCGGGCAAGCGGCTGCCGGACGAGCTCGATGCCGACGAGGCGATGCGGCTTGCCGAGGAGATCATCGAGAACCGCGTTCCCTATGTGATGCTTTGCGGCGGCGAGCCGCTGGTCGTTCCGCACTTCCTGCACCTTGCCGAAAAGCTCGGCCGGGCGGGCATCCATCTGAAGATCGAAACCAACGGGCAGCGTTTCGATGCCGACGTGGCCGCGCGGCTCGCACGCCTGCCCATCCGCTCCGTGCAGGTGAGCCTCGATGGCGATACCCAAGCGGTCTACGAACGCCAGCGGCCGGGCGCATCGCTCGCCAAGGCGCACGACGCGTGCCGCGCGGTCCGCGCCGCAGGAATGCCGTTGGAGATCACCTTCGCGCCGACGCAGCTCAACATCCACGAGACCGAGCAGGTCGTACTGAGGGCACGGGCGCTCGGTGCATTCCGGTTCAATACCGGCCGGCTCATGCGCATTGGCACCGCGGCGCGGCTGTGGGAAAAATTGGCGCCCGCAGAGCCGAAGTACCTCGAGTTCCGGCGACTGCTGCAGCGCCTGACGCGGAGTCTCGAGGGCGAACTGGAGCTTTGTTACGCTCCGTTCGAAATCGAGGACGCGTTGCGCGCGAGCCTCGACACGCCTCCCGCGACCCTGCTCGTGCTGCCGAACGGCTGGGTGAAGGTTGCCGCCGCGCTCCCGGAGATCTGCGCCGATCTGCGCCGCAACACGCTCGCGGAGGCCTGGGAGGTCTACCGCAGCGCCTGGAGGAGTGATAGAGTCCGGAATGAAGTGCGTCGCGCGGTCGATGATGGCTCGCGCCACGCGCGAGCCAATACGTGGCAACTGCTGCCTGCCGCGCAAGTGTGACCTAACGGAGGGAAAGATGAGCGAGTCGAACCTGACGATCGAAACCGCGAAGACCGGCCACGAACTCAAGACCGAGAAGACAAAGTCGACTGAAAAGCTGGCGTGGGAAACGCCCAAGCTCGAGGACGTCTCCGAGCAGGTGATGGCCCAGCCATACATCCGCTTCACCTGAGCTACCCAGACATTTCGCAATGCAGGGGCGCTCGGCCGATGAGTACGGGGCACCCCTTTTTCTTGCCTGGCAGCTGACCAACCGCTGCGGCGCGCGCTGCATCACCTGCTGCGAGGAATCCGGTCCCGACAAGGCATGGGGCGATGAGCTTCGCCGCGACGAGGCGCTCGACCTCGCCAGGCGCATTGCAGACTTCGGCATCCCGTATGTCGCCTTCGGCGGCGGCGAGCCGCTCGGCGTGCCGCATTGCTGGGATCTACTCGAGATACTCACGGACGAAGGCATCGTCCTCAAGATCGAGACCGACGGCAGCCGCATCGACGCGGCCGCGGCCGACCGGCTCGCGGAGCTCGCCGTCCAATGCATCCAGATATCGGTCGACGGCGCGACGGCAGCAACGCACGAGCGCGTGCGTCCTGGATCGAGCTTCGCCGCGGCGATCGCCGCCATCGAGCGGCTGTCCGCGCGTGGCCGTGTGCCGCAGTTCGTGTTCGTCCCCACCCGCTTTAACCTCCACGAGATCGTCGCCGCATTCGATCTCGCCGCGAGGCTCGGTTGCGGCGTATTCGTCACCGGCCCGATGATGCGCATCGGGCGCGCCGCGGCCGACTGGCAGCGGATTGCCTGCAGCGACGAGGAGTGGCGGCGCGCGGTCACCGCGCTTCGCGAGCGCGCGGAAACGATCGATGCGCCGATCGCGCTCTCGATCTACCCGTGGGACATTGTCACCGAAATGGAGCGGCGGCTGGCGAGCCCGCAGGCGATGCTGCTCGTCGTTCCCAACGGCAAAGTGAAGCTGCTGAACGCACTGCCGTTTGCGCCCGCCGATCTGCGCCGTGATTCGCTCGAGGACGCGTGGCAGGCATACCGTGACACGTGGCGCGCGCCGGAGGTGCGGGCATTCATCGACCGCTGCCGCAGCAATCCTGCGCTTCTGAGGCATGCGAACGAGACTTGGGTGGTTCCCGCGAAGCGATGACAGGTGCCGGTGGCACTACGCCGACTTGGCCGGTTTCCTCGGCATCGAATTGCAGCAGAATCGCAATGTGAGAAATCTATCGCTGATTTCGCCGCGCGGCTGTCGCATCGAGGCACGGGTCATTCGCGCCTGACCAAGCAAGTATTCTTCGGCGGGCAGCCGCCCCGCGCTCTACCGTACCGACCGTGCCGCCTTCCGTGACCGTACTGCGATCGCAGAAGTATCGAGCCGATGCAGGGACCGAGACGTTAGGAACCTACTCGCCATGGAACGGTCTGATATAAATTGACGGTAGGTTCAAGCTTGGTAACAATTACACGATCGTTCGGGCGCCATAGCACGCGCCAGATGAAGATACCGATATTCGAAGCTCCCTCGGAGTGCAGCCTTATGTTGAAGCGATTGCGCCACGGTTTCGTGTTCTTGCTCGGACTGGTGGTGATTGTCTCCACGGTAGCGCACGGGCAGCAGCCAGTCGCTGCGGCCAACGACCCAAGCGCGGTCGCGGCTCCGCTGCCGCAGGGCGAGCTCGAGGCGCTGCTCGCGCCGATCGCGCTTTATCCGGACCAAATACTGGCTCAGATACTCATGGCTTCGACGTATCCTCTCGAAATTGTGATGGCGGCTCGCTTCGTGCAGCAGAATCCCTCCCTTGCCGGAGACGCGCTCGACCAGGCACTGAGTGACAAGAACTGGGACCCGAGTGTGCTTTCATTGACCGCCTACCCTCAGGTGCTGGTGATGATGAACGACAAGCTTGACTGGACTCAGCGACTGGGCGACGCGTTCCTGGCCAGCCAGCAGCAGGTCATGGATACCGTGCAGACCTTGCGCAGCAAAGCGCAGGCGGCGGGAAACCTGCGGAACACGCCACAGCAAACGGTGACGAATCAAGCAGGCTTCATAGACATCGAACCGGCGCAGCCGGAATACGTCTACGTGCCCGTCTACGACCCGAGGGTGATCTACGGTCCGTGGTCGGATCCGGTCTACCAGCCCGACTATTGGTATCCGCCGCCGATTTACGGTTACCCCGATCTATCGGCAGGAATCGCGATAGGAATATTCTTTGGCGCAGCGTGGCGAATTTCGAATAACCATTGGGGGTGGGCGCGCCCGAACTGGCGCGGTCACGGCATCGGTGTCGACGTTCGCAACAACAACTTTGCGAATCGGCCGCAATACGTCAACCGGTGGCGCGATGGGCAATGGGCGCACTTACCCGAGCACCGCCATGGCGTGGCCTACCGAGACAACGGCTCGGTGGCCCGGTATATTCGACCCAACACGGCCGCGATTCAGGCGCGCGAACCGTACCGTGGGCGCGACCTGGCACAGCCGCAGCAGAGTGGCCAGCGCCAGGTGCAGCGGCCGCAACAGGGGACAGCCCTTCCGGTGCCGCAGCAACAGCCGTTCGCGCGCACGGCGCCGCAACTGCAGCCGATGGCCCGGCCGATGCCGCAGCAATCCGCGCCGCAAGCTGCCTACTTTCCGCAGCCGCGCGCCCAAGTCCAGATGGATGCCAACCGCGGCCAGATGAGCCGCCAGTCAGCCGGCGTCCGATCGGCGCCGCAGCGAGGCCAGCGATGAAGCGGCGCTTGCTTTGGAGCGTGGCCTTCGTCGCCACCGTGGTGACCTCGCCGGTGATGGTCCTCGCGCAAACCGCAGTTCCCTCGAAAGCGCCGGCGACGGGCAAGGTCAGGCCGATCGCGCAGCAGACGTTCGCCACCCCGGAAGAGGCAGCCGCCGCGCTCGCCAATGCGCTTCGCTCCGACGATTTGAAACAGATCCATGCGGTGCTGGGGCCCGGAAGCGGCAAGGTGATACGTTCCGGCGACCCGGTGCAGGATGTGGCGGGACGCAAGCGTTTCCTCGAAGCTTATGAGACGAGCGTCAAGATCGAGCCGGCGGGTGCTGCGAAGGCCACGCTGCTGATCGGCTCGGAGGAATTTCCCTTTCCGTTCCCGCTGGTCAGATCGGCGAGCGGCTGGACATTCGACTCGAAGGCCGGAGCCGAGGAGGTCCTCAACCGTCGAATCGGAAAAAACGAGCGCGCGGCCATCCAGGTTTGCCTCGCTTACGTGGACGCGCAGCGCGAATACGCGACCAAGGATCGTGACAAGGATGGCCTGCTGGAATACGCGCAGCAATTGATCAGCACGCCTGGCCGGCAGGACGGCTTGTATTGGAAGACCCGGGAAGGCGAAGCGATGAGTCCGCTCGGCCCGCTCACCACGCGCGCCAAGGCGCAGGGCTACGTCAACCTCGCAAACGATCCGTACCACGGCTATTACTACAGGATTCTCACGGCACAGGGCGAGGACAGCCCGGGCGGCGCGTTCAGCTACATGGTGCGCGGCAAGATGATCGGCGGCTTTGCGCTGGTGGCTTACCCCGCGCGATGGGGCGCGTCAGGCGTCATGACCCTGATCTGCAACCACGAGGGCGTGGTGTACCAAAAGAATCTTGGCAGGGAAACGGCTGCAATTGCCGAGCGGATGACGCGCTACGACCCGGACGCCAGCTGGAAGAAGACCGACCAATGAGCGGGCGCTGTAAGCGCTGCTGGCACTAAGAATCCGGGTGTGTCCAAAGGTCTGAGGGTAGTCACGCCGCTTCAACCTTGCGTCGCATCGCAGAGAGCAGGTGACGATGGAACATGTGGCAAACAGCCGCCTCGATCGGCTTCCACAGCCATCTGGGGCGCCTGACGCTCGCGTACCGGGTTGTGACCGCGACCTCCGTATTGCCGCTCGGAAGCTCACGTAGCGTATAGCAACCCCCCGAAAGCGCTAGACCACCGCCGATTGCAAGGCTTTGCTCGACGACGTCGAAGCCGTAGTGGTGCCCCACGTCGATCCGCGTAATGCGTTTCAGCAGGTGTCCGCCCTCGTACAAGCACTTCACTTCGTCGCCGACCCTCGACTTCGAGTTTTCGGTCCCAATCGGTAACGGCAGAAGCAGGCGCAGGTGCAGCGGCGGCCGCTCCTCGATCTGCTCGTAGAACATAAGCCCACCCCACACCCGCTCGGGCGAAGTCGCGAACTTTATCCGGGTTACGATCGATCTAGACTGTCGCGCCACGACCATGGCCGCGCTCGTGGCGTCGGCGCTTCTTCCCGCTGGGGCATTGGTCCCTGTCGCCGCGGGTTTCATCGATCGGTGCTCAATTGGTTTGTCTGGATACACTGGCGAATCGCCTCGGTGCGGTTCACTCCATCCTCTAGGAACGAGCCACACCAATACACTGCCGCTGCGAATCCGCAGCTGATCTTGTTGCATCTCTTGAGGACCGTGAAGTCCAAGACTGCGAGAACGCATGAGCCGCGGCCTCGTGCGCACCTTGAGCTCCTCACAGCGTGGCCGCCGGCCTCACATCGACGATGCCCCAGAGCATTGCCCGGTCCTCGGCAGCACGGTTCGTCGGTAGAGCGATCCGTGCCTCGCGAAAGCTGCGGAGCACCGTGATTGCACTCGGCGCGGCGGCCCGTTTCACCGCGGCAAAGAGCCGCTGTTCATAAACTGCGTCGGCCCCGTCCAAGATGTTCGACAGCGCAAACCCATCGAAGCTCCCGGCGGGTTGGCGTTCAAGATAAGCGGCCGCATCGGCGTGAACGAGTCGGATCGCCTTCGCCTCCGGGGGCGGCTGCTCGTCGGACAACTCACCGAGCAGCAGCGCACGTGCGTAGGGGTTGGTGCGGTTGGAGTGCCGGGCGAAGCAGCGCTCCATGCGTCCGCGCATGACTGCCCCGAAGCGCGGCGGCAAGAAGTCGAGGAACGGCGAGGCGTAGACCGCGCGCAGCGCGGTCAATGAGAAGACCCCGTCGAGGGCGGCCCGGAATCGCCAAGTGTCGAGATGACGACGCCAGTACGTGGTCTGCTCCTCCGGGTCGTCAAGATTAAGGAACGCACGCAACCGCGACGGCGACCAGCCCACCGCGGGCGATAAGGTGCGCGCGAAAGCCACGACACGCTCGGCGATGCCGCGCACACCGTAGTCGCCCGCGAACCGCCGCTCGGCGTAAGCGAGCTGGACAGGATTAATGTCGACGGCCACCACCTCATGGCGCGGCGCGAGTTTCATCGCGGTGCAACCCGCGGAGGCAATGCAGAAGACGCGCCCCCCAGCTCGGAACGCGCCGCATTCAATCGACGCGTCTTCGTACATGCGGCCGAAAAGCACCTTGCGCGGGCCATCGCGCGCATCGAAGCGGCCGCGCTCCCAAGCGGTCTTGGCGACGGTCGTCGTCACGCCCAACCCGGTAAGCTGGCCGCAACCCACACTAGCACGAGGAACGCCAAGTTCTTAACCACCATTCCGCCCGGATCGTGGATGATGTGGCGGGCCCAGAGCAGGCCGCTGGCATTCAATGAGATGAGCAGCAAGGTCTGCGTAACCGCACACTGCAGCGGCGCGACCGCGCTCAGTGTCCAGATTCCCAAGGCGACCTCGGCCGCGCCAAGCACCTGAAGGAAGAGCGCCCCGATGCGGGGCCCAAAGTAGGGTACGGCCTCGACAACCTTGAGTTCATGCGGTTGACCACGGAAGAGCTTGCACCACAGCCCCTCATAAAGCCACACGGCTGCCACCGCGACGCGAATCAACCAGAAAGGCGGCAACAGCGTGAACATGGTGACTGTCTTTGAAGCGTGAGCCCATCGTTATCCAATGAGCACCGGCCTTACCAGCGGCCTGTCCGCAGCGCCGGCCGCGCGCGCTTGAGCGGCCGCACCGACCGCGCATCCTCGAGCGCCGTCTCACCCCTTATCAACGCCTCGCCAACCGAGGAAAACGACGACACGATCACCCATCCATGCCGAAATAATACTTGCCCGCGCATGGCGAAGTATCCTAGCCGTTAGCGCTTCAGTCAAACGGCATCTCCAGCGCGAGCAGGCATGCTCTGGATCGACGGCCAAGTTTCCTCACGAGACAATCACGTACGACGCCGCATCGAGATGGCGTCCTCCTGCTCGAGTTCTTCCAGGCGCGTCTCGATCCGGTAGACCGCCTGGTCGAGCTCCGGCAAAAGGACATCCTGCAGCGCGCGCGCCCGGCGTACCGAGCGCCGATACTCGAACGACAGCCGCTCGAGATTCCCGGTGACGCCGGCGAGCCGGGCCGCCGCGGCAATCAACGCGACGAATGCGCGCCGGCACGCTTCGGCCTCGGGCGACGGCTGAACCGACGGCCGCGGCGCTTCGTCCGCCGATCGCCAGGTGGCGTCCTGCAAGCGCACGCCCATGAGCGAACGCGCTTCACGCGCAAGTGTCGCGGCGGTCTGGTCGAGCGGCGGGTAAACCTGCAGGTCTTCCAGCCCATGGCGCGCGATCGCTGCCTGCAGCGCCTGAGTGGCTGCCTGGTGCGCGTCGAGCAAGATGCGGTCGAGTTTCGCGTAACGCGCGAGCTCGCGCAGGATTTCGCCGGCGAGCAGCAGACATTTCTCGTCGAGGAATACATAACCCTCGTGCATGGCCCGCTGCTCGTCCTTCAACTCGAGCACCACCGCGCGAGTAGGGCTTGCTTCACTCATTCGAACACCGGACGGCAACCGCAGATCAAGACGTGCATGGCGGACGAAATCCCTATGGCTTACGGTTTCACGCCCAGATGCGCGGCGATCTGTGCGTCGGACAGGCGCGTCAGCTCGGTCACGGGCAATCCGGCGAGCAGACGCCAGCCGACTTCCATGCTCTGTTCCAGTGTGCGCGGTTCCGACTGGCTGACGAGCTGGTCCTCGAACGCGGCGCCGAAAGCCAGATACTGGCGGTCGGCGGCCGCGAGCCCTTCCTCGCCGACGACGCTCGCCAGCACGCGTGCCTGCACGGCGCGCGCGTAAGCCGCATAGAGCTGGCTCGACAAGGCCGGATGATCCGGGTGCGTGTACTGGCCACCCGTGCCGTCCTTCATCAATCGGGACAGCGACGGCAGCACATCGATCGGTGGATAGATCGCGCGCCGGTCGAGGTCGCGCGAGAGCACGATCTGGCCTTCGGTGATGTAACCGGTCAGGTCGGGAATCGGGTGGCCGATGTCGTCGGCGGGCATCGTAAGGATGGACAGTTGCGTCAGCGTGCCCTTTGCGCCGCGAATGCAGCCGGCGCGCTCGAACAGGCTGGCCAGGTCCGAGTACATGTAGCCCGGAAAGCCCTTCCGGCTCGGGATCTCTCCCTTCGACGATGAAACTTCGCGCAGCGCCTCCGCATAGTTCGTCATGTCGGTCAGGATCGCGAGGACATGTTTGCCCTCGACGAAGGCAAGATACTCCGCCGCGGTCAGCGCGAAACGCGGAGTCAGCAGCCGCTGCGTCGACGAGTCGCTGGCGAGGTTCAAGAACAGCGCCGTGCGTTCGAGTGCACCACATTGTTCGAGGCTCTTGCGAAAAAATTCCGCGCTGTCGTAGGGCACACCGATGCCGGCGAATACGATCGCAAAATCGCCGCCCGTGGCGTCGGGACCTTGGCGCAGCCGCGCGTGGCTTGCGATCTCGACGGCGAGCCGGTCGTGCGGCAATCCGCCGCCGGAAAAGATCGGCAGCTTCTGGCCGCGCACCAGGCTGTTCATCAGGTCCAGCGCCGTGACGCCGGTTTCGATGAAGTCGCGCGGTCCCGCGCGTGCGACTGGATTGATCGGCAGGCCCTCGATGCGGTGCGTCTGCCTTGCTGCGATTGGCGGACCGCCGTCGATCACCTGCCCGACGCCGTTGAATACGCGGCCGAGGATCGAGGGCGAGAGGCCGAACGTCAGCGGTTCGCCGAAGAAGCGCACCACCGTGTCCGGTAGTGCCAGGCCCGACGTCGATTCGAGCACTTCGATCGTCATGAACGCCTCGTCGATCGCCGCGATGCGTCCCAGGCGCGTGCGGCCGTCGCCGCCGCGTACTTCGACCGCGTCGTACAGGCCGACGTCGAGCGTCCGCCGCAGGAACAAAAGCGGACCTTCCAACCGCGTGGCCGCGCCTTCAACCGTGAGTCGCATCGCCTGCCTTGTTGGCGTGCACGAGTTCTGCGAACTCGCGATCGAGGTTTGCCTCCAGTGCGGCAAAGCGCGCGAGTTCCGTATCGGAAATTTCGTCACCCATCCGCTGCAGCGGGCGCAACGATGGAAGATATGCAAGCCGCTCGGGATGGACGCCAGCGGCGACCGCGCGTTCGGCGAGATCGACGAATTTGCCGATGAGCCGCATCATTGACGCTTGCCGGCGGGGGCTGCAGACGCGGTCGATCGGCGAGAATGCCGACTGCCGCAGGAACGCGTCGTTGATGAGATCGGCGCAGAACAGCGTCAGCTGCTGGCGCACCGGCAGCGCATCCTTGCCGATGATCCGCGCCATGCGCTCGAGGTGCGCCTGCTCGTCGAGCAGCGTGAGAAAACGGCGGCGCAGCTTCCACCATTCGCCGTTGCCGTTCGCGGCCCACCAGGGCGCGAAGTCGCGCGCGTCCTCGGCATACGACTGCAGTGGGTGCACGGCCGGGTAGAAGCGTGCCTGCGCGCGCTTGACGTCCAGCGCCCAGAAGGCCTTGACGTAGCGTTTCGTGTGGCTGGTCACCGGTTCGGAAAAATCGCCCGACGGCGGGCTGATCGCGCCGATCACCGTCACCGACCCGCGGTCGCCGGCGAGCGTCTCGACGATCGCCGCGCGCTCGTAAAAATCGGCGAGCCGCGACGAAAGATACGCTGGGTAACCCCCTTCGCC
>JADGRP010000209.1 GCA_017880805.1 Burkholderiales bacterium
CCAGGCGGTACTCAACGATCCCCAAGCCGCGCCCGTCGAGATCGCGCGCGTGTTGCGCAGCGCACGCGAGCGCTCGCTGCCGGTCTATATTGAATTTCCGCGCGACCTGGTGAATGAGGCGGCCAGCACGGTGGCAGCGCCGTCACACTCAGACGCAAAAGCCGCCGAGGTCTCCCTCGACGGCTTGTGCCGTTGCGTTGTTTGCGGCGGCTTACTGCGTCGAGCGGCGCTCGAACGTAGCATTGCCTGCCTCGCCTCTGGGCGCACGGCGCGCCAGTGCGGTGCCAGTTTGTCGGGTCAACGATCCCCGATACCTATAACTTGTCACCGGCGACGATCCTGATCAAGCCAGCGTTACTGTCCTATCCATGGATCCGGCTACCGTCGCCCGAGTCTCCAGTAGCCGTACACGCACCGCGTCCCATCACGTGATGGATCGTAAGTGTCGTGGATCACTCATCGATCACCGCGACCATATGCCTGCTGACTCGCACCACGAGCTTGCCGTCCGGGAGTTCCCCGGCGCGGAGATGGACCCGGCAGCCCTGACCGATCTTCATCGTCGGTTGCCACTCAAACCCAACTCGGCCATGTCCTTGAACCATTTACGCTTGATGTAGATGCCGCTTCGCGCGGTGCGCTTGCCGGCCGTCGACTTCTTGGTGCGTTTCGTGACGCGCTGCGTTGCATTGCCATCAGCGAGGTGGGCATAGACTTCATTGTACGGGAGACCCGTCGCGATAGAGATTGAACGGGCAACGCAGTCGCCAGCTCTGCCCTTAAAACCGGCACGACCCGGGCCACCGGCGTCTTTGACGTGCTCGGTCGGAAACAGCCGGCGCTTAATATAGGACATGGTGGCCTCCTAATAATGGATACTCCGTTCCGTTGTGCTTGAGAAAGGGCGACCCTCCGCAGGCCACCCCTGTTCAGGCTGTGATCTTCCGCATCAAGTCTGCGAACTCTGCCGCCAGTTCCGCGTCGTAATCATTCAGTGGGTTGAGCGTAGCCTCGCGCATATTCTCGACGTATTCTGCGATGGAGGGCAAGGCGTTCACGAACGACAGTCTCACGATGGTGTACGAGGGCATCCGCGGCGCCTTGGCGGCCGATGACGCGCTCAAACGCCAGGGCATGGAAATCCGATTCCGCGTCCATGAGACGCCCGAGTGAAAGCTTCACGCCGCCGACATCGAGACGGAAATGCTCGGGCGCGGAATGATGTTCGAGGTCATCGATTGGTCAGAAGATCAGGCGAAGCTGCCCTTTGAGGAATGACGGCGTATGTGCCGAAGCAGTCGTGCTCGGGGTCAATGGCATCTCAGACTTCGCGGCCCTGTATTCTCGCAAGCATGACGAAGAGGTCCAGTTCTATGCCTTCGATATGCTGGCCGGGGAGGACGGCGATATGCGTACGCTGCCGTTATCAATCCGCAAGGCTAATCTGGCGCGGCTTTTATCCCGCCGTACCGATGGCATCTTCATCGCGCCGTTCGAGCAGGGCGAGATCGGTCCCGATCTATTCCACGCCGCATGCAACATGGGACTGGAAGGACTGGTCTCCAAACACCGGGATCGGTCGTACCGGGCAGGACGCTCGCCGCATTGGGTCAAGGTGAAGAACCCGGCTTCGCCGGCCATGACGAGAGCAGCGGAGGTCGATTGGTCGAAGCCGAGAAGGTAGGCGCAATGGACGCATACGAAGCCCTGCGGTCGACACAAAGACTGGCCCATATCGCGCTCGCAAGCGAGCGGGGGCAGTCAGCCGAAGTGCGCGGCGTGCGCTGAACGGCATTGCGCTCGTCACGGAGAAGGCGTTGGCAAAGGCACCGTGAGCCGAGCGTATTGCGCTGGCGCGTTGCGGAACATGACGACCTCGGCAGCATTGACCTATCGGGTCGCCGTTTTTGGGCTGAGCACTTGGTCGGCGGCCTGCGCGCCCGCGCGCTTGCGGAAGCCCCCGAGAGGACCAGCAAAAGTGAATTGGACCGACCGCGACAAGATGATGCTTTGCATAGTTGGCGCGTTCGGATTGGCCGTCGTGCTGATCGCGCTGGTTTATACGTGGGCGCGACAAGGCGTCCTCTGACATAAAAACAGCCGCGGTTCTCATGCGAGGCAGCGGCCCTTTCCGATTCCCGGCAGCGGCCGCCGGGACCCAAGGCCAGCAATCGGGGCGCTCGGGGTATGGGCGGCGGGTGAGGGCGGGCATACCCCATGATTCCGCCAATCGCTCACCATGGGAAGCCGCTAGGGCTTGGGCTCCGAACACGTCGCCACCGCTGCCGGTCGCGGATGTGGAAAAGTCGGCCGGGAGCGCTGAACTATTTCGGCCGCCAGAAGACATATCTTCGGGTCGGAATATGCGACAGGCAGCAGCATTGATCGACGCAATCAAGCAAACACTGTGAAGATGCCGCAGCACGACACTGAATCCGCGTGTCAGCGGCGATGTCCTTATTGTTTTCACAGCTTTCTCGCCAGCCGATGGTTTGCGCAGATGCAGAAAAATGGAGGACTACATGACCAATCTCACGCATGACATGACCGACACGATGCCCCGCCGAGGTTTCTTCGGCCGATTCGCCGGCGCGATGGCAGTCGGGCTTGCGGGATTTGCGACGACGCCGGTGCGTGCACAATCCACGGCAGCGCCCTCCGACGGGGCGGATTGGCCGGGAGTGCTGAAGGGACGTCATCGCCAAGTGGTGGACGCCTATGATGCCAACGCCGGATTCCCGCTTGCGTTCGCGTACTCGTTCCTGGTGCCGCACGGACCGCCGAGCGCGAGCTCGGTTGCCGCGACGGCGGTCGTCGTCCTGCGCCACGGTGCGTTCCCGATCGCGCTCGGC
>JADGRP010000210.1 GCA_017880805.1 Burkholderiales bacterium
TGCACGCGGTCTCGCGGATTGCTGAGCACGATCCGCGCCGGCGCCTGGCCCACGACTGCAACCGCGGCCTCGTTGGCGGCCACCGTGATGCTTCCGAGCGCATTGAAGAATTCGACCGAACCCGTCTGCACCGCCAAGGTGGTTGTTCCGGCCGCGTCGACTTCGAGCTCCCATGAGGTGCCGCGAATGGCGGCCGTCGCGGACGGCGACTCCAACTGGAGGCCATCTGGAACGCGCTTCGCCTGCGACCATGCGCGTCCGAGCTCCAGGCGCAGCGTCGTCGTTGCGCCTGCGCTACCGGCAACGCTTTTTACCTGCAACAGCGAATTCTGGTTGAGGCGGACCTGGGTCTCGTCGGCAAAGACAAGCGCCATCTTGCTCGCGGGACCGGTACGCACGAAGGCGCCTCCGGACAGATCGTCACGTGAGCGAGCCGGCACCCAGGCGGCATCCTGTGCGGGTTTTCGCTCGCCGCTACCTTGCAGGTCCACGACCTCCGCGGCGACACCGGGCGGCAACGCGGCGAAAGCATTCTGTCCGGTCGCAACCAACAACACTGCGACGCCCACGCTTCGGAGCGCCTCCCCTAACCCGTACCGCATGCCACCTCCCCGATGTCCCGCCAGCCACGACGACCAATCGCGTTGCGACCTCGCTTTTCCTGCTGCGACAACTATTCTAACGATCCCAGTCTCAGCGTGGCGCGTCCGCGAGCGGTCCGTCGCCGCCATATTCCGAGCCATTCTTGCACGTTCGCTCGCGGGACGCGCGCCATGGCGGCCTTGCGTTCACGTCACGTCCAGCAGCTTCAGACGCTGCACCTTGCCCGAAGCGCCTTTGGGCAGAGCGGCGACGAAACGCAGGATCCTTGGCGTCTTGTAGGGCCCCAGCTCGCGCACGCAGTGAGCCCGCAACGCTTCTTCCGAGCATTGCATCCCCGCTTTGAGCACCACGCAGGCGAGGATATCCTGCCCGTAGTGCGCATCGGGTATACCCACGGCCGCGGCTTCCAGCACCGCGGGATGCTGCAGCAAGGCCTCGTCGATTTCGCGCGGCGCGATGTTCTCGCCACCTTTGATGATCAGCTCCTTGAGCCTGCCGGTGATGAAATAGAAGCCATCATCGTCGCAGTAACCCAAGTCGCCCGTGGCGAGCCAGCCCTCCGCGGTCAGCGTCGCCGCAGTAAGCTCGGGTGCCTTGTAGTAACCCAGCATGATATTGGCACCACGCAACTGGATCTCGCCCGACGCGCCCTTCTCGAGCGCGCGTCCATCCGGCGCCACCACACGCGCCTCGAGGCCCAGCGGCAGTCCCGGACTGCCATACTTGCGGCGCGCGGGCTCGAGCGGGTTGGCAAACGCGACCGACGCGCATTCGGTCAGTCCCATCGCCTCGATCACCGATACGCCGAAACGCCGCTCGAAAGCCCTGTGTTGCTCCGGCGGCAAAGGCGACGACGCCGAGCGCCCAAAGCGAATGCCGCGGCAGGCTTCGACCTGCGCGGGCGTGAGATCCGGTCCGTTGAGCAAATACGAGATGATGGTCGGCACCATGTTGAGCCACGTCGGGCGATAGCGCTCGATCAGCGACCACCACTGCGACACGCTGAAGCGATGCGGCAGCACGATGCTTCCTCCAGAGAAAACCGGACTGACGGTCGCGATGCACTGGCCGTTGACGTGATACAAGGGCAGCGACGACAGCACCCTGTCCGCCGCGGTCAGGGCATGTGCGCTGACCACGGCCTCGGCGGCGTGCACCAGATTGCGGTGCGACAGCAGCGCGCCCTTGGGCAAGCCGGTGGTGCCCGAGGTGTACATCAGCAAGGCCGGCGTGTTCGAATCGATGCCTGTCGGCGTCTCGGCGTGTCCGTCGTCGAGTTTCAGATCATCGGGATCGGTTGCACGCACCGTGACGCTGCGACCGGTCGTGCTCAGCAGACGCCTTATGCGGTCGACGAACTCGGGCGCGGCAAACACGAAGCGCGTTTCGGAATGCGCGAGGGTGTATTCGAGGTGCGCATCCTGGGCGAGAAGATTCAGCGGCGAAACGACATAGCCCGAAACCATGGTGCCAAGCAGGAGCGTCGCGGCCGCGGCGCCGTTAGGCAGCATGAACGAAACCACCTCGCCGGGAGCGACACCGGCGTCAGCGAGGAATCCTGCGAGCGCGCGGCCCGACTCACGCAGCTCGCCATAGGTGATAGCGCTGTCAGGCTCTGGGGCAAACAGAAACGGAGCGTCAGGCCGCACCTCGGCGTGATGGTCGATCACGTCGCGCAAGGTGCGCATGACGGGCATTGAGGACGCCTTAATGACCTCTTAAGCGCCGAACTTCCGCCGGTAGGCTCCGAAGAGCTCTGCGTCGGTCGGCTCTTGCCGGGGAACGCGAAGCGGACGAACCACGCGGGTGATGTTGAGAAAGTGGCGGTAGTTCAGGTTGTCGGAAATAGTGTTGCCGCCCCAGCTTCCGCATCCCATCGACAGCGAAAACGGAACGCCATTGTCGAAGCTGCCGCCGGTGGCGAAGCAATGCGCCTGGTTGACGATCACGCGGCATACCGGCAACCCGAGGCCGAGCGCAAGCGCGCGCTCGTCGCTCTTGCTGTGCAGCCCGACCGAGTGGCCCGCTCCCTGGTAGCGCAGGATGCTCTCAGCAAGCGCCGCCGCGTGCGCGAAATCCCGCGCCCGGTACACGGCCAGCACCGGCGAAAGTTTCTCGCCCGAGAAAGGATGAGCAGCGCCGACGCCGGTTTCTTCTACGATCAGAAACGCCGCGTGCTTGAGCGCCGCTCGCGCAAGGCCCGCGCGTTCGGCAACCACTGCCGCCGATCGCGCCGTGAATCGCGGAGAGAGCCTGCCTTGCACGAACATCGCGGCCGAGAGCTGCGCCGACTCGGCGGCGTCGAGCATCACTCCTCCTTCCGCGACGAGCGCAGCGATCATCGGTGCGTAAACGTCCTCGATGACCACCACGCTGTTCTCCGACGAGCAGCTCGTCGCGTGGTCGAACGCCTTCGAGGTGGCAATCTTCCGCGCCGCGTCGCGCACGTTCGCGGTTTCGTCGACGATCACCACCACATTGCCCGCACCGACGCCGATCGCCGGCGTACCGCTGGAGTACGCCGCCTTGACGTTGGTCCGCGAGCCCGTCGCGACGACCAGGTCGGCCTGGCGCATGAGCTCGATGGTCGCTTCGCGCGTGACCGGCGCCGGCAATTGCTGGATCAGATCCCGCGGCGCGTCGATGCGATCCAGCTCGGCGTGCATGTACCGAAGCAGCAGCCGGCCGGTGGAATGGCCTTTGGGAGAGGGGGCGAGGACGATCGCGTTTCGACCCTTGAGCGCATTGATGATGTTGTTGGCGGGCGTGGCTCCCGGGTTGGTCGACGGCGTGACGGCGGCGACAACGCCGACCGGTCTCGCGATTTCGGTCAGACCCAACTCCGGCAACTCGGCGATCACGCCCACCGATTTCGCTCCGCGCAAATCGTCGAGAAGGCCGATGGTCTTGCGCCGGTTCTTGGCCACTTTGTCGGCGACATTACCCAGGCCCGTGTCGCGGACCGCGATCTCGGCAAGCATGCGATTGTGCTCAGGATGAACTATCGCCCACCCTGCCGCGGTGACCGCTTCATCGGCCTGTTCCTGGTTCCAGCCGTCGATCGCGCGCTGCGCGACGCGGGCGCGCTCAACGAGCGCGCCGACCACGCGCGCGGTCTCGGCGTCCAGATCGAGCGGGTCCTTGCGGCCCACGCTAGGCGCTCATTCGGGTTTGATCTTCGCTTCGCGAATGACGAACTCCCACTGCTTGAGCTCGTCGTGGATCAGTCGCTCGAATTCGGCCGAAGTCGAATACGCGGCCTCCGCCCCCTGCGCGAAAAGCCGCTCTTTGACGTCGGGCATTTGCAGCACCTTGGCGAAGGCCGCCTGAAGCTTGGAAACTACCGCTGGCGGCGTTTTGGCTGGGACCAGTGCTCCGTACCACGAGTTGACGACGCAATCGGGAACGCCCGACTCGGCGATGGTGGGGATGTCCGGTGCCGCGGCGCTACGCTTGTCGCTGGTGACGGCGAGGGCCTTCAGCCTGCCCGCTTTGACATACTGCAATGCTGCCGGCATCGAGACGAACAAGAGTTGCACCTGGCCGCCGAGCGTGTCCGTCACCGCCGGCCCGCCTCCCTTGTACGGAACGTGGACCATGTCGATGCCGGTTTTCAGCTTGAACAGCTCTCCCGCGATGTGGCCCGGAGAACCCGTGCCGACGGACGCGTAGTTGAGCTTTCCCGGCTGCGACTTGGCGAGCGCGATCAGCTCCTTGATGTTATTCGCGGGTACCGACGGATTGGCCACCAGGATCTGCGGGATGTAGGCCGCCAGCGAAATCGGGATGAAGTCTTTTTCAACGTCGAACGGCAGCTTATCGTAGAGCTTCGGATTGATGGTGTGCGACGAAAGCGTGAACAGAATCGTGTAGCCGTCGGGCGCCGATTTGGCGGCGATATCGGTGCCGATGTTGCCGGCCGCGCCACCGCGGTTGTCAACGATGATCGGCTGGCCGAGCGCTGTCGCGAGCGGTTCCGATAGCGTGCGGGCGACGATGTCGGTGCCGCCTGCAGGAGGATAAGGCACGATCATGCGAATGGGCTTGTTCGGATAATCCTGCGCGTGCAAAGTCGGTGCGCAGAACGCTGCGGCAAATAAGAGCGGCAACATCGGCAACACTGCGCGCAACATCGAGTGTTTGGGCGCAATCAGGGCCATCTGTCTGCTCCGGCAATCAGGCAAGCGGCTTGGTGAGGATCGGCGTACACAGCCGCTTGCACCGCGATAGCTTCGCGATCAGCAGCAGCGCAAATCCTCAACGCTTCGCGGCGGTCGATTTGTACTTGTCCAGATGACGCACCGGCAACGCCAGCGCGTCGCGCCGGAACGGGTCACCGAGCTCGCGCGTGACCATCATTTCCAGCACGGTGGTCTTGCCTTCCGACTGCGCTTTCGCGGCGGCTACGAGCGCGGGGCCGACGTCGCTCAAGCTATCGATGCGCGTGCCTTCCGCGCCCATCGCCTTGGCTACCGCGGCCCATGACGGCTGCTTGTCCAGGTTCACGCCCACAAAGCGCTTGTCGTAGAAATCGACATGGTTCTTTTTCTCCGCGCCCCACTGTCCGTTGTTGAAGACGACCGCGGTGACGGGAATGTTCTCGCGCACGCAGGTCTGCAGCTCGCCGAAGCTCATGCCCCAGGCGCCGTCGCCGACGTAGGCGATGGCAGGGCGGTCGGGCGCGGCGACCTTGGCGCCGATGATCGTCGGAAACGCGTATCCGCAATTGCCGAAGCTCATCGCCGCGAACATGCTTCGAGGATGATCGAAGCGCAAATACGAATTCGAGATCGAGCAGATGTTGCCGATGTCGGTGGAGACCATCGCACCCTCGGGCATCGCCCGCTCGAGCTCGCGCAGCATCTGACGCGGGTGCATGTAGCTCGAGTCTTTCGTCACGTCGAGCGACCACGCGTCCTTTTCGTGCGCCCATCCATCGAGCTCGCTCTTCCACGCGGCTTGCTCGGAACGGATATCGGCGAGGCGCGCGGCCTTGTTCGCGTGACACGCCAGCGCCTTGCCGGCAAGGCGCGCGATCAGCGCCCGCGCCGCCGCTTTCGCGTCGCCACAAATGGCGACCGTCGCCGTTTTCACCAGACCCAGCATCTTCGCGTCGGCGTCGATCTGGATGATCTTCGCGTTCTTGGGCCAGTAATCGAGTCCGTGCTGCGGA
This sequence comes from Burkholderiales bacterium, assembly GCA_017880805.1. GTDB lineage: Bacteria > Pseudomonadota > Gammaproteobacteria > Burkholderiales > Casimicrobiaceae > PALSA-1003. Next base: position 5,777 of record JADGRP010000210.1, read on the forward strand.
AGGGTGCCGAACGGGCCGAGCCGTGTGCCGAGCGCCAGCACCACGTCGGCCTTGGCGATCAGTTTCATCGCGGCCTTCGAGCCCTGGTAGCCGAGCGGCCCGCACCACAGCGGATGGCGCGCCGGGAAAGAATCGTTGTGCAGATAGCTGTTCGCCACCGGAGCCTGCAGCAGCTCGGCAAGCTCGATCGCCTCGCGCTCTCCATCGCCCATGACCACGCCGCCGCCGCAAAGCATGACCGGAAATTTCGCGGCCGCGAGCAATCCGGCCGCCGCGTTCAGGCTCTGCTCACCGCCCGCCCCGCGCTCGACGGTCATCGGCCGCGGTATCTCGCATTCGATGTCGCCGTAGAAGAAATCGCGCGGAATATTGAGCTGGGTCGGGCCCATCTCGAGCATCGCGCGATCGAAGGAGCGAGACGTCAGTTCCGCCATGCGCGCCTTGTTGTTGACGTGTGCCTGGTACTTGGTGATTTTGGAGAAGATCGGCAACTGCTCGGTTTCCTGGAAGCCGCCCAACCCCAGCGTCATCGTTCCGGTTTCGGGCGTGATCACGACCACCGGCGAATGCGCCCAGTACGCCGCCGCGACGGAGGTCACGAAATTGGTGATGCCGGGACCGTTCTGCGCGATGCACACGCCGTGCCGGCCCGAGACACGGGAATAGCCGTCGGCCATATGCCCGCCGCCCTGCTCGTGAGCGACCGAAATGAAACGGATCCCCGCAAGCGGAAACAAATCCAGCGCATCCATGTACGCCGAGCCGACGATGCCGAAGACCTCGGTCACGCCCTGCGCAACCAGCGTTTCGACAAAGGCCTCGGAAGGCGTCATGGTCTGGCGGCCGGTAACCACGGCGCGAGCGCCCGTTTTCGCGGCCAGGGTCTCGCTATCGGTCATGGTGTTCATGTCGGCTCCAGGAAATCAGGTGCGGCTTGAGTGCTCGAGCAAGCTTCGATGGCGAAAGTCTAATGCAACACCGATTCGGGCTCGATGTACTCATAGCCGAGCGCGTCGGCGACCGGTTTGCAGGTAACTTTGCCAAATGCGACGTTCAAACCGTTCTTGAGATGCGGATCGTCGGTCAGCGCCTTTTTCCATCCCTTGTCGGCGAGCGCGAGAACGAAGGGCAAGGTCGCATTGTTGAGCGCAAAGGTGGACGTACGCGGCACCCCGCCGGGCATGTTGGCGACGCAATAATGGATCACGCCGTCGACGACATAGGTCGGATCCGCGTGCGTGGTCGGGCGGGAAGTCTCGAAGCAGCCCCCCTGGTCGATCGCCACGTCGACAATCACCGAACCCTTTTTCATCTTCTTCACCAGCGCCGCGGACACCAGCCTGGGCGCGGATGCCCCTGGAATCAAGACGCCGCCGACGACGAGATCGGCGGTCGTGACATGGCGATCGATCGCATCGCGGGTCGAAAACACGGTGTTGAGGGGGCGGCCGAACTGGCGCCACAGCGCACGCAATACGTCGGTGCTGCGGTCGAGCACCCAGACGTCGGCGCCCATCCCGAGCGCGATATGACAGGCGTGCGATCCGACGACACCGCCGCCGAGGATCACGACCTTGGCCGGATCGACACCGGGCACCCCGCCCAGCAGCACGCCCAGACCGCCGTGCGCCTTCTCCAGAAAATGGGCGCCCGCCTGGATCGCCATCCTGCCTGCGACTTCCGACATCGGCGCGAGCAGCGGGAGCCCACCCGACGACGAGGTAACCGTTTCGTAAGCGATGCATACCGCGCCGCTGGCGACGAGATCGCGGGTCTGCTCGGCGTCGGGCGCGAGATGCAGGTAGGTGAAGAGAATCTGCCCGGGCCGAAGCATCTTGCGCTCGAAGCCTTGAGGCTCCTTGACCTTGACGATCATCTCCGCCTGGCGAAACACCTCGGCCGCGGTCGCAACGATGGAAGCACCTGCATTGCGATATGCCTCGTCATCCATGCCGATGCCCTGGCCGGCCGACGCTTCGACAATCAGCTCATGCCCGTGCGCGTGCAGCTCCCGCGTGCTGCCCGGAGTGAGCCCGACCCGATGCTCGAGGACCTTGGTTTCCTTGGGAACGCCGATGCGCATGGGATTCGTGGTGCCTTATATCGGATGCAGGAATCAGGGACGCGAAGGATTGCACCCGTTTGGGCCGGTTTTGGCGCGATTCGGCTGTCGACAGGCGCGGGTCATTCATTGACCGAGTAGCGTAGAATCGTAGCATAGCGAGGGATCGCGCCGGACTCGTGACCCCGGCCGCCGATGGTTCCGTCGCCAGCTTCGCAACGCCAAGGAGAATATCGCATGGGCCACGCCGAAACCACGCTCCGCGAACAAGCTGCACCGCGCCAGATCTCGATGGACGAGCTCTGGATGCCGTTCACCCCCAATCGCGACTTCAAGCACGACCCGAAGATGGTCGTGCGCGCCGAGGGAATGTATCTATGGAGCGACCGCGGCGCGAAGATTCTCGACGGGTCGTCGGGACTGTTTTGCGTCAACGCCGGCCACGGCCGCAAGGAAATCGCCGACGCGGTCGGCGCACAACTGCGGGAGCTCGATTTCATCGCGCCCTTCACTCGCGGACATCCCAAGCAGTTCGAGCTCGCCACCCGGGTGGCCGAGCTCACTCCGGGCGACCTGAACCGGATTTTCTTCGTCAATTCCGGCTCCGAGGCGGTCGACACCGCGATGAAGGTGGCCCTCGCCTATCATCAGGCGCGCGGGCAAGGCGGGCGCAACATGTTCGTCTCCCGCGAGCGCGCCTACCACGGCGTCAATTTCGGCGGCGTGTCGCTGGCCGGCATGGTAAACAACCGGCGCAAATTCGGTCCGACGCTGCCCGGCATCGCGCACATGCGTCACACGCACATCAAGGAGAACTTTTTCGTACGCGGCGAAGGTAGCCAGGGCGTCGAGCTGGCCGAAGACCTGTTGCGCTTCATCAACCTGTACGGCGCGGAGAACATCGCGGCTTGCTTCGTCGAGCCCATCGCCGGGTCGACGGGCTGCCTCGTGCCGCCGAAGGGCTATCTGCAGCGCTTGCGGGACATTTGCGACGCGCACGGCATCGTTCTCGTCTTCGACGAAGTGATCTGCGGCTTCGGCCGTACCGGATCGGCCTTCGCGGCACAAAGCTTCGGTGTCACACCGGACGTGATGACCATGGCCAAGGGCATCACCAACGGCGCGCAGCCGATGGGTGCGGTTGCGATCAGCGAGCGCATTCACGACACGATCATGGGCGCCGCCGCCGATGGGGCCATCGAGTTCTTTCACGGCTACACCTATTCCGGTCACCCCGCACCGTGCGCGGCGGGGCTCGCGACGCTCGATATCTACAAGAACGAGGGACTGTTCGAGCGTGGCGCCGCACTTTCCCCGTATTTTCTCGACGCGCTCTGGTCGCTCAAGGACGTGTCTGTCGTCTCCGACATTCGTGGCTACGGCTTGCTCGCGGCGATCGACGTTCACGCCGATGGTGCGCCGGGCAAGCGCGGCCACGCGCTGCAAAAGCAGCTCTTCGACAACGGCTTGCACGTCAAGGCGAGCGGGGACTGCGTAATCATCGCTCCACCGCTGATCGCGGAGCGGCAGCACATCGACGCGATCGTCGATTGTTTGCGCAAGACGCTGGCAGTGATTTAGCGCTTTGGCACCACGTGCCGACAGCCCGCGACGCGGCGCGTACCTGCAATTCATTTGAAGGAGAGAGCATGAAACGCTTGTTCGCAGCACTGTTGTTCATCGTGGCCGCGGTCGCCGCCCTGCCGGCGACGGCGCAGAAAACGGTCACCTTCGCCTATCAGGACATGATGAATCCCTGGCGCTGGGTGCAGCAAAGCCAGGAGATCGAAAAAGCGACCGGTTTCAAGATCAACTGGCGTCAGTTCGGCGGCGGCGGAGACGTCATCCGCGCCATGGCCTCGGGCGACGTGCAATTGGGCGAGGTCGGCTCGACCGGCGCCGCGACGGCAATCAGCCAGGGCATGGATGTCGAGCTGTTCTGGATCCTTGAGGATATCGCCGCGGCCGAAGCGCTGGTCGTGCGCAACGGCAGTGGCGTCAACACCATCGCCGATCTCAAAGGCAAGAAGGTCGGCACGCCGTTCGTGTCCACGTCGCATTTCCAGCTCCTGTATGCAATGCAAAAGGCCGGGCTGAAGGCCTCCGACGTGCAGGTGTTGAACATGCGTCCGCCGGAAATCGCTGCGGCGTGGAGTCGCGGCGACATCGACGCCACCTTTATTTGGGACCCGGTGCTGTCCAACGTCAAGAAGACCGGCAAGGTGCTGATGACGTCGGGCGACATCTGCAAGGCGGGGGCGTGCACGTTCGACGGTCTGATCGTCACGCGCAAGTTCGCGAAGGAGAACCCGGAGTTCATGGTCGCGCTGGTGAAGGCGCTGGCCAAGGCCGACGCCGACTATCGCAGCAATCCGAAGACCTGGACCGGTGACCCTGCCAAGATCGCGGCGGTCGCCAAGTGGTCGGGCGGCAAGCCCGAGGAGGTCGCCGATGCGATGGCGCTGTATGGATTCCCCAGCTTGCAGCAACAGGCGTCAGCGGAATGGCTCGGCGGAGGCGCCAACGGTGCCGCGGCGAAGGCACTGACTCAACAGGCCAATTTCCTGAAGGATCAGGGCAGGTTGACCTCGGTCGCGCCGGATTACAGCAAGAACGTCTCGCTGGAATGGGTCACTCGGGCCATGAAGTAGCTGCGGGTCGAATTGTAGTTTCGCAACGAGAACGGCGGCGCGCGATGCGCCGTCGTCTATTTGGAGCATCGAAGTCACACTTCGCAGCTTTGCGATGGCGCGAAAAACACCGGGTACGTCATCCCCGCAAAAGCGGGGATCCATGTTGACTTGAGAAACGAATGGATTCCCGCTTGGCCGTTCCTCGAACCTTCGCCCTTCGGGCTTGTTTTCGCGGGAAAGAGGAATTTAAGAATTCGGGGGCCACGCGCATTTGCAACGCTCAATATGCCCTGAGCGCCGAGTAACAACGGAATCGAACCTTGCCCTCGCTCGACATTCGAAATCTCGGTGTTCGCTACGCTACCAAGACGGGCACGGTCGAGGCGCTTTCCGACATCAATCTTGCAATGAGCGACGGCGATTTTGTCGTCGCGATCGGGGCCTCGGGCTGCGGCAAGACGACGCTCCTTTCCTGCATTGCCGGGTTTCTGCCGCCGACGCACGGAACGATCGAGCTCGACGGCAATCCTGTGACCGGCCCGGGCGCCGATCGCGGTGTGGTATTCCAGAAGCACGCGTTGATGCCCTGGCTCGACGTGGCCAAGAACGTCGAGTTTGGCTTGCGTATGCGCGGCGTTGCCGCGCCCGAGCGGCGAAGCGCCGCCATGGAGCAATTGCGCCTGGTCGGGCTCGACGAGTTCGCCGACCGGCCGATCTACGAGCTTTCCGGAGGCATGCAGCAGCGAGTGGGCATCGCTCGCGCGCTCGCTTCGGGTCCGCGGCTGATGTTGATGGACGAGCCGCTCGGCGCGCTGGACGCGTTCACGCGCGAATCGATCCAGGAGCTGATACTCGACGTCTGGCACGGCACCGGCAAGATGTGTTTTTTCATTACCCACAGCGTCGAGGAGGCGCTGTTTCTGGCGACACATCTGGTCGTGATGACTCCCAGCCCAGGGCGAATTTCGCACGAATTCGACCTCGATTTCGGACGCCGCTTCCTCGAAACGCGCGACGCGCGCGCGATCAAGTCCGATCCTGAATTCATCCGCGTGCGCGAGGAAGTCCTCGCTGTCATCTTGCATCGGGATGCTTCTGGCACCGCAGCGGAAAGCGGCAAGTGAGTGCCACGTGAGCGCCAAGTGACGGCTACGTCGACGCCAAGCGGGAAGGAAGCGGTCCCGGAGACCCGCGATAGCGACGCCACGCGTCCGAAGACGTCGGGCTACTCGACACCGGGCGAGGGCCCGAGCACCGCGATCTCCGTGGTCACGATGCTTTCGCTTTTCGGGCTTTGGTGGGCCGCGAGCCACTTGGGCTGGATGCCGCCGCTGTTCCTTCCCACGCCGGAAACGGTGTTCCTGCGGCTTTGGGAATCAGCCCGCGGCGACCTCACCGACGCTCCGCTCGCCACGCATTTCGGCTGGTCGATGTTCCGGGTGTTCACCGCGTTCTTCCTCGCCTGCCTGACTGCGATACCAGTGGGCATCGCCATGGGCGTGTCGCGCATCGCCCGCGGCATCTTCGATCCGCCGATCGAGTTTTATCGGCCATTGCCGCCGCTTGCCTACCTGCCGCTGATCATCATCTGGTTCGGCATCGACGAGCTTTCGAAGGTGCTGCTGATCTACCTCGCCTGCTTCGCCCCGCTGGCGATGAGTTCCCGGGCGGGCGTGCGGTCGGTATCGCAGGAGCAAATTCACGCCGCGTACTCGATGGGCGCGTCGAAGTGGCAGGTGATCTGGCATGTGGTCATCCCCGCAGCCATGCCGGAGATTCTGACCGCGATGCGGATTTCGATCGGCTTCGGCTGGACCACGCTGGTCGCGGCCGAAATGGTCGCCGCGACCCACGGCCTCGGCCAGATGGTCCTCAACGCCTCGAACTTTCTGCGCACCGACATCGTCATCATGGGCATCGTCGTGATCGGCACGATCGCGTACCTGTTCGATCTCCTTATGCGCTACATCGAACGTATAGTCGTGCCGTGGAAAGGGAAGGTATGAGGCGGATCTTTGGGCGATAGGAGGTTGACGGCTGGACCCCGCCGATTGCCGGCCATCGGCGCAGGGTTGACAGCGACCCCGCCCTTTGCCACGCTCGACCAATGATTAGCCGGCCGCACTTCCAAAAGCTCGTCGAGCAGGTTCGCAATTTCCCGCCGATGAAGACGGCGATTGTCTATCCGTGCGATCGCGATTCGCTGCAGATCGCGCTGTCGGGCCAATTCGCGGGCTATCTTGACCCCGTGCTCGTCGGGCCGGAAGCGCGCATCGCGGAAGCGGCGGCGCAGGCGGGCCTCGACTTGTCGCGCATCGAACGGGTCGACACCCCGGACGAGCCCTTTGCCGCGGCACAGCAAGCCGTTGCACTGGCGCGCAATGGCGCGGTCAGCGCCTTGATCAAGGGCAGCCTCTACCCCGACGATTTGATGCGCGCCGTGGCAGCTCCGGACTCCGGTTTGCGCGGCGAGCGCCGTCTCACCCATGCCTTTTATGTGGACGTGCCGAATTTCGCGCGTCCGTTTCTGCTCTCCGACGCGGTGCTGAACATCGCGCCGACGCTGGCCGCAAAGCGCGAAATCGTCCAGAACGCGATCGAGATGGCGCGTGCCGTGGGCATGACCGCGCCGCAGGTGGCCGTGCTGGCAGCGGTCGAAGGCGTCACAGCGGCTCTGCCGGCGACCGGCGATGCGGCTTCGCTCGCCAAAATGGCCGGTCAAGGCCTGATCAACGGCGCGGTCGTTGAGGGACCCATTACCGTCGACAGCGCACTTTCTGCTGCTGCGGCGCGCGCCAATGGGATCGAATCCAAGATCGCCGGCGAGGTTGATGTGCTGATCGTCCCCAGCCTCGAATCGGGCGCGATGATGTTGCAGATGCTGACCGCAATGTTCAGTGCGCTCGCCGCCGGCGTGGTGCTCGGCGCCAGGGTACCTATCGTTCTTGCCAGCCGCAGTGACACCATGGAAGTGCGCATGGCCTCGTGCGTGCTGGCGTCGCTGGTCGCCCATTCGATGCAGATCGTCGAGAAGCGGCCCGCTGCTGCTGCCGCCGAAAGCGGCGTCCGCGTCGCGGCCTGATCCTTCCGCACGCGTTGCACGCAGCACGCTGATCGCTGCATGATGGCGCCCTTGCCGCGCCATTTTCCGTCCATGTCTTCCCTAGCGCTGAGGCTGTTCCCGTTTCTGTCATGGCGGGATCGCATTACGCGCTTGACGCTCCGCGCCGATCTGCTGGCGGGGTTGGTCGGCGCACTGCTCGTCCTGCCGCAAGGCGTGGCATTCGCGACGCTTGCGGGCATGCCTCCAGAGTATGGATTGTACGGGGCCATGCTGCCGGCGGTGGTCGGTGCTCTCTGGGGATCCTCGTCGCATCTTGTCTCCGGCCCGACCAACGCCACGTCGCTGATGGTATTCGCGATGTTGGGCGCGCTGGCCACGCCTTTTTCGCAGGAATACATCCGGCTGGTGCTGACCTTGAATCTGATGATCGGCCTCATCAAGCTGGCCTTGGGCGTCGCCCGACTCGGCGCGCTGGTCAACTTCATTTCAACGACAGTCATCGTCGGCTTCACCGCAGGCGCAGGATTGCTGATCATCGCCGCGCAACTGCGCAACTTCTTCGGGTTGCAGGTTGCGCAGGAAGCGAGCTTCGCCGGCGCGATATCGACCTTTTTCGCTCACTTCGGAGCCATCGACGGCTGGACCGCGGCTGTCGGTTCAGTCACGCTGGTTGCGGCGTTGGTGGGAAAGCGTCTGGTGCCGCGCATTCCGTACATGCTTACGGGCATGATTGTCGGCAGTGCATTCGCATATGCGCTCTCGCGCGCCGGCGTGGCGCATGTGACGACCATCGGTGCGCTGCCGTCCGCTTTTCCCGGGCTGTCGTTACCGGATTTCTCCGCCGGAACCTGGCGCACGCTCGCGCCGGCCGCACTTGCATTGACGCTGATCGGCCTGACCGAAGCGGTGTCCAGCGCGCGTGCGGTCGCAGCGCGATCCGGCGATCGGATCGACGGCAGCCAGGAGTTCATCGGTCAGGGATTGGCCAACATCGTCGGCGCGTTCACGTCCTCGTACCCGACGTCCGGGTCGTTCAACCGCAGCGGGGCGAATTTCGAGGCCGGGGCGCGCACGCCGCTCGCCGCCCTATTTTCAGCCGGCTTTCTGCTGCTCATTCTGTTGCTCGTCTCACCGCTGGCGGCGTACCTTCCACTGGCCGCCATGGCGGCATTGCTGTTCATGGTTGCCTGGGGCCTGATCGACTTTGCCCTCATACGCGCGACAGTGCGCGCGAGCCGCAGCGAAACGCTGGTGCTCATGGTTACTTTCCTGTCGACACTGTCGCTGCAGCTCGAATTCGCGATTCTTGTCGGGGTGCTGTGTTCGCTGCTTGTGTATCTCAATCGGACCACGCACCCGGCGATCCACACGGTAGCACCGGATCCCGCGTCGCGGCAGCGTTCCTTCGTGTCCGTGACGTCCAACACCGTCGTGGAATGCCCGCAACTCGCGCTGGTGCGCGTCGATGGCTCGTTGTTCTTCGGCGCAGTCGAACATGTGCACGAAGCGCTTGCGCGGGTGCGCGTGGCCGCTCCGGCCAAAGCTCATCTGCTGCTGATCGGAAGCGGCATCAATTTCGTCGACGTTGCCGGCGCCGAGCTGCTGTTGCACGAAGCGCAGACGCAGCGGGATCGTGGCGGTGCGCTTTACTTATGCAGTCTGAAGCCGGCGGTGATGACGATGCTGGAGCGTGGTGGCTTTCTGGAGCGACTCGGCCGCGACAACGTGTTCGCGACCAAGAACGCGGCGGTTCACGCCATCTATGCGCGTCTGGACAGCGCGACCTGTCGCTCGTGTTCCGCGAGGATCTTCGTCGAGTGCCAGACGCTGCTTCCTGACGGCGCTGCCCGCGCGGAGAGTGGAAATCATTCTCCGGTGACCCGCGACGCTTACTTCGGCCGCACGCAGTCGACGTAGTAGCGAAGCTTCCCTTCGTCGCTGGTTTCCACCAGGCCGTGGATGTCGGTATCGAATCCCGGAAACTGCTGGTTGAAGTTGCGCGCGAACTGCAGGAACTGGACGATGGTGCGGTTGAAGCGCTCGCCCGGAATCAGCAGTGGAATGCCCGGCGGATACGGTGTCAGCAGCACGCTGGTCACGCGGCCTTCGAGCTGGTCGATCTCGACGCGGTCGATCTCCCGATGCGCCATGCAGGCGAAAGCGTCCGACGGCTTCATCGACGGCTGCATGTCCGACAAATACATCACGGTCGTCACCCGTGCCACGTCGTGCGCCTTGTACATGTCGTGGATCTGCTGGCAGAGCTCGCGCAATCCCACGCGTTCGTATTTCGGCTGCTTTGCGCAGAACTCAGGCAGGATTTTCCAAAGCGGCTGATTCTTGTCGTAGTCGTCCTTGAACTGCTGCAGCGCCGTGACCAGTGTGTTCCAGCGGCCCTTGGTGATGCCGATGGTGAACATGATGAAAAAAGAATAGAGCCCGGTCTTTTCGACGATGACGCCGTGCTCAGCCAGGTACTTGGTGACGATCGACGCAGGTATGCCGGTCTTGGCGAACTTTCCGGACACGTCGAGGCCGGGCGTGATCACCGTCGCCTTGATCGGGTCGAGAATGTTGAAACCCGGCGCAAGCTCGCCGAAACCGTGCCACTTTTCGTTGGCCTTGAGGATCCAGTCGTCGCGCTTGCCGATCCCTTCGGCGGCGAGCTTTTCGGGGCCCCAGACCTTGAACCACCAATCCTTGCCCCATTCGTCGTCGACCTTGCGCATCGCGCGCCGGAAGTCGATCGCTTCCATGATCGACTCCTCGACCAGCGCGGTTCCGCCCGGCGCCTCCATCATCGCCGCCGACACGTCGCACGAGGCGATTATCGCGTACTGCGGCGAGGTTGAGGTGTGCATCAGGTATGCCTCGTTGAAGATGTGGCGGTCGAGCTTGCGGGTCTCGGACTCCTGGACGATGATCTGCGAGGCCTGCGAAATGCCGGCCAGCAGTTTATGGGTCGAGTGCGTCGCGAAAATGATCGCTTCCTTGCTGCGCGGCCGGTCCTTGCCGATCGCGTGCATGTCCTTGTAGAACTCGTGGAACGCGGCGTGCGGCAGCCACGCCTCGTCGAAATGCAGCGTATCGATGCTGTCGGCGAGCGTCTGCTTGAGCATTTCGACGTTATAGGCGATGCCGTCGTACGTGCTCTGGGTGATCGTAAGAATCCGCGGCTTCTTGTTCTTCGCCGCGCGCGCAAACGGGTTGGCTTCGATCTTCTTGCGGATGTTCTCTGGCTTGAACTCGTCGAGCGCGATCGGCCCAATGATGCCGAGGTGATTGCGCTTTGGTGTGAGAAACACGGGGATCGCGCCGGTCATCGTGATCGCGTGCAGGATCGAGACGTGGCAGTTGCGATCGACGACGACGATATCGTCCGGCGCGACGGTTGCATGCCACACCATCTTGTTCGACGTCGACGTGCCGTTGGTGACGAAAAAACAGTGATCGGCGTTGAAGATGCGCGCCGCGTTTCTCTCCGACGCGGCCACCGGACCGGTATGGTCCAGCAGCTGGCCCAACTCGTCGACCGCGTTGCAGACGTCGGCGCGCAGCATGTTCTCGCCGAAGAACTGGTGGAACATCTGTCCCACGGGGCTCTTGAGAAACGCCACTCCTCCCGAGTGCCCCGGACAATGCCATGAATACGATCCGTCCTGGGCGTAATGCACCAGCGCGCGAAAAAATGGCGGAGAAAGCGAATCGAGGTAGGACTTGGCCTCGCGGATGATGTGCCGCGCCACGAACTCCGGCGTGTCCTCGAACATGTGGATGAATCCGTGCAGCTCGCGCAGCACGTCGTTCGGAATGTGGCGCGAGGTCCGCGTCTCGCCGTAGAGATAGATCGGTATCTCGGCGTTGCGGAAACGGATCTCCTGGATGAAGGCGCGCAGGTTCACCACCGCCGGGTCGAGCTCCGGGCCGGGAGTGAACTCCTCGTCGTCGATCGACAGGATGAACGCCGACGCGCGCGATTGCTGCTGGGCGAACTGCGACAGGTCGCCGTAGCTGGTCACGCCGAGGATTTCCATGCCCTCCTTCTCGATCGCCGCCGCCAGCGCGCGTATGCCCAGCCCCGAAGTGTTTTCCGAGCGAAAATCTTCGTCGATGATGACAATGGGGAAGCGGAATTTCATGGATGCGGTCCAGTGCCGGACTTGTCGCCGGCGGTTGCCAGTGGCCATCCCGACAGCCGCGGCACAAGCAGGCCGGGCAGGCGGGGTGGAAAGGCGCGAATTATGCGGCGATTCGGAGGGGAAGGCTACCGCCGGCGTCCAACGCCTCGAACGGGCCGCCGGGAGCGGCAGGCGCTCTTTTCAGATCTTGGGCAGCGTCACGCCTTGCTGCCCCTGATACTTGCCGCCACGGTCTTTGTACGAGGTCTCGCAGACTTCGTCGGACTCGAAGAAGATCACCTGCGCGATGCCCTCGTTGGCGTAGATTTTCGCGGGCAGCGGGGTGGTGTTGGAAAACTCCAGCGTGACGTAGCCTTCCCACTCGGGCTCGAACGGCGTGACATTGACGATAATGCCGCAGCGGGCGTACGTGCTCTTGCCCAGGCAGATCGTGAGCACGTTTCTCGGGATGCGGAAATACTCCACGGTGCGGGCGAGCGCAAACGAGTTTGGCGGGATGATGCACCAGTCGCCCCTGAAGTCGACAAATGACTTTTCATCGAAATTCTTCGGATCGACGATGGTCGAGTTGAGGTTGGTGAACAGCTTGAACTCATTCGAGCAGCGTATATCGTAGCCGTAGCTCGACGTTCCATACGACACGATTTTCTTGCCGGCGACATCGCGCACCTGGCCGGATTCGAACGGCTCGATCATCTTGTGATCCCGCGCCATCCGGCGTATCCATTTGTCGGACTTGATCACGTGTTCTGGATGACGATGCTCGGAAACTTGGCCGAGAAGTCCTCGGCCTTTTGCGCCACGAACACCGCGGTCTTGCGCGCGATTTCCTTGTATATCTGCGCGATGGCGCCGTCCGGGTCGGCGACGACAGTCGGCCGCCCGGAATCGGCGTTTTCCCGGATGCGGATGTCGAGTGGAAGGCTGCCCAGAAATGGCACGTTGTAATCGCGACACATGCGCTCGCCGCCGCCTTCTCCGAAGATGTGTTCGGCGTGGCCGCATTTCGAGCAGATGTGGATCGCCATGTTCTCGACGACGCCGACGATGGGAACGCTGACCTTTTCGAACATCTTGAGGCCCTTGCGAGCATCGATCAGCGCGATGTCCTGCGGCGTGGTGACGATGACGGCGCCGGTCACCGGAACTTTCTGCGCCAGCGTGAGCTGGATGTCACCCGTGCCCGGCGGTAAATCGACGATCAGGTAATCGACGTCGCGCCAGTTGGTGTCCCTCAAGAGCTGCTCGAGCGCCTGCGTCACCATCGGGCCGCGCCAGACCATGGGGGTATCGGCGTCGATCAGGAAGCCGATCGACATCGCCTGCACGCCGTAGGCCTCCAGCGGTTCGAGCGTCTTGCCGTCCTTGGATTCAGGCCGCCCGGCAATGCCGAGCATGGTCGGCTGCGAGGGCCCGTAGATATCCGCGTCGAGAACGCCCACCTGCGCGCCCTCGGCCGCCAGCGCCAGCGCGAGGTTCACCGCCGTCGTCGACTTGCCGACGCCGCCCTTCCCGCTGGCAACCGCGATGATGTTCTTGACGCCCGGGACCAATTTCACGCCGCGCTGGACCGCGTGCGACGCGACCTTGTGACTGATGTTGACCGTGATCTTGCCGGCGCCGGGCAGCGCCGCGAGATGTTGGGCAACGAGCTTGCGCAGAACCTCGTGCTGGCTCCGCGCGGGATACGCGAGCATCAGGTCGATCGCGACATTGTTGCCGTCGATCTGCACCTTGCGTACCGATTTGCCGGAAACGAAATCGCGTCCGGTGTTGGGGTCGTTCAGTGCGCGCAAGCTGGCCGAAACATCGGCCTCGGAGATTGCCATCGTAGGATCGTTCGCTCGTGTCTCGTGGAGAGCCCGAGTTTAGCGAAAAACGACATCGCTCGGTACTCAGTGTGCAGGTGCTTTGCTAGAATGGATAATTCCCCTGTCGCATCAAAGGTCTTCGCGCATGTCGCGCCGCACGCTCTTCGTCACCACCGCGCTGCCCTACGCCAACGGTCCGTTTCACATCGGACACATCATGGAGTACATCCAGGCCGATATCTGGGTGCGATTCCAGCGAATGCAGGGGCATACGGTGCATTTCGTCTGCGCGGACGACACCCACGGCGCGGCGATCATGCTCAGGGCGGAGTCTGAAGGCGTCACTCCGCATGAGCTGGTGGCCAGGGTCGCCGCCACGCGTCCGAAGCACTTGAGCGGCTTTCGCATTTCCTACGATCATTGGGGCAGCACCGACTCGCCCGCCAACACCGCGTTATCGCAGGACATCTACCTCAAGCTCAAGAAAGCGGGTTTCATCTATGCCAAGCCCGTGGAGCAGTTCTTCGATCCGGTCAAGGCCATGTTCCTGCCCGACCGCTACCTCAAGGGCGAATGCCCGAAGTGCGGCACCAAGGACCAGTACGGAGATGCCTGCGAGAACTGCAGCTCGGTCTACTCTCCGACCGATCTCAAGAATCCCTATTCGACACTCTCGGGCGCGACGCCGGTGCTGAAGACCTCCGAGCATTTTTTCTTCAGGCTTTCCGATCCGCAGTGCGTCGCGTTTCTGCAGGAATGGACGCGCACGGACGCGCGCGGGAACGCTCGCCTGCAGCCGGAAGTGTTCAACAAGGCACAGGAGTGGCTGGGCAAGGATGGCAAGGGTCTCGCCGACTGGGACATCTCACGCGATGCACCCTACTTCGGCATCCCGATTCCCGACGCGCCGGGCAAATATTTTTACGTCTGGCTCGACGCGCCCGTCGGCTACCTGGCGAGCCTGAAGGAGTACATTGCTTCCGGCGCGGCGCTCCTCGCCGGCGAGACCCGAAGCTTCGAGCAGATCCTGGCCGACAAGGAGACGCAGCAGATCCATTTCATCGGCAAGGACATCATCTACCACCACACCCTCTTCTGGCCGGCGATGCTCAAGTTCGCGGGAGCCCCCTACAAGGTGCCCGACAACATCTACGTGCACGGCTTCATCACCTTCTCCGGCGAGAAGATGTCGAAGTCGCGCGGCACCGGCATCAGCCCCGATCTGTATCTCGACCTCGGCCTGGACTCGGAGTGGTTCCGCTACTACGTCGCGGCCAAGCTGAACGACAAGGTCGAGGATCTCGATTTCAACCCGGACGATTTCGTCGCGCGCGTCAATAGCGACCTGATCGGGAAATACGTCAACATTGCCAGCCGCGCGGCGGGATTCCTGGTCAAGCATTTCGACGGCGAGGTCCACCCGGGCGCGACCGATTTCATCCGGATATTCGATGCCGAGAAAGTAGGCGCGGAGGTGCGCGCCGCGTGGGGCGACCGCGAGTACGGAAAGGCCATCCGCGCGGCGATGGCGTTCGCCGATCGGGTGAATGAATACTTTGATGCGGAACAACCGTGGGCCAAGGCGAAGCAAGTCGAGAATGAGCAAGTCCGGGAACAACTGCACCAGGCCTGCTCGATCTGCATCGCGGCGTTCAAGGCGCTGACCATATGGCTCAGTCCGGTCTTGCCCGAAACCGCCAGGAAGGCGGCGAAGTTCCTGCGAACCAGCGAAGTAAGCTCGTGGAATGACTGGTGGACTCCGCCGCACCGGATCGAGGTCTACACGCATCTCATGCACCGGATCGACGCCCAACAGATCGACGCGCTGCTCGAAGGCCCGAAGGCGGCTGTGCCGCCCCCGCCTCGACCTCCATCTGCATCCCCCACCATCGGGACTCCTGGAACGTCGCCGCCGGATTCCGCGCAAATCACCATCGACGACTTCTCCAGGATCGAGCTGCGCATCGCGAAGATCGTCAACGCCGAGCACGTCGACGGCGCCGACAAGCTGCTGCGGCTGACGCTCGACGTCGGTGATGGGCGGCACCGCACCGTCTTCGCCGGCATCAAGTCGGCGTACAGGCCGGAGGATCTCATCGGGCGCCTGACGCCGATGGTCGCGAATCTGGCACCGCGCAAGATGAAGTTCGGGCTTTCCGAGGGGATGGTGCTCGCTGCGTCGGGCGACGGTCCCGGCATCTTCCTGCTCGCACCCGATTCGGGCGCGCTGCCCGGCATGCGCGTCAAATGACGACCGTGCCGAGTCGGCCAGCGCGCCTCCCATTTACCGCAGATGCAGGACCACTTGAGATTGCCGAAATGGATTCCCGCTCGGTCACCAAAATGAGCGGGAATGACGATATTGAAGATTCGGGCGACATGCACTTTCGTGATGCTTCAATCGTGATGCTCGATAGGTAACGGTGTTCAGCACCCTTCAACTCACCATCGCAGCCATCGCCGCCTGGCTGACGATAGGAGTGCTGAGCATGGTCCCGGTGCGCGACGCGTCGCGCATCATCCGGCCGCTGTTCATTGCGGGCGCCGGTGTCGGCCTCCTGCTCGCCGTCGTCGCGTTCACGGCGCTGGGTGAAGTTGCCCAGAGCACCGTGTTGCCACTGGGCCTTCCCGACCTGCCGTTTCATCTGCGGCTCGATTCCCTGTCGGCGTTTTTTCTGCTGCTGCTCGGGGCAACTACCGCCGGCATTTCCATCTTTTCGGCCGGCTACTTTCGCGTTAGCGAAGGCAGCGCGCCGGGATTGCTGTGTTTCCAATATCACGCCTTCCTCGCCGCCATGGCGCTGGTACTCATCGCCGATGACGCCTATGTCTTCATGGTTGCGTGGGAGACCATGGCGCTCGCGTCTTATTTTCTGGTGACGACCGATCACAACATTGCCGAGATCCGACGTGCCGGATTCCTCTACCTGCTGATCGCGCATATCGGCGCCATTGCCATCCTGCTGTGCTTCGGCGTCCTTCAGGGCGGCAGCGGCGATTACACCTTTGGCTCGATGCGCTCCGTCACCCTTCCCGGCGCGTGGGGATCGATCGCCTTTCTGCTCGCGCTCTTCGGCTTCGGCGCCAAGGCAGGCTTGCTGCCGCTGCACATCTGGCTGCCCGAGGCGCATCCGGCGGCGCCATCGCCTGTGTCGGCCCTGATGAGCGGCGTGATGCTCAAGACCGCGATTTACGGGCTGCTGCGCGTGACCTTCGATCTTCTCAACACGCAGTTATGGTGGTGGGGCGTCGTCGCGCTGGTACTCGGACTCTTCAGCGCACTCTTCGGCGTCATTTTTGCGACGGTGCAGACCGACATGAAGCGCCTTCTCGCCTATTCGTCGATCGAGAACATCGGCATCATCGTCGCCGGAATCGGGCTCAGCATTCTGTTCAAATCCTACGACAAGACGCTCCTCGCCGCGCTGACGCTTACCGCAACGCTTTATCACGCGCTCAATCACGCTTTCTTCAAAAGTCTGCTGTTCCTCGCCACCGGCGCAGTGCTGCACGCGACCAAGGAGCGCAGCCTCGGCAAGCTCGGTGGACTGATACACCGCATGCCGTGGGTGGCGTGGCTCGCGCTGGTCGGAACGCTGGCGATGGCAGGATTGCCACCGTTGAACGGCTTCGTTTCCGAATGGCTGCTGCTGCAGGCTTTCCTGTTCACGCCCAGCCTGCCGCAGTCGTTCGTCAACATGCTGGTGCCGCTCGCCGCGGCAGCGCTGGTCCTAGCGGTTGCATTAGCGGCGTATGTCATGGTCAAGTTCTATGGGGTTGTCTTTCTGGGCCGTCCGCGAGAACCCAACCTCGCCTATGCCAAGGACCCTGGTCGGCTGGAGCGCGCCGCACTGGTCTGGTTCGCGCTCGGCTGCGTGGTGCTGGGCCTCTTTCCCGTGAACGTCATCGCGCTCATCGATCCGGTGGACGCGATGCTGGTCGGCTCGACCGTCGGTGGACGCGGCGGCAGCTGGATGCTCTTGGCGCCAGTGAATGCCGATCGTTCGAGCTACAGCCCGATCATCTTCCTCGCCGTCATCACCGCGGTCGTGATACTTACCATTCAGGTCGTCCACCGGTACTATCATGGCCACATCCGCAAGGGCCCGGCGTGGGATTGCGGCTTTCCCTTGCAGACGCCGCGGATGCAGGATACGGCGGAGGGTTTCGGCCAGCCGATCCGGCAGGTATTCGAACCTTTTTTCCGCATCGAGCGCACGCTGCCGTCGCCGTTCGACGTCAAGCCGCAATACAAGGTCGCGCTCGAGGACCATTTCTGGCACTGGCTCTATCTGCCGGTGGCGCACAGCGCCGAAGCGATGGCGCGGCTGATCGGACGAATCCAGCAAGGCCGCATTTCCATTTACCTCACTTACAGCTTCTGCACGCTGCTCGCACTGCTGTTTTTCGTCCGTTGACGATAGCGATAACTGCGCGATGACGGTAACCGGGTTTCTCTCGCAACTGCTGCAGCTTGCAATCGCGCTGCTGCTCGCGCCGCTGCTCGTCGGATGGGTCAACCAGTGTCGCGCGTGGCTTGCGAACAAGAGCGCGCCATCGCTCTTTCTGTCTTACCGGATGATCCGCAAGCTGTTCCACAAGAATGCGGTCGTCGCCGAAAATGCGTCGCCCATTTTTCGCATGACGCCCTACATCGTGTTCGGAGCCATGGCGCTCGCGGCGGCGATCGTTCCTTCGCTTGCGACCGACCTGCCCTTCGCCCGCGCCGCGGACGCAATCGCGCTGGTCGGAGTGTTCGCGCTGGCGCGGGTCTTCATCGCGCTTGCGGCAATGGACATCGGCACCGCGTTCGGAACCATGGGCGCGCGACGCGAAATGTTCGTCGGCTTCCTCGCCGAGCCGGCACTGCTGATGGTGTTGTTCACCGCTTCGCTGCTTTCGGGCTCGACCTCGCTGCCGACGATTGTCGAGACGCTCGCGCATCGCGAGATCGCGATCTACCCCAGCCTCGCTTTTGCCGGTGTCGCGTTCACCATGGTGTCGCTGGCCGAGAATGCGCGCATTCCCATCGACAACCCCGCGACGCACCTCGAGCTCACCATGATCCACGAGGCGATGACGCTCGAATACTCGGCGCGCCACCTGGCGCTCATCGAATGGGCATCGGCGCTGAAGCTATTCAACTATTCATGCATCGGCATTGCGCTGTTCCTGCCGTTCGGGATCGTGCAAGGCAGCACCGATTGGCTGGCCATTCTCGGCGCCACACCGGTGCTCATTGCCAAGCTTGTCGTCGGCGGCTTCGCCCTTGCGTTGATCGAAACCCTTTCGGCGAAGATGCGCATCTTTCGCGCGCCCGAGTTCCTCGGCACGGCATTCCTGCTCGCGGTCCTGGCGATGCTGGTCAACCTGCTGCTGGGGAGTTAGCCACTTGAGAGCACGCCGATGAGCGCAACCCCGCTTTGGGCCCAGCTCATCAATCTGCTGGCCGCGATCCTGTTGTTGCTCGCGTTCGCGATGCTGGCGCAGCGGCGCATATTGACGCTGATCAATCTGTTCGCGGCCCAAGGGCTCGCGCTGGCGAGCTCGACCGCCATCGTCGCCTTCGCCACCAATCAACGGCATCTCTACTGGTCGGCCGGACTGACACTCATACTCAAGGTCGCGCTTCTGCCGTGGCTGCTGCACCGGCTGATCCGCAAGCTCGACGTCCGCTGGGACGTCGAGGGCTTGATCAATATTCCTATGACCATGCTCATCGGCATCGTACTGGTCGTGTTTGCATTCAACCTGGCACTCCCCATCTCGCAACTTGCCAATACCGTGACCCGCGCGACACTGGGGATCGCCATGGCCAGCGTAATGCTGTCCTTCCTGATGATGATCACGCGGCGCAAGGCGATCCCGCAGGTGATCGGATTCCTGTCGATGGAAAACGGGCTGTTCTTTGCGGCGACCAGCGCGACCTACGGAATGCCGATGGTGGTCGAGCTCGGCATCGCTCTCGACGTCCTGGTCGGCATGCTGATCCTCGGGGTCTTCTTTTTCCAGATTCGGGAGCAGTTCGACAGCCTGGATCTCAAGCATCTCGAGCAACTGAAGGAAGAAGAGTGATCGAGATCCTTTTCGTCCTCGGCTTCCCCGTGGCCGGCGCGCTCGTGCTTGCCGCCGTCGGCCACCGCGAACATGCATCGACGGTCAACGTGGTCATCTGTCTGGCAACGTTTCTTTCCGCGGTCGCGCTGACGGTACGCGTGATTTCTCATGGCCCGCTGCTGGTGCTCGACCGCTTGTTCTTCGTCGATCCCTTCAATGTGTTTCTGGTTGCGCTCACCGCGTTTGTCGGCTTCACCACGTCGATCTTCTCCCGGCCGTACATGAGAATCGAGCACGAACACGGACGTCTGACGCCGCAGCGACTGCGCCTCTACCACAGCATGTACCAAGTATTCAATTTCACCATGCTGCTGGCGCTGCTGACCAATAACATGGGCATCCTGTGGGTGGCGCTGGAGGCGGCGACGCTGGCCACCGTGTTGCTGGTGTCGCTCTACCGCACTCCCGCAAGTCTCGAGGCCGCCTGGAAGTACTTCATTCTGTGCGGGGTCGGCATTGCACAGGCGCTGTTCGGCACCATCCTGCTCTATTTCGCCGCGGAGAAGGTTCTTGGCGCGGAGGGCGGCGCGCTGCTGTGGACCGAGCTCAACGCCGTCAAGGGTCAGCTCGAGCCGACCGTGCTCTCGCTCGCGTTCGTCTTTCTGCTTGTCGGCTACGGCACCAAGGTCGGGCTCGTTCCGCTGCACAATTGGCTGCCGGACGCTCACGCCGAGGGCCCGACACCCGTATCGGCGGTGCTCTCGGGATTGCTGCTCAATGTCGCGCTCTATGCGGTGGTCCGTTCCAAAGTGCTGGTTGACGGCTCGCTGCACACCTCGTTCGCCAAGGGGCTCCTGATGGGCTTCGGCATGCTGTCGGTGGTCGTGGCCGCGTTCCTGCTGTCGCGCCAGAGGGACATCAAGCGTCTGTTCGCCTACTCGTCGATCGAACACATGGGCATTATCACCTTCGCCTTCGGCATGGGCGGCCCGATCGCCAACTTCGCCGGCCTGTTGCATATGACGGTGCATTCGCTGACCAAGTCGGCGATTTTCTTCGCGGTGGGTCACGCGGCGCAGAAGACCGGCACCCAGCTCATGGACGGCATCCGTGGCCTGATCACCATCAGCCCCGCGATCGGCTGGGGCTTGGTGCTGGGAGCGCTCGCGATTCTCGGCATGCCGCCATTCGGCGTCTTCGCCAGCGAGTTTCTGATCCTGACCACGGCGATACACGAGCAGCCGTGGGCAACGCCACTGTTGCTGCTTTCGCTCGGCGTGGCGTTCGCCGCGGTATTTTCCAAAGTGCAGCCGATGGTTTTCGGGGAAACCAACGCCAAGCGGCTGCCGCTTCGGCCGGCGATGACACCTGTGTTCGTGCATCTGGCTATCGTGCTCATGCTGGGCCTCTGGATTCCACCCTTCCTCGCCGACTGGTACCGGCAGGCCGCGAAACTCATCGGCTAATGGGACACCGGCTTCGATGAACGTTTCGCCTCTGGGCATCTCGTCGGCGACCCTGGCCTGCACGGTTCCCGCGCAGCGCTGCCCCGTGAGCTCGGGCCAGCTGCTGACGGCATGCCGGCTGGCGTGGGAACAAGGCGGGCAACTGGTGGCGCTCTGGTCGAGCGACGAGCGCGATCGCGAGCGGGGTTTCTGCCTGCACGTTCTGCTGCGCGACCGCGAGGGCCTGACGCTGCTCGACCACACGCTACCGGATGGAGGGGCGAGCTATCCCGATCTGTCGACCATCTTTCCGGTCGCGAACCGGATGCAGCGCGCTGCGTTCGACCTGGTCGGCACCCAGTGTGACAGCGACGACGCGCGGCCCTGGACATGGCAGGCGGCGTGGCCGATCGATCAATTTCCACTGCGGCGAGACTTTGTCGCGTCGGCGAAATGGGAGCCTGGCGAGGAAGACTATCCATTCGTGCGTGTGTCCGGGGACGGCGTGCACGAAATCGCCGTCGGTCCGGTGCACGCCGGAATCATCGAGCCCGGACATTTTCGCTTCCAGGTCGTGGGGGAGAAAGTGCTTCGGCTGGAGGAGCGGCTAAGTTTCACGCACAAGGGCATCGAAAAACGCTTCGAGACGCTGTCGATCGCCGAGGCGTCGCGTCTTGCCGGACGGATATCGGGCGACAGCACCGTCGCGTACGCCTGGGCCTACGCTCAAGCTGTCGAGGCGATCGCAGGCCTCGAGCTTTCCCAGCGCGCCACGTGGCTGCGCGCGCTGTGCCTCGAGCGCGAACGGGTTGCCAATCACCTGGGCGACCTCGGCTATCTAGGCAACGACGGCGGATTCGCGTTCGGCCTCGCGCAATTCTCGCGTCTGAAAGAGGATTTATTGCGCCTCAACCGGCGCGTATTCGGGCACCGCTTGCTGATGGATGTGATCGTTCCGGGTGGCGTTACGCACGATCTCGCACCCGATTCCGCCGCTGAGATGCGCAGCCAATGCGTGGCGCTCGATCGCGAGATACGCCTCCTGCGCGACATCTACGACGACCACGCCGGCCTCCAGGACCGAATTCGGAACTGCGGCACTGTAAGCAACGAGCTGGCCGCCAAGCTGGGCTTGTGCGGCTTCGCCGCGCGCGCAAGCGGTGTTCCCGACGATCTGCGTTGCGATTTCCCGCTTGCGCCGTACGAGGCCCTCGCCGTTCGCCGCGCCGGACATCGCGACGGCGATGTGGCCGCGCGTGTCACGGTGCGCTTCGACGAAGCGCTGGAATCGCTGCGCCTGATCGATGTCATTCTGGATGCGTTGCCGCAAGGCGAAATCATTACTGCGCTTCCGGCGCTGCGCGAATTCAAGCCCGCCCTCGGTTGCGTCGAAGGCTGGCGCGGGCCGGTATGGGTCGCGCTTGAGAGCGGACCCGCCGATACGATACGCCGCTGCCACCCGCACGATCCGTCCTGGCAAAACTGGCCGGTCATCGAGCACGCGGTGATCGGTAACATCGTTCCCGACTTTCCGCTGATCAACAAGTCTTTCAATCTGTCGTACTCGGGCCACGACCTGTAATCATGATTCACATCCTGCGCCAGATCGCCAAGTGCGGCATCAAGACCGAGCCGCCCCCGGCACCCGCGGACGAGATGGTGCAGGTCGCCAGGCTGCAGAAAAAAATCCTGCGCGTGCTGGGACGTGCGCTGACCATCCGCCAGATCGACGCCGGTTCATGCAACGGCTGCGAGCTGGAAATTCACGCGCTGGCGAACCCGTACTACAACATCGAAGGCCTCGGCATCCGCTTCGTCGCCAGCCCCCGCCACGCCGACATGCTGCTGGTGACCGGGCCCGTTTCGAAACACATGGCGATCGCACTCAAGCGGACCTACGATGCGACGCCTGATCCGAAGCTGGTGGTCGCGGTCGGCGATTGCGGCTGCAACGGCGGCATCTTCGGTGAGAGCTATGCGAGCCTCGGGCGGATATCCAATGTGATCCCGGTCGACGTCGCGATCCCCGGTTGCCCGCCTGCGCCCGTCGCGCTGCTGCAAGGCATTCTTGCCGCGATTACCGTCAGCGCCCCGGCCGATGAGTTGGGAACCGAGTCCGGCGAGTCTGCGGTGGCGGAACCGGCCGCCGAGACGGCGCCTCCGTCCACGGCCGGAGAGCATTCGGCGCGTATCGCCGACCCCCCTTGAAATGTCTCGCGGTATCTCCATCTTCTAATCGTGCACGGCGACCGAATCGCCGCCAACCCATGGAGAAGAGAGAATGAGCAACCAGATTCGCTATTACAACCCGCTGGACCGGGCGTTCGATCGCGCCCTCGGAGCGTTGCTGCCGTCGGTGAATGCCGACGGCGCGGGCCGCGCCATCGCGCTCGACGTCGTGGAAACGCCTGAAGCGTACATCGTGAAGGCAGAGCTTCCGGGTATCGCCAAGGACAAGATCGAAGTCAATGTCGAAGATCGCGATGTCACCATCGGCGCCGAGTTCCTCGATGAAGTCGCCGCGAGCGGCAAGACGATTTGGAAAGAGCGGACCTTCAGCAAGGCGAGCCGTTCGATCCGCTTGCCGGAAGCGGTCGACGCCAACGCGGCGCAAGCCAAGCATGTCGACGGCGTGCTGCAACTGACGCTGCCGAAGATCGCGAAGGCAAACGCAAAACAGATCACGATCCAGTAATACCCGCAGCAACAAAAAAGCGCGGCCGAGGCCGCGCTTTTCTTGGACATGCATGAGAATTACGCACGGACATACGCGCGCATCGTCATTTTCGTCAGTCCCGAGAAATTCGTTTACTCACCGAGCAGGTCCGCCGCCAGCTTTCTTTCGCGCCCGTTGCGGACCGGAGCGAGGACCGGAATCTGCGCGCGCTTGCTCGCGCGCCGATTCAGCACCGGCTTCAAATAACGTCCGGTATAGCTTTCGGCGATTGCGGCAATGTGTTCCGGCGGTCCCTGGGCAATGATCTTCCCGCCGCCTGCTCCGCCCTCCGGTCCGAGGTCGATCACCCAGTCGGCGGTCTTGATCACATCCAGATTGTGCTCGATCACCACCACCGTATTGCCGTGGTCGCGCAGCCGGTGCAGCACGGTCAGCAACAGCTCGATGTCGTGGAAATGCAGGCCCGTGGTCGGCTCGTCGAGGATGTACAGCGTGCGGCCGGTGTCGCGCTTGGACAGCTCGAGCGCCAGCTTGACCCGTTGCGCCTCGCCGCCGGAAAGCGTCGTCGCCGACTGTCCGAGGGTGATGTAACCCAGACCCACGTCGAGCAGCGTATGCAGCTTGCGCGCAACGACCGGCACCGGCTCGAAAAACGCATGCGCCTGCTCGACGGTCATCGACAGCACGTCGTGAATGTTGCGGCCCTTGTATTGAATCTCCAGCGTCTCGCGGTTGTAGCGCTGGCCGTGACAGACGTCGCACGGCACGTAGACATCGGGCAGGAAATGCATTTCGACCTTGATCAGCCCGTCGCCCTGGCAGGCTTCGCATCGCCCACCTTTGACGTTGAATGAAAACCGGCCCGGCCCGTAGCCGCGCTCGCGCGACTCCTTCACCTGCGCAAAGAGCTCGCGTATCGGCGTGAATAATCCCGTATACGTCGCGGGATTCGACCGCGGCGTGCGGCCGATGGGGCTCTGATCGACGCTGATCACTTTGTCGTAGTGCTCCAGCCCTTCCATTTCCACATACGGCGCCGGCTCGGCGCTGCTGCTGTACAGGTGCCGCGCCACCGCGTGATAAAGCGTGTCGTTGATCAGTGTGGATTTGCCTGAACCGGAAACACCGGTCACGCAGACGAATAGTCCCACCGGCAGCTTGAGCGTGACTTGCTGCAGGTTGTTGCCGGTCGCCCCGGTGATGGTCAGCGCCCGCTTGAGGTCGGCCTTGTGCCGGTGCAACGGCATGGGTATCTCGCGCCGCCCGGCAAGATATTGTCCGGTCAGGGAATGTTCCGCGCTCAGTATGTCGTCGGGCGTGCCCTGGGCAACGATGTGCCCGCCGTGCTCTCCCGCGCCGGGCCCCATGTCGACTACGTGGTCGGCGGAAAGAATCGCGTCCTGATCGTGCTCGACCACGATGACGCTGTTGCCGAGATCCCTCAGGTGTTTCAGCGTCGTGAGCAGACGTTCGTTGTCGCGCTGGTGCAGACCGATCGAAGGCTCGTCGAGCACATACATCACGCCGGTAAGGCCCGAGCCGATCTGCGACGCCAGCCGAATGCGCTGCGCCTCACCGCCCGACAAGGTTTCCGCCGAGCGGTCGAGCGAAAGGTAATCGAGCCCGACGTTGTTCAGGAACTGCAGCCGGCTGATGATCTCCTTCACGATCTTGTCGGCGATCGCCTGCCGCTGTCCCTCGAGCTTCAGCCCGCGAAAAAACTCGCCGGTCTGCTTCAGCGGCCAACTGCTGACCTCGAAAATCGCTCGTTCGTTGCCGACCGGTCCGACCTTGACGTGACGTGCCTCGCGTTTCAGGCGCGTGCCGTCGCATTCGGGGCATGGCTTGGAGTTCAGGTACTTGGCAAGCTCCTCGCGGACCATGATCGAGTCGGTCTCGCGATAGCGGCGCTCGAGATTGGGAATGATGCCTTCGAAGGCGTGCTCACGGACCATGGTCTTGCCACGGTCGGAGAGATACTGAAACGCGATCTTCTCTTTTTCGCTGCCGTACAGGATCATTTGCTGGATGCGGTCGGAGAGCTTGTTGAACGGCTTTTCCAGGTCGAAACCGTAATGCTTGGCGAGGCTCTGCAGCATCTGGAAATAAAACTGGTTACGGCGGTCCCAGCCCTTGATCGCGCCCGAGGCCAGCGAAAGCTGCGGAAACGCGACGACACGCTTGGGATCGAAGAAGCTGATCGCCCCGAGGCCGTCGCAGCGCGGGCAGGCCCCCATCGGATTGTTGAACGAGAACAGGCGCGGCTCGAGCTCCTGCAACGAGTAGCTGCAGATCGGGCAGGCGAACTTGGCCGAATACAGATGCTCTTCGCCGGAATCCATCTCGACCGCGATCGCGCGCCCGTCGCCGTGACGCAGCGCAGTCTCGAACGACTCCGCGATACGCTGTTTCAGATCCTGGCGCACGCGCAGCCGATCGACGACGACTTCCACGGTGTGCTTCTGATTCTTGGTCAGGCGCGGCGTGGCGTCGATCTCGTACACCTTGCCGTCGACGCGCACCCGCACGAAGCCCTTGGCGCGCAGCTCGACGAACAGCTCGGCCTGCTCGCCTTTGCGGTTGACGACCGCCGGCGACAGAATCATCAGCTTGGTTTCTTCC
Source organism: Burkholderiales bacterium (assembly GCA_017880805.1). GTDB lineage: Bacteria > Pseudomonadota > Gammaproteobacteria > Burkholderiales > Casimicrobiaceae > PALSA-1003. The sequence goes on from JADGRP010000210.1 coordinate 32,287, forward strand.
GGCATCATCAGCACCGCGTCGACCATCTGCGAAATGGTCATCGCCATCAGCTTCTGATCAGGATGGTCGGGACAATACGGCTCGCCGACGCGCGCGTAGAGCAAGCGCAGGTAATCGTGGATTTCGGTGACGGTGCCGACGGTCGAGCGCGGGTTGTGCGACGTCGCCTTCTGCTCGATCGAGATCGCCGGCGACAGGCCTTCGATCAGGTCGACGTCGGGCTTTTCCATGAGCTGCAGGAACTGCCGCGCATAGGCTGAGAGCGACTCGACGTATCGGCGCTGGCCCTCGGCGTAGAGCGTGTCGAACGCGAGCGAGCTCTTGCCCGAGCCGGAAAGACCGGTGATAACGATCAGCCGGTGCCGCGGCAGATCGAGATTTATATTCTTGAGATTGTGCGTGCGTGCGCCGCGAATGCGGATGTATTCCATGCCGATGCAGTAGCGGTGGACAACCTGCTAATATACTCTCTTTCGGCCGCTCTTTCTAAGCCGAGCAGCACCGTGCCGTTCGGCGTCGCGCGATCGCGCGGTTGCCACGGAAAAAGAGCGGCACCGCGAGCGCTCGAACCGCCGCATAATCCGAACGGCCGATTCCGGCCCGCCCGAGCCGGCATACAATCGACGAACAATTCGAAGGGGAACCGTAATGGCATCCGTCAACAAGGTGATTCTGATCGGCAATCTGGGCCGCGATCCGGAAACCCGCTACACGACCGGCGGCGACGCCGTCACCAATATTCGCATCGCCACTACCGACACGTGGAAGGACAAGGCCGGCGAAAAACAGGAAAAGACCGAGTGGCACAGCATCGTCTTTTTCGGCCGGCAAGCCGAAATCGCCGGCGAGTATTTGAAAAAAGGCCGCCAGGTCTACGTCGAGGGTCGCTTGCAGACGCGCAAGTGGCAGGACAAGGAAGGGCAGGACCGCTACACCACCGAAATCGTTGCCGACCGCATGCAGATGCTCGGCAGCCGCGAGGGCGGCGGCGCGGTCCACACCGCGGACGAGCCGCCGGATCGTGAACGCGCGTCAGGCGGTGCAGCCACATCGGCATCGGCCCCGAGTGGCGCGAAGGGCAACGCCGCGCCGTCGAAGAAAAACGTCGACGACCTGGACGACGACATTCCGTTCTGATTGGCTCGTGGCGGTTTATTCCCCGCCGCGATCACGCCTGATAGGATAAGAATTCAGCGTCACGCCCAAATTGCGTGACAGTTCCTGAGTCCCCTTAGACCGCAACACCTTCCGCGCGCTGACCAGCACCAATCGCGCCTTCGCTGCTGGCGGACTCGATGACCGCGCCGCCCAGGCACACTTCGCCGTCATAGACCACCAGGTACTGACCGGGAGTCGGCGCCCACTGCGGGGAGTCGAACCGGGCACGCCAGCGTGACGCCATTGGCGTTATCGGCTCCAACGGCTCGAGTACGCATGACGCATCAGGCATCCGATAGCGCGTCTTCGCCGCCAATTTCGATGTCCGCGGCGGCGCGCCAGCGATCCAGTGCATCGCTCCGGTTTCCACAACGCTCGAATACAGCCTGCCGTCGTCGTGTCCCTGAACGACCAGCAAGGCATTGCTCGCCAGGTCCTTGCCTGCCACGAACCACGGCTCGCTGCGTCCGCCGTGGGTGCCGCCGATTCCCAGGCCTTGCCGCTGGCCTAGCGTGTAATACGCCAGGCCCTGATGGTGGCCGACAACAACGCCTTCGGGCGTTCGCATGGGCCCGGACTGCTTGGGCAGGTAGCGGGCGAGAAATTCGCGGAACGGCCGCTCGCCGATGAAGCAGATGCCGGTCGAATCCTTCTTCGCGTAGGTCGGAATGCCCTGTTCGCGCGCCAGCGCGCGTACCTCTCGCTTGGTCATGTCGCCGACGGGAAAAAGCGCGCTCTGGAGCTGATCCTGCGCAAGTTGATGCAGGAAATAGGTTTGATCCTTGGACGCGTCGGCCGCCTTCAGCAACTCGACACCGCCAGCCGCGTGCCTTAGCCGCGCGTAATGGCCGGTCGCGATGCGGTCCGCGCCGAGCGTCCGCGCGTGGTCGAGAAAGGAGCGGAACTTGATCTCGCTGTTGCACAGCACGTCCGGGTTTGGCGTGCGCCCGGCAGCGTACTCACGCAGGAAGGCAGCGAAGACGCGATCGCGGTATTCGGCTGCGAAATTCACCGCCTGCAGGTCGATTCCCACGACGTCCGCGACCGATGCCGCGTCGACCAGATCCTGTCTCGACGAACAGTATTCGTCGGTATCGTCATCTTCCCAGTTCTTCATGAAGATGCCGATAACCTCGTGGCCTGCCTTCTTGAGCAGCCACGCCGCGACCGATGAATCGACGCCACCGGAGAGGCCAACGACGATGCGATGCTTTGCGGTCATCTACTTTTCTCGCGTGCCGCTAACAAAAAAGGCAGAGACCATAGGCCCCTGCCTTTCTGCAAACACACCGGGTGATGCAAATCCCGGCGTTCGGACCGAGCTTATTGTCCTACCGACATCCGTTCCAGCATCGACAGTTCCGACAGCTTCTTCGCCTGCGCGGCCTTCCTCGTGGCGGCCTTCTGGTCCGGCGTCATCGCGTCCCACTTGGCCTTGGCGTCGGCGCGCTCGGCCTTGGCTTTGGCAGCATCCATTCCGGACACCGGGCCGGTGTCGCCCTCTTGCGCAACCATTTCCAGTGCCGACAGCTCCGACACTTTCTTCGCCTGCATGGCCTTGCGCGTGGCAGCCTTTTGTTCCGGCGTCATCGCTTCCCATTTGCCCTTGGCCTCGGCACGCTCGGCCTTCAGCTTCGCCTGGTCGACGGGGGCCCCCGGCGTCTTGTCGTCGGCCAATGCCGGCACGGAAGCGAATGCAAACGCGCCGACGAACAGAGCAGCAATCAGTTTCTTGTTCATTAATTTGGTCCTCAGAGTGATGTGGATGCTTCCGCGAAGGCGATTCGGGTTTCGACAGCAGCTTAAGTGTCCGACCGCTTTTTTGCTTCGCGACTTGGGTTAAAGAGTCAAAAGGCGGGATGCGACGCGGACCCCCGCCACCAGATCAGGCCTATTGCCCTTTTTGCTTTTGCATCGCCTTTTCGGCTTCGGGCGTGTTCATCGTGCCCTTGGCCGGCGCCGGCGCCATCTTCGACGCTGCGGTTGCCTTCGCGTCTTCCGCAGTTCTCAGTTGTGAGCCGGTATCGCCTAACTTTTCCATCTTGCTTTGGTCGGCTCTTTTCTTCGCGTTAGCCGCCTTCCGTGCCGCGACCTTTTCTTCCTTGGTCATCCTGGCAGCGGCGGCCTTCTTGTCCGCGGCCTCTGCCTTCAGTTTGGCTTGATCTTCCGCGGTTACTTTGGCTGGCGTCGTGTCGTCGGCGAACGCCGATACCGACGCGAAAGCGAACGCACCGGCGATCAATGCAATGAGCAGCTTGTTCATGAATACATTCTCGCTATGTATGGGTTCGGACATACAAGTCATCTCTCCGCGTGTCACCGAACCGAAACTTGTCCGCGGGTTCGAAAGCCGGGAATTCGCAGAGCCCAATGATTATATTGGCTTTTGCTGTAGATTGCAACGAGACCACGCGACTGACGGGGCCTCGTTGCATCCATGCAACGGCCCTTACTTGGTCGCGCCTGCCTTCGGTGCGTCCATCTTCATCGGCGCGGTGTCGGTCTTCGGCATTGCACCGCCTTTGGTCGCGGTGTCGGCCTTCATCGCGTCGGCCTTCGCCTTGGCGGCCTTGTGCTTCTTCGCCTTGGCTTTCTTGGCCGCGGCCTTGGTGGGCATCGCAGCGGGCTTGGCTGCCGGTACGGGCGCCGCTACCGGGGCGGGCGGGGTCGGGGGCACGGTAGCCGCTGGCGCTGTCACAGGTGCGGGCGCGACCGGTGCCGTCGGGGGGGTCGTCTGCGCGACGGCCGTCAGCGAAATGGCAAGGGCGCTGGCGCTCAGCGCGATCAACAGCTTATTCATGTCCTGTCCTCTAGGTTTGCGGGGCGACACGCAAATGCGTGCCGCCGCCATTAACGCGACCCTTTCTCGAACGGTTGACAGGGCTCTCATCGCGGACTCATTGCGCACCCATTTTTCACTCATTTTGCACCCGGGCGCCACGTCATCACCGGCCATCCACGAGCGTCGGCGTGCTCGCGCAACAGTCGATCGGGGTCGACCGCAACCGGGTTGGTCACTACCGACAGCAACGGCAGATCGTTGTGCGAATCGCTGTAGAACCACGACTCGGCGAAATCGTCCAGGCTGCGGTCGATCGCGGCCAGCCAATCCTTGACCCGCGAGAGCTTCCCGGCGCGGAAACACGGCTCACCCGTCACGCCGCCGGTAAAGCGGCCGTCGATTGTTTCCGGCTCGGTCGCGACCAGGTGGGAAATACCATAGAGCCCTGCGATCGGTCGCGTGACAAAGCTGTTGGTCGCGGTCACGACGGCGACCACGTCGCCCGCCGCGAGCCGTTGATCGACAACCGTTTTCGCCGCGGGAAGAAGCATGGGAACGATTTTTTCGGCGACGAAGCGCTCGCGCCAGGCGAGGAGCTGGGACGGCTCGTGCTCCGCGAGCGGCCGCAATTGAAAGGCGAGAAAGGCGTGAATGTCGAGCGTGCCGGCCTTGTAATCGGCGAAGAAACCGGCGCTGCGGCGCTCGTACCGCTCGGCGTCGACCACGCCGGCTTCGATCAGAAATTGCGCCCAACCGTAATCGCTGTCACCGGCGATCAGCGTGTTGTCCAGATCGAACAGCGTCAGGCGCTGTGGGGAGTGTCGGCGGCTGCCGGTTTCCATTCCAGCTCCCGTTGCAGCCAGCCTTTGAGCAGCGGCACCGTGATCGGCCGTTTGGTCGCCAGCGACTGCCGGTCCAGCGCGGCAAGGGTTGCGAGCAGCGACGGCATGTCGCGCCGGCCGTGCCGCAGCAGATACTCGATCACGTCGTCGGAAAGCACGATCCCGCGGCCCTTGGCGTATCCGGCGAGCGCGGCCGGCTTGGCAGCGTCCTCGAGCGCAAGCAGCTCGTAGACGAGTCCCCAGCCCAGACGCGTGCGCAAATCCTCGCGTAGCGGAAGGGCAGCCAGCGGCGTGCGGCTGGTCGCGATCAGCCGCACCTGGCGCTCCTTGATTACGTTGTAGAGGGTGAACAGGCGGGCCGCCGTGGCTTCGTCGGCCAGGTCGATGCCGTCGACCACGATGACTTGTTCCGCCGCGGCGCCCACCGACGCGAGCGCCGCTTCGTCGATCTCGCGCGGATGCGCGAACATTCTGGCGCCGAGACCGCGCTCCTGTGCCAATGCAAAGGAAGCGTGCGCCAGATGCGTCTTGCCGACGCCGGGGCCGCCCCAGATCAGCATTCCGGTATCCCGGCCGCCGGTCACGAACGCCAACAACGCCTCCACCAGCTCGGCATTGCGTCCCGCGAGGAAATTGGCAAAGCTCGGCGGCTCGGGCACCGCGAGCTCGAAGGCGAGCTGTTCCACGAGAAGAGCGTCAGCGATACAGCGGAGACTCGTGATACTCCGCCCGCAAGTGCCGCAGGCCGACCAGTAGTGCTGCGCTCACCGGCAGCGCCAGCAGGACGCCGGCAAAGCCGAACAGTTGTCCGAAGGCAAGGAGCGCGAAGATCACCGCCAGCGGATGCAGACCGATGCGGTTTCCCACCAGCCACGGCACCAGCACGTAACCCTCCAGCAACTGGCCGATGCCGTACACCGCAAGCACCGCGGCGAAACCGGGCCAGCCGTGCCACTGCAACAGCGCGGCGAGCAGGCCGAGGATGAGGCCGAGCCCGAAGCCGACGTAAGGGATGAACACCAACAGGCCGGTGAGTATGCCGATGGGCAGCGCGAACTGCAGTCCGGCGATGGTAAGCGCGACCGCGTAATAAATCGCCAGCACCGCCATCACCGAGAGCTGGCCGCGAAGAAACTCGCCCAGAACCTTGTCGATCTCGTGCGACATCGTGCGCACTTTGGCGAGCCAGCGGCGCGGTACGAGTTCGTCCAGGCGACGCACCATCCGGCTCCAGTCACGAAGCAGGTAGAACATCACGACCGGAATCAGGACCAGATTGATCAGGATGCCGACCAGCAACAGACCACCCGTCTTCAGCCCCGTCAGCACCTTGAGCGACACCGCTTGCGCGCTGTCGAGGTTTTCCGCGACGAGTTGCTTGATGGACTCGAGATCGAACTGCAGTTGAAGGCCGAATTTTTCCTCGAGCCAAGGCGCGAATTGCGCATACAGCCCCGCGGTAAGCTCGGGCAGACGCTTGACGAGCAACGAAAACTCGTTATGAACCAGCGGTGCCAGCACCAGAATCAGTCCCAGCACCAGCACCAGGGCAACCAGCATCACCAGCAGCGCGCCCACCGTGCGCGGCACGCGTCTTTTCGCCATCCAGCTCACGGCGGGACTGCCGACGTAGGCCAGCATGCCGCCGATGAGAAATGGCGTGAGAATCGGTCCGAGCCAATGCAGCAATGCGGCGACCACCAGCACCGCTCCGACCACCCACAGGTAGTTCTGCGGGCCCAGGCGCGACGCCGGAACGAAGACGATCGTCTCCGACGACGAGGCCGGCGCTACGTCCGGCGGCGGGCTGCTAGGAGTCATTTACGGTAAAATCGGCGAACACGCTGTGTCCCAGAAGTTGCCCAAAAAGTCGCTCACTTTACCGCGCGCGGCGCGGCGACTCAATCAAACCCTTCCCATGCCATCGTCAGGCCGCCCCTTGTCGTACCTCGAGGCCGGCGTCGACATCGACGCCGGTGACCGGCTGGTGGAGAACATCAAGCCCTACGCCAAACGAACGCTGCGACCCGAAGTTCTTGCGGGCATCGGCGGCTTCGGCGCGCTGATCGAGTTGCCCAAGCGCTTTCGCGAGCCGGTCCTGGTCGCCGGAACCGACGGCGTGGGCACCAAGCTCAAGCTTGCCTTCGCGCTCGGTAAGCACGACACCATCGGCATCGACCTGGTGGCAATGAGCGTCAACGATATTCTGGTTCAGGGCGCGGAGCCGCTTTTCTTCCTCGACTACTACGTGTGCGAGCGGCTCGACGTCGACGTGGCAACCGAGGTGATCAAAGGCATCGCGCGCGGCTGCGAAATCGCCGGGTGCGCATTGATCGGCGGCGAAACGGCCGAGCATCCGCGCGCGTTCACCCCGGGAGAATATGATCTCGCCGGATTTGCGGTCGGCGTCGTCGAAAAATCCAAAGCGATCGACGGTGCGACCATCGCCGCGGGCGACGTCCTGATCGGGCTCGCCTCGAGCGGCCCGCATTCGAACGGATTTTCACTGATCCGCAGCATCGTCGAGTCCGCGGGCGCGGATCTGAAGCGTGCCGTCGAGGGCGTCACCGGCACGGCGACACTCGGCGAAGCCTTGCTCGCGCCAACACGCATCTACGTCAAGCCTATCCTCGCGCTGCTGGCGCAAACCGAAATCAGGGGCATGGCGCACATCACCGGCGGCGGCTTGACCGAGAATACGCACCGCATGTTCGGATCCGGACTCGCCGCGCACATCGATTCGTCCCGCTGGACTCGCCCGCCGATTTTCGACTGGCTGCAGCGTGCAGGCAATGTCTCGAGTGACGAGATGCATCGCGTATTCAACTGCGGCATTGGCCTCGTGCTGGTCGTCGATCGCGACGCGGCGCAAACGGCGATCGATCGGCTTGTGGCCCTGGGCGAATCGGCCTGCGTCATCGGCACGGTCGAGCCGCGAAAATCCGGCGCGCCGGGCACAGTCGTCGTTTAGCGCAGACACGATCATGAAACGGCTGGTTATCCTGATCTCCGGCCGTGGCTCGAACATGACCGCAATCCTCGATGCGGTCGGCGGCGGCAAGATTGCCGGTGAGGTCACGGGCGTCATCAGCAACCGCCCGGACGCAGCGGGCGTCGCGATCGCCTCCGATCGAGGCGTAGCGACGGTGTCGATCGACCATCGGGCTTACCCCGACCGCGAGACGTTCGAACATGCGCTCACGGCGGCGATCGATGTGCATGCGCCCGACCTGATCGTTCTTGCCGGCTTCATGCGCATCCTGTCCGCCGCTTTCGTCGATCGATACGCGGGGCGGATGATCAACATCCATCCCTCGCTACTGCCGTCGTATCCCGGCCTCGACACGCACAGCCGCGCGCTCGCCGACGGGGTCAGAATTCACGGCTGCACGGTGCATTTCGTGACCGACGACGTCGATCATGGACCGATCATTGCGCAAGCGGCGGTGCCGGTGCGCAACGACGACGATGCCACGGCGCTCGCCGCGCGCGTGCTCGAGGCCGAACACCAGCTGCTGGTCGCGGCCGTCGGCTGGTTCTGCGCCGGGCGGCTGGTCATCGACGGAGCCAGGGTGCGCGTTAAGAATGAGAGCGGCGATGTGGTGCCATTGATCGTTCCGGCGCCGGATTTGTCGTAGTTTTCTCTTGTGTCTATCGTCAGCGACATGCGTCAAAGACACTGGGTTCCCGCTTTCGCAGGAACGACGATATTAGGAATTCGGGGCGTCACGCATATGACCGAAATGGGCAATAGCGTCCAAGAAACGCCCGTCATCCCCGCGACAGCGGGGATCCAGGGTATCCATTTTGCGGCCGTCAAAAAACCAATGGATTCCCGCTGTCGCGGGAATGACGAAATAGACAATGCGAGCGTCACTAACGATGCCGGTGTCACGCACTTTCGCGATGTTCAATAGGCCGTTCGCCCGCTTGCGACCGCGCAGCATCCTGATGCTGGCGTTCGCTGCATCGCTCCTGCTGCACTTTGCGATCACGCAATGGGACGTGCGCTTCGCCGACGCGATCGACGCGGTGCCGCCGCTCACCGCGACTCTCACGGAACTGCCGCCGCCTCCCGCGCCCGCACCGGCTGCCCGTCCGCCGCCCAAGCCCAGGCGCAGCGTTCGCGTTGCGACTGCCCCCGGCCCTGCGGTCGTGGATCAGCCGGAGCCCGCCGTCGAACAGTCCGTCGCGGCGCTTCCGGACGCGACTCCCGAGCCGCCGCTGGCCGCGGCGCCGCTCGACGAGCCTGTCGCCGTGGCCCCGGAGATTCAACCGCTGCCCAAGCAATTGCCACCGCGCATCGACCTTGCCTACCGCGCCTTTCTCGGCACGCGCGGGTTCTTTGTCGGCGACGCCGTGTACAGACTCGAGCATTCGGCGAATCAATACAAGATCTCAACCGTGGGTCAAGCACGTGGACTGGCCGCACTGTTTTTCCGCGGGCAGGGCAAAGCGACGAGCGAAGGCGCCATTACTGCCAGCGGCCTGCAGCCGAATATCTACAGCGTCGAACGAACCAATGACAATCGCCGCGAATCGGCAACGTTCGACTGGGAAACCGGCATGGTCCTGTTGAACGACGACAAATCCCTTCCATTGGAATTGCCGACGTTCGATCCGTTGGCCGTGCTATGGCAGTTCTACTTCGCGCCGCCCGGAGAGGACGACGCGGAGTTCAACATCGCCACCACGCGCAAGATCTACCATTACATCTTTCACCGCATCGGAAACGAAACGGTGACGCTGCCCTTCGGCGAAGTCGAAGCCCAGGTCTGGCGACGACAGAACCGCGACGGCGGCATCGATGCGCAGATCTGGCTGGCGCCCTCGCTGCACAATGTGGCGGTCAAGATCCGGGTGTCCAACGATCGCGCGACCGTCGAAGCTCTGCTCGACAGCATTCACGTCGACGAAACGATCGCGCAACAATGATCCGCGCGAGCCAGCTCGGCGCGCTGTCCGACGCGCTCGCTTCGGTGCTGCCGCTCGCCGAGCCCGCGGACGCGACGCTCCGCAATTTTTTCCGCCGTCATCCCGGATTGGGACAGCGCGATCGCGCGTTCGTCGCCGAAGGCACCTTCGCCACATTGCGGCGGCTCCGCTCGCTGACCGCGCAGGCCCGAAGCGCGATGCCCCGCTCGCTGGCGATCGCGGTAACGCTGCGCGAGCTCGGGATCAGCCTGCGCGAGCTGGAGCCGATACTGACGAACGATGAGCGAGGCTGGGCGAAAGCTTTCAAAGCCTACCGGCCCGAGCTCAGCGCCGCTGAAGCCGCCGAGCTCCCCGATTGGCTTTGGGCGAAGCTCGACCAGACGTTCAACGCCGACCAACGCGATGCGCTTATCCGTTCGTGGCTTGCGCCCGCCCCGCTCGACTTGCGTGTCAATGCGCTCAAGATCACCCGCGACGATGCGCGCGCCGCGCTCGCGGCATCGGACATCGCATCGGAGCCGACACCGTATTCGCCGTGGGGACTTCGCGCCGAGGGAAAACCCGCGATCCGGCACCATCCGCTGTTTTTGTCCGGCGCGATCGAGGTTCAGGACGAGGGTAGTCAGTTGCTCGGCTTGATCGTCGCGCCCAAGCGCAGCGAGATGGTCGTCGACTTTTGCGCCGGCGCCGGCGGCAAGACCTTGTTGCTCGGCGCGATCATGCGCTCACAAGGGCGCCTCTACGCCTTCGACGTCTCGGCCGGGAGGCTCGCCAGGCTCAAGCCGCGACTTGCGCGATCGGGACTCTCGAATGTGCAACCGTTCTTGCTCAACGACGAGCGCGATACCAAGGTCAAGCGTCTCGCCGGCAAGATCGACCGCGTTCTGGTCGACGCGCCGTGCAGCGGCTTTGGCACCTTGCGCCGGAATCCGGACCTCAAGTGGCGCCAATCGCCGGAAGCCATTGCCGAGCTTGCGGCGAAGCAGGCACGCATTCTCAAGTCGGCGGCAACGCTCGTGAAACCCGGTGGGCGACTCGTCTACGCGACCTGCAGCGTGCTGCGCGATGAAAACGAGGCCGTCGTCGATGGCTTCCTGGCGTCGCATCCGGAGTTCGCGCTGGGTGATGCGGCCGCGGAATTGAAGCGCGCCAACGTCGCGCTCGACACCGGTCCGATGCTGAGGCTCTATCCGCATGTGCACGGCTGCGACGGGTTTTTCGCCGCGATTCTCGAGCGCGCATCGTAGGTTCGTTGTTCCCGCGGAAGCGGGAATCCAGTGTCTATTGAATGAACGCGACTGGGTTCCCTTTCGCGGGGATGACGTCCTAACGCAATCCTCAGTAATATTGCACCCATGCTGACGCCGCTCAATCTCGATCTTATTCAGCAATCGCTCGGCACCCGCGACGGGCTCATGGAACTCGCCGCGATCCTCGGCTGCTTCTTCATCGGCTGGGTCGTGGATCGCCGGGTGCGCATCGGCGGTGGGCGCGAATCGCGTGTGGCCCGGATCGGCGCCGGCAGCGTCAATCGGCTGATCTTCCCCCTGACGACGCTCATTCTCCTGCTTGTGGTTCGCAGCGTTCTCCATCGCTGGCATCTGCCGATCTTCTTTCCGATCGCCATACCGCTCGTCATCGCGCTCGCGCTGATCCGCCTGTGCGTCTATGCGCTTCGCAACCTGTTCGGGGTAAGAAGCACCGCGCCGACGTCGGAGAGGGCCGTCAGTTTCACCATCTGGGGCGCGCTGCTGCTCTATTACGTCGGCGTGCTGCAGGAGATTGCGGGGTCGCTGGAAGAAACAACGCTGCCGCTGGGCAAGACCAACGTGAGCCTGCTGGACCTCGGACGCGACGGCATCGTCGTCATCCTGGCGCTGATCTTGTCGCTCTGGTTGTCGGGCCTGATCGAGCAGCGCCTCCTGCGGATGTCCCATCTCGACAACAACGTCCGGGTGGTGATGGCCAAGCTGTTCCGCGCCCTTCTGATCCTGATCGGCATGCTGATCGCGCTTTCTTTTGTCGGCATCGATCTGACGGTGCTGTCGGTATTTGGCGGCGCGATCGGCGTGGGCATCGGCCTCGGCCTGCAGAAGCTCGCCAGCAACTACATCGCCGGCTTCACCATCCTGCTCGACCGCTCGATCCGCGTCGGCGACATGATCACCGTCGACAACCGCTTCGGCGTGGTCAGCAAGGTGACCTCGCGCTACGTCGTCGTGCGCGGGCTCGACGGCGTCGAGGCGATCGTACCCAACGAGACCCTGGTCACGACGACCGTGCTCAACCACTCGTACACCAACAGGGAGATCAGGATCGGCTTGCCGGTGCAAATCAGCTACGACAGCGATCTCGACCTCGCGATGAAGCTGATGGAGCAAGTCGCGCTGAGCGAACCGCGCACGCTTCGAACCGCGTCGATCGTGCCATTGGTGCAGGTCCTCGGCTTCGCCGACAACGGCATCAACCTCGAGCTTGCGGTCTGGATCAACGACCCCGAAAACGGTCAGGGCAACTTGAAATCGGCCCTGAACGTCGGCATCTGGAAGGTGTTTCAGGCCAACGGCATCAAGATTCCTTTCCCGCAGCGTGAGGTCCGACTATTGGGGACAGGCAGCGCCGGTACCGAAAATGGCCCTTCCGAGGGCGCTCCGCAGTCCAATCGTTCCGGCTAACTATTTGATTATTATATCTATACATTACGGATCGATACGTCCAAACCGGACCGTGTAGAATCCCTCTTTGTCGCGTAATTTTCCCCTGACCACGGCTGTCGAAAGACATCCCGGATCGCAAGGACCACCACTCAATGAGTTTTGACATCCCTTCTTTTCTCGCCAGCGGCTTGATGCCTTTGCCGTGGTGGGGCTATATCGTCGTCACGCTTGCGCTGACGCACGTGACTATCGCGTCGGTCACGATTTATCTGCATCGGTCCCAGGCACACCACGGCCTCGACCTGCACCCCACAATCAGTCACTTTTTCCGTTTCTGGCTCTGGCTTACGACCGGCATGCTGACCAAGGAGTGGGTTGCCATCCACCGCAAGCATCATGCGAAGGTCGAGACCGACGAGGACCCGCACAGCCCGCAGACCCGAGGCATCAAGAAGGTGTTCTGGCAGGGCGCCGAGCTGTATCGCGACGAATCGAAAAATCTGGAAACGCTCGAGAAATACGGCCTCGGCACGCCCGATGACTGGATCGAGCGCAACGTCTACACGCCTTTTTCCTGGCAGGGCTGCGGCCTGATGCTGGTCGTCAATCTCGTGCTGTTCGGTCCTATCGGTGCAACCATCTGGGCAATACAGATGGCGTGGATCCCGATCACCGCCGCGGGCATCATCAACGGCATCGGGCACTACTGGGGATACCGCAATTTCGCATGCGAAGACGCGAGCCGCAATGTCGTGCCCTGGGGAATCCTGATTGGCGGCGAAGAGCTGCACAACAATCATCACGCCTACGGCACGTCGGCCAAGCTGTCGTCGCGCTGGTACGAGTTCGATATCGGCTGGATGTACATCCGCACACTGGACATACTCGGCCTCGCAACGGTGCGCAAGGTCGCGCCGCGCCTGAAATTCGACAGTGCCAAGCTCCACGCCGATTTCGAGACGCTGCAGGCAGTGATCACCCACCGCTACGCCGTGCTTTCCATCTACGCACGTTCGCTCAAGCAGACCTACGCCCACGAAGTCGCGAGCTTGCGCGAGCGGGCCCGGCGCGGCGAGCTGACCCCTGATGTGCCGAGCTTCCGACGCGTGCGCCAGTGGTTCCAGTCATCGGAAAGCGCGTTGCCCGAATCCGATCGCGCCAAGCTGGCGTCGACGCTCGAAAGCAGCAGGGCGCTGCGCACGATTTACGCCATGCGCCAGGAGCTGGCGGCGCTTTGGGAACGGTCCAACGATTCGCGTGAGCAACTTCTGGCGCGCTTGCAGGATTGGTGTCACCGCGCCGAAGAGAGCGGCATCGTTCCGCTGCAGAATTTTTCCAGGCGGCTGCGGAGTTACGCGTAGCGCTGGGGGCCGACCGTGTCACAAACAAAAAGCCCGCCATCCGGCGGGCTTTTTGTTTGCCGTCGTTCCCGCGAAGGCGGGAACCCAGTGTCGTTCGTCAATGTTCGTAACGTGACCGCGCTACCGACCGCCCTCATTCCCACGACGGCTACAACTCGGTCATTCCCGCGCGTGCCGACAACTTCGTCATTCCCGCGCGTCCCGACAACTTCGTCATTCCCGCGTGGCCACAATTTCGTCATTCCCGCGTGGCCACAATTTCGTCATTCCCGCGTGGCCACAATTTCGTCATTCCCGCGAAAGCGGGAATCCATTTTGACCTTAATTCAACATGGATCCCCGCTTTCGCGGGGATGACGTTCCAAGACGGATGACGTTCCAAGACACTGGATCCCCGCTTTCGCGGGGATGACACATTCGTTGCCAATCGCTGCGACGCTTCGCGTCTTGCTCTTGGACGAATGTGTCACTTGAGTTTGGTTTCCTTGTACATGACGTGCTTGCGGGCGACGGGATCGAACTTCTTGATCTCCATCTTCTCCGGCATCAGCTTTTTGTTCTTGCTGGTCGTGTAGAAGTGGCCGGTACCCGCCGACGATTCCAACTTGATTTTTTCGCGCATGAATTGCTCCCCTTGCGTCAGCGGTACGTCAGACGTGCTCGCCGCGCGAACGAATGTCTGCCAGCACTGCATCGATGCCGTTCTTGTCGATCGTGCGCAGCGCGGCGTTGGTCAACCGCAGGCTGATCCACCGGTTCTCGCTCTCGACCCAAAAACGACGGCGCTGCAGGTTCGGCAAAAACCGGCGCTTGGTCTTGTTGTTGGCGTGGGAAACGTTGTTCCCGACCATCGGGGCTTTGCCCGTGACTTGACAGACTCGAGCCATCGCTCGCTCCCGGAGTTAAAATTTGAACAGCCTGCTAGTTTACTGCTAAGTTATTGACTATTCAAGTGCCTTGCAGTGCCGAACCCAGTATTCGTCGTTCCCGCGAAAGTGGGAACCCAGTGTCTTTGGACAAACGCCGCCGGGTCCCCGCCCCCGATTAAAGCATTCGAGGGCAGGCTTTTCGCGGCGACGACGGGAGATCTTTATGAAATTAGGCCCTTTTACCGATCGCACCATCTTTGCCACATGCCACGCAGGGCAATTTCAAAGTGATGGGCAAAGCGCCGGGTGTCAAAAATCGGCGACCCCAATGCCTGTTTCCGAAGTCCGTTTCGTAATTCGGCAAGTGCGTTCAAATCCTTGGAATGCGATACCGCTCGGGCCACGTAGTCCTCGGGACTGACCGCGACCCATTCGGGCAGCCCCGCATTCATCAGCAGGCCGACACCCTGCCGCGACAAGAAACGCTCGCCAGCCAAAGTGAGCACCGGCACACCCATCCAAAGCGCTTCTACGGTGGTGGTCCCACCCGGGTAGGGAAACGGGTCGAGCCCGATGTCTACGCGCTGATAGGCTGCCAGGTACTGTGAGCGAGAAACGGGACCTTCCAGTATCAGCCGCTCGGCATCGATGCCATGTGCGGCAAACCGTGTGATGACTTGATGCCTTACCGAGGCCTCCGTGATTTGTTTGGCCTTGAGCAACAAACGGCTGCGCGGTACCGCATCCAGCACGCGTGCCCACAACGCGACCACATCGTCATTGATCTTGCTTACGTGATTGAAACTGGCGAAAGTCACGTAGCCGTTACTCAATGCGCAAAGCGGTGTCACGTCCAACGGCTCATTGGGCGGCGTGAAGCACAATCTGGTCTCGGGCAATCGCCAGATTTTTTCGGTGAAATTGGCCTCTTCGCTTTCCGGAAGCGTCCAATGATCGGCAATGAGGTAGTCGATTGCCGCGACTCCAGTGGTGGCGAAATACCCCAGCCAGCTAGCTTGTACCGGCGCGGGTTTCCACGCGAACAGGGGCAATCGGTTGTGGGCGGTGTGTCCGGAAAGATCGATCAGGATATCGATGCCGTCTTCTCGTATGCGCTCCGCGGCGCTTTCGTCTGAAATTCCGACGAGCGAACGCCAGCCGCAACAGCACGCCTTGATCCGTTCAGCGACAGCGTCGGCGCACAGATGCGTCGGATAGGCAAAGAGCTCGAGTCGACCCGAGGCTTCGCGCGATAGCGAAGCGAGCACGCCTTCCGCAAAATATCCCACTGGGTGCTCGCGCAGATCTCCAGAAACAAAGCCCACGCGCAAGCATCTGTCAGGCTCGGGAGCATTGCGCCAAGCCGTAAAGGGACGGGCCAGCCTCGCCGCCAACTCGCCGAACCGTCTCGCTTCCGCCAGCAAGGTCGGAGGGTCCCGGTCGGCAACGTAGTTGTGCATGAAGAGCAGGTTGCTTTGCGCGGTGCCAAAATCCGGGTTGATTTCGAGGGCACGGCGGTAGCTTGACTCCGCAGCATCGAATTGTCCGAGATTCTGCATCGCGCTACCCAGGTTAAAATGCGCTTCCTGGTAATCGGGGTTGATATCCAGTGCCCGCCAATAACTAAGCACTGCATCGTCAAGCCGGCCCAGATCCTGCAGCGCGTTGCCCAAATTGCTGTGGGCCTCCGCGAACTCGGGTCGAAGCTCCAACGCCCGACCATAACTCGCCGTGGCGTCGGCATGTCGACCGAGATCATTGAGAGCGTTCCCCAGGTTGTAATGCGTCTCCGCAATAGAGGGCTTGATCTCCAAAGCCCGGCGATAACTCGTCACCGCCTCCTCGAGCCGGCCGAGATCGTTCAGGACCTTGCCCAGATTTCCGTGCGCTTCCGCGAACTCAGGTTGGATATCGAGCGCGCGACGGTAATGCGTCATCGCATCGTCAAATTGCCCAAGCTCGCTCAGGACAACCGCCAGGTTGTAATGTGCGATGGCAAAATCGGGGTTGATTTCCAGTGCCGCGCGATAGCTCGCCACTGCAGCATCCAGCCGCCCGAGATTCTTGAGCTCATTGCCGAGGTTGGTATGCGCCTCGACATCGTGGGGATTGGTTTCCAGCGCGCGGCGATAGCTCGCCACTGCGTCATCGAGGTGTCCGCGGCCGTCGGGCCGATTCGCGGTCTTGTGACGTTGCAGACTGCTTGCCGCGGACCGAAATCGCTCCAGAAGTCCCATCCTTTGGGACCCGCGTCAGGTCAGCGATGCCGGCAATTCAAGCAATTTCCGTTGCGCGGCAGTCGGTTCTCTCTTGAAGGCGAACGCTTTCAATTCGAATGTTTCTTCCGAAACGAACATATACACGTTGGGAAATCCTGACCGGCGAAGCAGCGCTTCCAGGGATTGGGTCGTAAATCCGGTTTTGTGGGCATAAAAATCCATCCCAGAATCCTCAATCTGCTTCGCAAATCCGTAGAAGACGTCGCGGACGGAAATGGGTCCGGCCGAAGATTGATAAAGAATGTCCTCGATATCGAGATTCGCGTCGACGACCCGTTTCATCACCGAGTTCATGTCAGGAACGCGTATTTCTGCGAATCCATCAGGCTTCAGGACGTGCAGGAAACCCATCAAGACCTTTGGACCGTCGTGCTTGTAATAATGCTCGAGATTATGCGAACAATAGATCGCATCGTATTGGCCTGCTGCCAGCGTATGCAGTTTGCGCGCATCGCACACAACATCCGGTTTTCCACTCGGATCGATGTCCAGCAAATCGTGACGCCAGTTGCGGTAATGTGGAGATATCGGGATGTCCTTGCTGCCGCCGCCCACGTTTAACAGGCGAGGCCTGATGTCGGCCACGGCCGGCGCCGTTGCGGCGGGTTTGCGCAAATCCCGAAAATAGCGAAGCAGAACCATCTGCGTATCAAAAATAGGCCGTTCACTCAGTTCAAAAATGGCTCGCGGGCAGCACCGGCTGCGATGATGTCCTCGCGCGGAATGTATCACAGCAATCCGCGCTCCGCGAACGAAATGGTCTTCGAACCGGCCACGATGAAATGATCGAGCGTCTTGATTTCGACCAGCGACAGCGCCTGTTTGAGCGTCTGCGTCAGCAACTCGTCGGCGCGGCTCGGCTCAGCGACGCCGGACGGATGATTGTGCGCGAAGATCACGCCGGCGGCGTTGTAGCGCAGCGCGGTCTTCACCACTTCGCGCGGGTACACGCTGGTTTGCGTCAAGGTGCCGCGAAACAGCTCTTCGCACCCAAGCAA
>JADGRP010000211.1 GCA_017880805.1 Burkholderiales bacterium
GCTTTTTCCGTGACAGCGACCAAAGCGGCAGTCCGGAGGCGACCGGTTACAAGGGGTTCTACTATCATTTCCTCGACTGGCACACCGGCGCGCGCGTCTGGCGCTCGGAGCTGTCGATGATCGACACCGCGCTGCTGATCGCCGGCGCCCTAACCGCAAGCATGTACTTCGACGCGAATACTCCCGACGAAATCGAGCTGCGCAAACTCGCCGACCTGCTGTTCCGCCGCATCGACTGGCAATGGGCGCAGGACGGCGGCGCGACGCTAAAACAAGGCTGGAAACCGGAGTGCGGATTTCTGCACTACGGCTGGGAGGGCTACAACGAGGCGATCGTGCTCTACGTCCTGGCGCTTGGATCGCCGACACATCCGCTCGCTGGCGACTGTTACCGCGCATGGACGGCGACTTACCAGTGGGAGAATCTGTACGGCTACGATTTTCTCTATGGCGGCCCCCTCTTCGTGCATCAGTTCTCGCACGCATGGATCGATTTTCGCGGGATCCAGGATCGCTTCATGCGCGAGAAGCGCTGCGACTATTTCGAGAATAGCCGGCGCGCGACGCTCGTCCAGCGCGAGTACGCCCAGCGCAACCCGAACGAATTCGCAGGTTACGATGAACACTGCTGGGGTCTCACTGCGTGTGACGGGCCGAGTGACGAATTGCCCGATGTAACCGGCGAGCCACGGCGACTGTTCGGCTACGCCGCGCGCGGCGTGCCCTACGGACCTGACGATGGTACCGTCGCGGGGTGGGCGTCCCTTGCATCGTTGCCCTTCGCGCCGGACATGGCCCTGGACGCCGCGCGTAACATGCATCTGCGCTATCCCGAGATGTTGTCCGATTCGCGCTACGCCAGCAGTTTCAATCCAGGCCTCGCGAGCGCGGACCATCGCGCCTGGGTGTCGCCCGGCAACTTCGGTCTCGACCAGGGCATCATAGTCATGATGATCGAAAACCATCGCTCCGGGCTGATCTGGCGCCTGATGCGCGAATGTCCCTGCATCCGCGCCGGTTTGCGCCACGCCGGGTTCCGCGGCGGCTGGTTGTAGCGGCTCCCTTCTTCCTCGGACTCCATCAGATGCAGCGACGCAGCGGCCCGAGTGCAACGCCCCCTCAGGATGCATACGAGCGGGAAAGGATGGAGAGCGTTCGCCCGCCAGGATGGCGCAACCCGAAGCCGGCGGGCCGCTACAACCTGATGGTCGTCGGAGGCGGTCCGGCGGGACTGGTCGCGGCGAGTGCGGCGGCGTCGATGGGTGCGAAAGTCGCGCTGGTCGAGCGAGCGTTGCTGGGCGGCGGTTGCCTCAACGTCGGATGCATACCGTCGAAGGCGATCATACGAACGTCGCGGCTATACGCCGAAATGCGTAACGCCGAACACTACGGCGCACAAGTTCCTGGCGATATCCGTGTCGATTTTCCCGCGGCGATGCAACGCATGCGCCGCATCCGCGCCCGCATCAGCCGCGTCGATTCGGTTCAACGCTTAAGTGCCGCCGGGGTCGATGTATTTCTCGGTGAAGCACACTTCACCGGAATCGACGAGCTGTCGGTGGATGGCACCAAGCTTCGCTTCAGGAAGGCCCTGGTCGCCACAGGCGCGCGGCCCGACACGCCATCGATCCCCGGGCTGGTCGAGGCAGGCTATCTGACCAATGAAAACGTATTCGATCTGACCGAGCTGCCTCGCTGCCTGCTGGTGATCGGCGGCGGCCCACTGGGCTGCGAGCTGGCGCAGGCGTTCTGCCGCTTCGGCGCGCGCACCATCATCGTACAGAACCTGCCGCTGTTCCTGCCCAAGGAAGAACGCGACGCCGCGCAACTTCTTTCGGATGCCTTCGCGCGCGACGGCATCGAGGTCAGGCTTAACACTGCAGCAGTCAAGGTACGCATGGAAGGCGGCCAGAAGCTTGTCGATCTCATCAGCGATGACTACCAAAGCACGGCGGCTGTCGATGCCATCCTGACCGGCACCGGCCGCCTGCCCAACGTCGAGCGCCTCGATCTGAACGTCGCGGGTGTCGACTGCGACGCAGCCACCGGTATCCGGATCGACGACTTCCTGCAGACCAGCAATCCGCGTATCTACGCCGCGGGTGACGTCTGCCTGGAGCACAAGTTCACTCACACCGCCGACGCGTCCGCGCGCATGGCGGTGCATAACGCGCTGTCGCTCAGTCACCGGCGGCTTAGCGCGCTGACGATTCCGTGGTGTACCTACACCGACCCCGAGATCGCCCACGTTGGCCTCTACGTCCGCGAGGCACGCGATCGGAACATCCCGGTGCGGACCATCACCATACCGATGCACGACGTGGATCGCGCCATCGCCGACGGCGAGGAGGCCGGCTTCGTGAAGATCCATGTCAAGGAAAGGACCGACCGGATCCTTGGTGCGACCATCGTCGCCCGTCATGCGGGCGAGATGATCAACGAGATCACACTGGCAATCGTCGCGCGAATCGGACTGCGCACGCTCTCCCGGGTCATCCACGCCTATCCCACGCAGGCGGAAGCAATCAAGAAGGCGGCCGACGTCTGCGCCGGCGCGCTCGGAACATCCTCGATCAGATCGCGGTTGCGGCGCTGGATTGCGCGGTAAAGATCGCTCACAAGGAAATCCTATGGAACTCGGCATGATCGGTTTGGGGCGCATGGGCGCCAATATGACGGAGCGTCTGGTCAAGGGCGGCCACCGCGTAGTCGGCTTCGACCCGAAGCCCGAGGCGTCCGCGCCCGTCAACTGCCGCGCAGAAGCACCCGCGCGCGCTTGCATACCTCGTCGACGCTGAATCCATATTCGCGCAGCACCACGTCTCCGGGCGCGGAGGCGCCGAAGCGCTCGACACTGAGCACGTCACCCGTGTCGCCGACGTAGCGGTGCCAACCCTGTGCTACTCCTGCTTCGACTGCAAGGCGCGCATGCACTGTGGGCGTTAATACGGCGTCGCGGTCGGATTGCGCCAGCGCATCGAAGAGCTCCCAGCTGGGCATCGAGACACAGCGCACGGCGATCCCCTCGGGCGCCAAACGCTCCGCAGCAGCGAGAATCAAGGCGACTTCCGCGCCACTGGCGATCAGGATCAGGTCGGGCTTGCCGTCGCGGGCATCGCAAAGAACATAGGCTCCGCTCCGAAGACCGTTAGCGGACGCGTAGCGGCTGCGATCGAGAGTCGGCACGTCCTGGCGGCTCAAGACCAGCAGCACGGGACGATCGCGTGTCTCCAACGCGACGCGCCATGCGACCGCGGTTTCGTTGGCATCACCGGGGCGAATCACGGTCACGTTGGGAATGGCGCGCAGCGCTGCCAACTGCTCGACCGGCTGATGCGTCGGACCGTCCTCGCCCAACGCGATGCTGTCGTGAGTGAATACGTGGATGACATGGAGGCCCATCAGCGCCGCCAACCGGATCGGCGGCCGCATGTAGTCGGAGAAGATCAGGAAGGTCGAGCCGTACGGCACGATTCCTCCGTGCGCCGCCATGCCGTTGACGATCGCGCCCATCGCGTGCTCACGCACGCCGAAGTGAAGGTTGCGCCCGGCGTAGCTCCACCCGCCGCCGTCGGAGCCCTGAGTGTCAATGGCCTTGCCCGCCGCCGGATTGAAGTCTCCGAGTCCCTTGAGCGCGGTATGGGTAGATGGGTCCAGATCCGCGGAGCCCCCAGTTAACGCGGGAACGCGCGGTGCGATGGCGTTCATCACCTTGCCCGACGCCACGCGCGTCGCCATGCCCTTGGCGTCGGCGGGAAAACCCGGCATGTCGGCATCCCAGTCTTTCGGCAGCTCGCCGCGGAGCGTTCGCCGCAGCTCCTCGGCCAGGACGGGGAACGCCTGCGCATACGCCGCCATGCATTCGCTGCTTGCCGCTTCATCGCGCGCGCCACGCGTCACCGCCTCGCGGAAGTGCGAGAGCGCTTCCTCGGGAATCAGGAACGGCGGCTCGACCGGCCAGTCGAGGTTTTGCTTGGTCAGGCGCACTTCTTCGACGCCGAGCGGGGAACCGTGTGCCTCGAAGCTGTCGTGCTTGTTCGGCGAGCCGAAGCCGAGGTGAGTGCGGACGAGGATCAGCGACGGTCGCGTGGTTTCCGCGAGCGCGGCGCACAGCGCAGCGTCGATGGCGGCAAGGTCATTGCCGTCGGGAACCGACACGGTGTGCCAGCCGTAAGCCTCGAAGCGCCGCGCGCGATCTTCCGAGAACGTGATGTCGGTGCCTGCGGCCAAGGTGACGTAGTTGTCGTCATAGAGACAGGTCAGTTTTCCCAGCCGCAAATGGCCGGCCAGCGAAGCCGCCTCCGAGGCCACGCCCTCCATCAGGTCACCATCGCTGACGATCGCGTAGGTGGCGTGATCGATCACCTCGTATTCGGGGCGGTTGTAGCGTGCTGCCAGCTGCGCTTCGGCGATCGCCATGCCCACCGCGTTGGCGAATCCCTGCCCGAGCGGCCCCGTGGTGGTTTCCACGCCGGGCGTGTGTCCGCGCTCCGGATGCCCCGGCGCCTTGCTGTCGAATTGTCGAAACTGCTTGATGTCATCCAGCGAAAGCTCATAGCCGGTGAGGTGCAGCAGGCTGTAGAGCAACATCGAACCGTGTCCGGCGGAAAGCACGAAGCGATCGCGATCGAACCAGTCCGGATTGCGCGGATTGTGCTTGAGCAGCCGCGTCCACAATACGTACGCCATCGGCGCGGCGCCAAGTGGCATGCCCGGATGCCCGCTCTTCGCTTTCTGCACGGCGTCTACCGAAAGAAAGCGCACGGTGTTGATGCATAGCTGATCGAGCTGATCCGACATCGTTGCTCCTACCGAGGATTATCGAAACAGGTGACAGCGTCCGCAAAACTATCGTCATCCCCGCGAAAGCGGGGATCCATTTTGCGACCGTCAAAATCTAATGGATTCCCGCTTTCGCGGGAATGACGATGTCTGGTCGTCACGCATCTTCGTAATGTTCAATTGTCGTACTCCAAAATATGTCGAGCGCCGTCGCGCAATCCGCGTCAATGCTCCTGCAGCGCGCGGTCGACGATGTCCTGTGCTTCCCGCACCAGAATGCGCAAATGGTCCTCACCGCGGAAACTCTCGGCGTAAATCTTGTAGATGTCCTCGGTGCCCGATGGACGTGCGGCGAACCATCCGCTGGCGGCGATCACCTTGATGCCGCCGATCGGCGCATCATTGCCCGGCGCGCGATCGAGCACCTTGTCGATCGGCTCGCCGGCCAACTCGGTGATCTGCACCTGCTGCGGCGAGAGCTTCGCCAGCTTCTGCTTTTGCTCGGGGGTCGCCGGCGCCTCGACGCGGTCGGCCGCCGGCGCGCCGAGATCGCGGGTCAGATCGCGATACAACCCGGCGGGATCCCGGCCGCTGCGCGCGGTCATTTCCGCCGCAAGCAGTGCCGGCACGATGCCGTCCTTGTCGGTCGTCCACACCGTGCCGTCAATACGCAAGAAAGAAGCACCGGCGCTTTCTTCACCGCCGAAACCAAGCGAGCCGTCGAGCAGTCCGTCGACGAACCATTTGAAACCGACCGGAACCTCGTAGAGTTTGCGCCCCAATCTGGCGGCCACGCGGTCGATCATCGCGCTGCTGACCACGGTCTTGCCAACGGCTGCATTCCGGCTCCAGCGGACGCGGTTCTGAAACAGGTAGTCGATGGCGACCGCCAGGTAGTTGTTTGAAGGCATCAGGCCTTCGCCCGGAGTCACGATGCCATGGCGATCGTGATCGGTGTCGCAGCCAAACGCAATGTCGTAACGATCCTTGAGTCCGATCAGTCGCTGCATCGCATACGTCGAGGACGGATCCATGCGAATGCGGCCATCCCAATCCAGAGTCATGAAGCTGAAAGTCGGATCGACCTCTTCGCTGACCACGGTCAGATCGACGTTGTAACGATCGGCGATCCTGGCCCAGTAATGGACACCGGCGCCGCCCATCGGATCCACCCCCATGCGAATCCCCGAGCTGCGGATGGCATCGAAATCGATGACGCTGCCGAGATCGTCAACATACGCGCTCAGGAAATCGTGTTCCCGCGTGGTCGCGGCACTTCGCGCGCGATCGAACGCCATACGCCGCACGTCCGTCAAGCCACCTTCGATGAACGCGTTCGCCTTGGCTTCGATCCAGCCGGTGGTGTCGGTATCTGCCGGGCCGCCGTTCGCCGGGTTGTATTTGAAGCCGCCGTTATCGGGCGGATTGTGCGAAGGCGTCACCACGATCCCGTCCGCCAGCCCGGACTTGCGTCCGCGGTTGTAGACGAGAATGGCGTGCGACACCGCCGGCGTCGGCGTGTATTTAGTACACTGCGCGCCACCCTTCGCGATCAGGGTCTCGACGCCGTTGGCCGCCAGCACCTCGAGCGCGCTCTCGAAGGCCGGCGCCGACAAGGCATGGGTGTCGATGCCGATGAACAGCGGCCCGTCGATGCCCTGCCCCTGGCGATAGAGACAGATCGCCTGGGTGATGGCGAGCACGTGCGCCTCGTTGAAGCTCCTGTCGAACGACGTGCCGCGATGGCCGGACGTGCCGAAGGATACCCGCTGTGCCGGTACCGCGGGGTCCGGCCGCAGGCTGTAGTAGGCGGCGACCAGCTTCGCGACATCCACTAATTGCGCGGCCTGCGCCGGCTGTCCGGCCAGCGCACTGAGTTGCGTGCTCACGGCGTCACTTGCGCAATCCGCGGTAGCGCCGGATCAGCGCATTCGTCGAGCTGTCATGCCCGAGCACCGGCTCGTTTGTGCCGGAGATTTCATCGGCGGTGCGCTTGGCCAGGGCCTTGCCGAGCTCCACGCCCCATTGATCGAAGGAGTCGATATTCCAGATCGCGCCTTGCACGAACACGCTGTGCTCGTAGAAGGCGACCAGCGCGCCGAGCGTGCGCGGCGTGAGCTTCTCGGCGAGGATGGTGTTGCTTGGACGATTGCCTTCGAAAGCGCGGTGCGCAACCAGCTCGTCGGACGTTCCCCCGGCC
Source organism: Burkholderiales bacterium (assembly GCA_017880805.1). Lineage (GTDB taxonomy): Bacteria > Pseudomonadota > Gammaproteobacteria > Burkholderiales > Casimicrobiaceae > PALSA-1003. The sequence continues at coordinate 6,983 of JADGRP010000211.1, forward strand.
TTCACTTCGTCGGCGGTTTTTCCGAACGCCAGCGCTTCGCTCTGTGCGAACATGTTGGCCATCAGCAAATCGTGTTGGTCGCCGAGCGGATTCAGCGTTTGGCAGAAACCGATGAAATCGCAAGCGATGAGCCGCGTTCCCTGATGAATCAATTGGTAGAACGAATGCTGTCCGTTGGTGCCGGGTTCGCCCCAGTAGATCGGCCCGGTTTGGTAATCCACGCGTTCGCCGGCGAGCGTGACATGCTTGCCGTTGCTCTCCATCGTGAGCTGCTGCAGATACGCCGGGAAGCGCTTGAGATATTGCTCGTACGGCAGCACGGCCACCGTCGGCGCGTCCAGAAAGTTGGTGTTCCAGATCGCCAGCAATCCGTGCAGCAGCGGCAGGTTGCGATCCGGCGGCGCGTTGCGGAAATGTTCGTCCATCGCATGAAACCCCGACAGCATTGCGCGGAAATTGTCGGCGCCGATCGCGAGCATGGTCGAAAGCCCGATCGCCGAGTCCATCGAGTAACGGCCACCGACCCAGTCCCAGAATCCGAACATGTTTTCGAGGTCGATGCCGAATTTGGCGACCTCGTCGGCGTTGGTCGAGACCGCGACGAAATGCCGCGCGATAGCCTTTTTGTCACCGAGCCCGCGCAGGCACCAGGCGCGGGCAGCGTGCGCGTTGGTCAGCGTCTCCAGCGTGGTGAAGGTCTTGGAGCAGATGATAAATAGCGTCTCGCCGGGATCGAGATCACGCACCGCCTCTGAAAAAGCGGTGCCGTCCACGTTCGAGACGAAACGAAAAGTCATGTCGCGCCGGCTGTAATTGCGCAGCGCCTCGTACGCCATGACCGGGCCAAGGTCGGAGCCGCCGATGCCGATGCTGATGACATTGCGAATGCGCCGGCCGTCGTGACCTGTCCACCCGCCGCCCCGCACCCGATCCGAAAATGCCGCCATGCGATCGAGCACCGCATGCACGTCCGGCACCACGTTCCTGCCATCGACCAGGAAGCGCTCGCCCGGCGGCGCGCGAAGGGCGACGTGCAGCACTGCGCGCTGTTCGGTGGCGTTGATCTTGTCGCCGCGAAACATGGCGTCGATACGCTCGCGTATAGCGCAGGCTTCCGCAAGCGCCTGCAGCAAGCGAAGCGTTTCGTCGGTGATGCGGTTCTTCGAAAAATCCAGGTAGAGCCCGGCCGCTTCCGCGACAAGACGCTCGCCACGCGATCGATCTGCCGCAAAGAGCTCGCGCAGATGCCGGTGCTCGATCTGCCCGCGATGCTCGGTGAGCGCGCGCCACTGTGGCCGCTGCGTCAGAGACTTCGGTTCCGGAAAAGGAGCTTTGCCCATATCAGTCGCGACCCGTCGCGCTAGCCGGCATGAGCGAGCGCGTCGCTCTTGTCCGCAATGCGCGTCATCAGCTCCTTCCACGACTTCACAAACGCCTGTGCACCGTCGAGCTGCAACTGGAGGGCGAGCGCGTCGGTATCGATGCCGGCCTTGGCAAAGCTCGCCAGCACGGCTTCGGCGTCTCCGCCGTCCTCGGCCATCACGCTCCTGAGCTCACCGTGGTCGGCGAAGGCGCGCAGCGTCTTTTCGGGAATCGTGTCGATGGTGTCGGGCGCGGCCAGGGCCTCGATGTACAAGGTATCCGACGCCTTGGGATCCTTGGTTCCGGTACTCGCCCAAAGCAGGCGCTGCGGACGTGCGCCGGCCGCGGCGAGCTTCTTCCAGCGCGGTGACGCGAGCAGCTCGCGATATGCGCGGTACGTGCGGCCGCCGATCGCGATGCCGAGCCGATTGCGCAACTCGGGAGGCGCCTTGTCGGCGACCGCCTTGTCCCATCGGCTCACGAACAGCGACGCTACCGATGCGACGCGCGGGTCGCGCTTGGCGGCGATGCGGCGTTCGATCCCGCGCAGATAGGCTTCGGCGGCGGCGACGTATTGCTCGCGCGAGAAGAGCAGCGTCACGTTGATCGGCACGCCCTCGAAGATCGATTCCTCGATCGCCGGAATGCCTTCCGGCGTGCCCGGAATCTTGACGTACAGATTGGGTCGCTCAGCTTGGCCGTGGATGCGCGCGGCTGCGTCGATGCTGCCCGAGGTGTCGCTGGCGAGCAGAGGCGACACTTCCATCGACACCCAGCCGTCGACGCCCTCGGTGGCATCGAAAACCGGACGGAACAGATCGGCGGCCCGGCGCAGGTCTTCGAGCGCCAGCTCCATGAACAGCGCTTCGCCGGATTTCCCCGCCTTTGCCTTGTCGCGGATGCCCTTGTCGTAAGCATCCGTGTTGCCGATCGCCTCGTCGAATATCGTGGGATTCGAGGTCAGACCCGTGACCGCGAATTCATCGATGTATCGCCGCAGCGTGCCATTGTCGAGAATCTCGCGCGTAATGTTGTCCAACCAGAGGCTCTGCCCGAGATCGTGAAGTTCCTGCGCCTTGTTCATGTTCGCTCCCGGTTCGTGGCCGCGACGCCAATGGGCGAAGCGGCGAGAAAATCGGCAAGATGGTGATCGAGCAGGTCGCCGATCCGCTCGATCTCCATGTCGGGTGGGGGGTCGAGCGCCACGTCGGCCAATTGTGCTGCGAATTCTGCTGCGTAGTGGCCTTGATGCACGAACACCGTCGTCAGCTTCTCGCCCAGCAGCCGTTTCATCGCCGCCAGCAGTTGCGCCTTGTCGTCGATCATCACGTAGTGCCGCGCGGGGTAGTGTCGCTGCATCGCGTCGAGCGCACGCTCTTTGTGCACGTCGATCAACACTCGCCCTTGCACCGCGTTCCAGATGCCCGAGCGCTGGATCTTGCGCGGCTGGAATACGACATCGCCATCGGACAGAACGACGGGGAGCCCCAGAGTACTCAGGTGCGCAATCGCTTCGAGCGCGTGCGGGTAGAGCCGACTCGTGAAAGGATATTCCAACATGAACGAAGACAACTGCAGCAATTCCGGACGGTCCTCGAGGCCGGCGCGGAACATCTGCAGCGCGGCCAGATAGTCGGCGTAGGACAGCTCTTCGCGCAGCGCGGTGAAAATGGCCCAGTATCGATCCCGCTGATCGGCGCCGAAGGCCTGTTCCAGGCGTGCGCCGAGATCCGCGCCGAAACGATCGTTGTCGAGAAGCGTGTTGTCGACATCGAGCAGGAACACGACTCCGCCTTCGCTCAGCACGGAGGAGATTCCTCGGGCTTCGGATCGTGCCAGCCTTCCCCGCCGGCAACGACCGCGCGTGATGCTGTGGGACCCCACGTGCCAGGCGCATATATTTCGACGGGAGCCGCAGTGTGCAATATCGGATCGACCACCCGCCACGCCGCTTCGACACCGTCGTCGCGGGTGAAGAGCGAGGCGTCGCCGCGAATGGCATCGCCCAATAGCCGCTCGTACGGGGATTTTTCGCCGGCGAGGGAATGGCGCGCGACCAGCTCCACCGCGTCGCCCACCATTTCCTCGCCGGGCCGCTTGACGCGCGCGCCTGCGGAGATCACGACCTCGGGGCTCAGACGAAAGCGAAAGTAGTTCGATTGCGCGGGGTGGATCTCATCGAAGATCGCCACCGGCGGGCATTTCAGATCGACGATGACTTGGGTGGCAGTGATCGGCAGACACTTGCCGGTGCGGATATAGAACGGCACACCGGCCCAGCGCCAGGTATCGATGTGAAGACACAACGCGGCAAAGGTCTCGACTTGCGAATCCGGGGCCACGCCTGGTTCATCGCGGTAGCCGTGAAACTGGCCGCGCACCACCCGCTTGGGATCGAGCGGCCGCATGGCGCGGAACAGGCGCAGCTTCTCGGCACGCATTGCATCCGGATCGCGGCCAACCGGCGCGTCCATCGCGAGCAACGCCATCACCTGTAAGAGGTGGTTCTGCACCACGTCGCGGACCGCGCCGACCTCCTCGTAGAAGCTGCCACGTCCCTGCACGCCGAAATTTTCGGCCATGGTGATCTGCACACTTTCGACGAAATTACGGTTCCAGACCGGCTCGAGGAAAGCATTGGCAAAGCGGAAATAAAGCAGGTTCTGCACCGCCTCCTTGCCCAGATAATGGTCGATGCGGTACACCGCCGACTCGGGAAACACTTCGTGCAGCGTGCGGTTGAGCGCCTGTGCGGAGGCTAGGTCGCGGCCAAATGGCTTTTCGACGATGACGCGTGCGTCCTTGGCGCAGCCTGCACTCGCGAGACCCTGGACCACGGTCGCGAACATGCTCGGTGGAATGGCGAGATAGTGGAGCGGGCGCGCCGCCCCGCCAAGCGCCCGCCGCAGATGCTCGTAGGTCGCCGGATCCTGGTAGTCGCCACCGACGTACTGGAGCCGTGCCGACAGTTTCGCAAACGCGTCGGGATCGAGACCGCCATTTTGCTCGAGGCTTTCGTGCGCCCGATCGCGCAGCTTGTCCAGCGTCCAGCCAGGGCGTGCCATGCCGATGATCGGCATGTCCAGATGGTCCCCTCGGATCAGCGCCTGCAATGCGGGGAAGATCTTCTTGTAAGCCAGATCGCCGGTCGCACCGAAGAAAACAAAGGCATCCGAGCTTTCGGGCACTGCCATCTATCCACCTTTTTCGTGGCCGAGACCACGCGACGCCGTCAGGACAACGCGGCAAGAAGTTCCAAGTCGGATGTTCAGCAGGATAGTTCCGAAAAGCGTTCTGCTACGTTGTCGCTGCCGCTCGCTCAGGCGCTCTTTTCCATGGCCGCGCTCCACCTTCCGCTGCGCGCGAGGCCGTTCATCTTTGCGCGTCGGCAAAACGCTTGTTGCGCGGCGAGTCCGTTTTCCGTACGGCCCGCCCATGCCTGTATCACCGGATCCTGCAATGCGCGACCGTAGGAAAATGAAAGCTGCCACGGCGCGTTGGGAAACTGGACGTTCATGGCATTCAGGTTGGCTGTCGCTTCCTCCGGACGCTGCCCGCCGGACAAAAAGTAGATGCCCGGGACTGCCGCGGGAACGGTTCGCCGCAGCACTTTGACCGTCGCCGCGGCCACCTGCTCCGGCCTCGCCTTGGGCGGCCGGTCCTTGCCGGGCAGCACCATGCTCGGTTTCAGAAGAATGTATTCCAGGATTACCTTGTGCCGATGCAAAGCGTGAAACACCGCGTGCAATACCGCCTCGGTGACCTCGTCACAACGCTCCATGGTGTGATCGCCGTCGATAAGTACTTCGGGCTCGACGATCGGTACGACGCCTTCTGCCTGGCAGATGGCGGCATAGCCCGCCAATGCTTCCGCGTTGGCCTCGATGCCCAGCAGCGTGGGATTGCCGTCGGTGATGCCGTAGACCTCGCGCCATTTGGCGAAGCGCGCTCCCTGGGCCTTGTAGCCCTTGAGACGCTCGGGCA
>JADGRP010000212.1 GCA_017880805.1 Burkholderiales bacterium
AGCCGCGTTTAAGGAGAACACCATGAACCGCGATCAAGTGAAAGGCGCTGCCAAGGATGTAGCAGGCAAAGTCCAACAAAAGGTTGGAGAACTGACTGGTAACAAAACCCAGCAGGCGAAAGGCGCTACGAAGCAGGTGGAAGGCAAGGTGCAGAAGGGAGTAGGCAATGTCGAGCAGGCACTCGATAAGGCAGCCAGGAAAACCCGCTGAGAGGCAGAGCGCACGTCGATGGAAATGGTCCGCGTCGGCGGCGGACTGCCAATGGTTGATTGTCGTGAAGGGAACAACAATGGGCAGGATTCATGCGGGCGTGGCCGCACGCTCGCAGTTAGGGCTACGGTCCCAGTGGAGTCGTCGGTGTCGTACCGTTAATCGTGATCGTCCTGTTCTTGATGGGGCGCCTGTAATCCCGCGCCGTGACGGCGGAGACAATGTGAGGAATCAACAATGAAATACAAACTTGCGACAACCTGCTTCGTGATCGGTACGGTGCTGGCGCCCGCTGCGGCCTATGCGGCGGATTCGGACAGGGACCGTTCCAAACCGGCGACCTTCGTCAAGGACTCGGTCATTACGACTAAGATCAAGACGAAGCTGGCTGCGGAACACCTCGGCAGCGCGAAGCATATCAAGGTTGATACGGACATGAATGGCGTTGTTTGGATGACCGGTACGGCCAACAGCCAGGATGAAGTCGACAAAGCCATTGCGATTGCGCGCGATACCGAAGGCGTCAAATCGGTCAACAGTGACCACCTTAAAGTCCGGAAGGACCGCTAAAGGCTGGTTCGAACCCAGAGTCAAGGAACGGATGGGTGAAGTCTGTGACGCTGTTCACCCAGATGGCACAGACCGCGGTCTGCAATCGGCACCAGCGCGCCAAGCTTGAAGGTCAGGTGGACCAAACATACAAGGCGAATTTACGCGTTGCCGATGCGAGTGCGGCGACAGACCGTCGAGCACCCGTTCGGAACGATCAAGTACTGGATGGGTTGGACCCACTTCCTGACGAAGACGCTAGCGCGCGTGCGCACCGAGATGAGTCTGCACGTCCTTGCCTATAACCTGAAGCGTGTGATGCGCATCTTGGGCGTCGCCGAAATGATGCGAGCGATGAGCGCTTGGGCCGCATAGGCTCGTACTTCGCTTCATCAGCCGGCGCTGTCGGGCTCATTCGCCTCTCAAACCAAGCAACTGCCTCTTACAGGCTCCTGGATGGCGATGCGGGTCAACACGAACCCCCGAGGTTCGGTGCGCCATCATCGCCGAACTCAAAATGCGTGCGAGTGTTTTTACACAACCTCGGCCGAAAGCAGTCCTCTAGAGGAGCAGCCAAAACTCGCATCACAAGGCATAAAGCGGTACGAGTGCTCTCTAGACAATTGGGCCAAGTCGCAAGTCGAACCCCGCATTATTTGAATGGGACCAGCCAAGGGGCAACGCGACTCTGACACAACGATTTCAGCCGGTCAGTTGCGTCGTCACGGGGTCCGACTCCATGATTCCACCCGATCCTTCGCGCGCGCTGTTTGACGCCTGGGCGGACCCACGACATGGAAGCTCGTGCTGGGAGCGGAACACAACAGCGTCGGCGCCTCCGACGTTTTCTCGGAGGGCGTCGCGCATCTTCTTGCGGAGCGCTAGGAAATTCGCATGCGGCTTCAAAGCTTCAATGGTTTCCAATAACCGGTGAGCTCGAGATAGCCGCGCCCGACCTCCTGCCCGGCTCGAATCGCGCGGACTGCGCCTTCCCAGTAGATGGTCCCGGTGTTTGCGCGCGAATCCAGCTCCTGGTCGTCCATCAGCGGTTCCAGCGCGTACTCGACGTTGCCGACGTTGACCAGCATGGCAACTGGATACTCGACACCGGTTCGCGGCGACCGCCAGCGCCGGCGTGCGGTAAACCGGATTTCATTCAGCTCGAAGGATCTCAGTGTTCCACTGGATTCGCGAAAAGTGCCGCCCGCCCAAAGCGTCGATCCGGAACGATCGCGCATGCGGAATGCCATGAGCGCGCTGCCATCGTTCAGATTGATGCCGAGCCAGTCCCAGCCGCTCGCCTCGTTTGCCATTGCTTCGCTCGACCACTCGTGATCGAGCCACGCAATGCCGGTAACGCGCGCGCCGTTGCCGTCGATTGCAACGCTGCCCGACACGGCGAGTTGCGGCTGGCTGTAGTAATAGCTCGCGTTGGCGAGGGTTTCGCCTTTGCGGGAGAAACCTTGTTGGCCTTGCGGCAGCACATCCTCCGTGGAAGAAAAGCGCAGGTCGAACTCGAAATCTCGCGCCGTGACGCTCGCGATGTAGTGGTCATCGACGAGCTTGAGTGACCAATCGCCGATCCATACGTCGGTCGTTTCCTCCCGGGCTTCGGCGAGGCCGAAGCCCGTGCGCGCTGCGCGCTGATCATGGCGGAGCTTTCCGTAACGTGGGTCCGCGATCGCGGCATGCGCAAACAGGAGCTGGCGCGGCGCAAATGCGCTCGGGTTTGTCTCCGCCACGCGCGGGCGGTTGCGGAAAAAAGTGATTTGGATGCCGAAGCTGTTGCCGCGCGCGTCCTGAACCCATCCGGTGACGTACCACCATTCGCTGCGAAACGCGGGGTGAGCGCCTGCGTCTTTCGGAAATTGGAGCGGATGGCCGGGTATCACGTGAGGGTATTCGTCCGCCGCAACGACGCCGGTCGCTAGGAGCAGGACGGAGCTCGCGAGAAACCGTCGTCTCCTCACGCTTTCCCTCTTCCCCGTCGTTCGTCGATCACCAATCCTCCTTCACCGCCAGCACGGCCCGTGCGCCCATGGCCTGACGACCGCTGGCGAGCGCCGTAATCGTCGAAAGCGCGAGCACGAGGAGCGCGGAGCCGGCCAGCGGCGCCCAGGGCACGGACAGTTCCATTCCCCAGTGAAACGATTGGCGATTCACTACATGAACCAGGACCAGGCTGATCAGCCATCCAAGGCCGAATCCCGCGACAAGGCCGATACCGGTTACCGTCACGCCCTCGGTGGCAAGCATGGACCCGATTTGTCGCCGGGTCATGCCGATGTGGCGCAGCATGCCGAACTCACGCCGGCGCGACAGGACGAGTGCGCCGAACGACGACGACAGCCCGAACAGGCCGATAACGACTGCGGCAAGCTCGAGCGCATACGTGACGGTGAACGTGCGGTCGAAGGCCTTGAGCGAGAACTCGCGGATTTCTCCGGGTGCGGCAATCTCGAGTCTGGTACCGCCGGGGATTTCGCGCTCGATTGCACCGCTCACCTGTTCCACGCCGGTGCCAGGTACCAGCCAGAGCGCGGCGTTGGTGGCGCCGCGGTCACCGGTAAGCGCGATGTAGCGCTCGCGCTCGATCGCGATGGCCCCCTGCGGCCGCGCGTAGTCGCGCCACACGCCCGCGACGGTAAATGTGGTCGGCTTTCCCGCGATTGGAATTTCGACAACGCTACCGAGTGCAAAACCGTAGAGATCGACCATCGCCTCGTTTACCCACACCGGAGGCGGGGCGCCGGGAGCTGGCGTCATTTGCGCGCTCACCAGCTGAAGCTGCCGCGTCAGATTCGTCGCGTCGATCGACCGCGCAAGCAGTACGACGCGCGGCTTGGAGGGATCGAGCAGCAGTTGTTGTTCACGAAGGAACTCGGCGCGACGCACGCCGGGAAGCGCGGCGATACGCGCTTGGTCGTCGACCGTCATGTATGCGGTATCGCCGGCCGCGCTGGCTCGCACGTAAACATCGGCCGGAAGGATGCGCTCGAGCCACGCATCGAGCGAAATCCGGAACGATGTGACCATGATCGCCATGGATACCATCAGGCTTACGCTGGCGACGATCGCGGCGAGGCTCACTGCCACCTGTCCCGGCGCGCCGCGCAGCTGCAACAGCGCCAGCCGCGACGGCGCTCCGCGCGGCGTGGGCAGTATCGAAAGCAGCAGCACCGCGAGCCTGGGCATCAGCATCAACGTGCCGATCAAAAGCAGCGCGATGGCGCCGTAGCCGAACAAGGGCAGTCCGGCGACCGGCGGAATTAGCGAAGCGATCGCGCCGGCACCGATGGTCACGAGCCCGGGCCAAGGCGGGCGCAGGCGTGCGAACGCGCGCTCATCGTCGCCGGCCTTGAGCGCGAGTGCGGGGGACGCCCGCGCGGCCTCGAGCGCGGGAGCGAGGCTCCCCAGCATGGAGATGACGACGCCAAGGAAGAAGAAGAGGGCCAACGCGAGAGGAGCGGGCGTCAACGTCGGAGCGAGGCCCCGAAAGTACCCCGCGCCGAAATCGGCACCGATGATCCGGACCGCCGCCTGCGCCAGGATGAATCCGCCCGCCAATCCGAGCATGCTGCCAGCGATACCGACCAACGCGCCCTCTGCCACGAGCAATATCACGAGTTGTCGCCGCGTCACACCGAGCACGCGCAAGAGTGCCAACTGTGCGCGCCGACGCACGACCGCAAGCGCCTGGGTCGAGAAAACCAGCAAGCCCCCAGTGAAAAGCGCCACGAGCGCAAGGATGTTCAAGTTGACACGGTAGGCTCGGGAAAGTCTCTCGCTGGCCTTGACGTTGGCCTCAGGACGCTCGACGGCAAGGCCCGGAGGGAGCTGCGCCTGAAGCCGTTCGCGAAAAGCGTCGACATCGACTCCAGGCTTTACACGAAGGTCCACGCGAGTGATTCGGCCCAGGCGATCGAAGGTCGCTTGGGCGCCCGCGATGTCCATCACCGCAAAACGCTGTTGCGCGTCGGCAGTCACTAGCCCGGCAACGCGTAGCGTTGCAGCGCGGAGCGCGACCTGAAAGCTCAAGCTACCACCCACTTCGACGCCAAGCGAGCGCGCAGCGGCGGGACTCAGGAACAGCGTGTCGGAACGCAGCTGATCCAAGCGGTCGACGGAGTCCGCGATCAGGCCGGGCTGCACGGCGCCTGCACGGAATACGTCGATACCGATGATCTTCAGCGCATCGCTGCGATCGGCGAGCTTTGCATCGAGCTCGACCACTGGGCTCGCCGTGGCCACCTCGGGGAACCGGGCAAGCTCCGGATAGACACCTTCATCGAAACCGCTCCGCGGACCTCGCACTTGGAGATCCGCATCGCCCGAGAAGAACTGCATGCCGAGCGCGAGCTCGTTGACTGCGGCACCGGTGATGAGTTGCACTGCGTAGCCGAGCGCGACCCCGAGCGCGATGGCGAGTATCGACAATATGCCGCGCGCCTTGTTTTGCGCGAGCGACCCGGCAAATACGGCCTGCAACGCGGATATCCTTGCTTCGTGCATCGTGGATCAGCCTAGTTCGGCGCGAGCTCACGCAGCCCCGCCGGAGTAAGCTGCAGCACGCGATCACACGTCTGGGCAGCCACGCGCGAGTGCGTAACCAGGATGCCGGCGGTGCTGTTCGCCTTGATCTGCTCACGCAACAATCGCAGCACTTGGCTCGCGGTTTCCGGATCGAGATTGCCCGTGGGCTCGTCCACAAGAACAAGCTGCGGTCCGTGCACGAGGGCACGTGCGATCGCCACGCGCTGCAGCTCACCTCCGGATAACTCGCGCGGCATACTCGCTCCGCGCTCACCCAGACCTACGCCGGCAAGCATGCTTGCCACTCGCGCGTCGGCTTCCGCTCCGCCAACGCCGAGCAGGGACAAGGGCAACGCGACGTTCTGGGCAACCGTGAGATACGGCAAGACGTGAAACGCCTGGAACACGAAGCCCATGCGTTTGCGGCGAAGCGCAGTCAGCGCGTCGTCGTCAAGCGCCGTGAGCTCCAGGCCATCGAGTTGGATCGAACCTTCGTCGACGCTGTCGAGACCCGCGATGAGATTAAGCAGCGTCGACTTGCCGATGCCCGACTCGCCCATAACCGCGACATAGTCGCCAGCGCAGAGTTCTAAGTGCACGTCGGCAAAGACTGTGCGCGGCCGGGGCCCGGCGTAGGACTTGGTCACGCCATGAACAACAAGCATGGCCGGAGCGTAACGGTCGGAAGACAGGGTGACAAGCAGAGGCAGTTCTCGTCAGCTCGCAAGGAAGACGGCCGGTTTCGGATGATGTTCAATTTGCGTTTAGCGTTGATTTAGGCGAATTGGTCCGGCTCGCCTCATTGCGACGGACGATTGATCAATTTCCGGCTTTGGCCGAATAGCGTCATTCGCTCTTGCAGGCCTGCTCCGAAGCTGACCTTTGTGCCACAAGCGCTCAGCCGTCGGCTACTGAGGAGTCGGGTGCACGACGGGCGAGCATAGCCGCTCAGTCGACGATTTCCACCGGTGGTCGTGTCCGCCTACAACCGCCACGGCACAAGTCTTCACTGGCGCGGCGACACTTACCGGTAGCGTGGCGATCCGGAAGGCTTGATCGAGGTGAGGCAGGAGAGTCCAAATCCCAGTGCTACCGGGTCGTGCGCCGAGACCAGCGTATTATTCCATCGCGCCGCCGGCAATGTAGCCGTTGCCCGGTCAGTTCGAAACCTGCGGATCGAACCAAGTCCGATACTCTCTGACGCGGTAACTGCACGCCCCACGCGGCCAATCGGCCTGATAAGAAGGACGACGCTCGCCGCACGGGCGAGTAACGCAAGGTGTCGAGATACATCCTAGAGGACGCATTTGACTGTAAAGCTCCGTCTCCTTGTGCCCATCACGATTCTGACTGTCGCGGTGGCGCTCGCATACTGGTGGAACGTTCGCGCTCGGACTTCTGAGACGAATGCCAGCGTTGAAAAGCCGGTACCGGTTCGAAGTAACATCGCCGAGGTGCGGGACGTTCCAGAAGTGTATTCAGCGAGCGGCTTTGTAACGCCCCTAAATGTGGTCGAGATCCGACCCCAGGTTACGAGCACGATCCGCAGAGTCGATATCAAGGAGGGTCAAACGGTTCGCACTGGCCAGCGCATGTTTACGCTCGATGATCGAAGCGACACCGCGAACGCAGACAAGGCCTCCGCTCAGGTTATTAAGGACCAAGCGCTTCTTGACGATGCCCGGCGCACATTGGCGCGCAATACCGATCTGAAGGCCAAGGGCTTCGTTTCCCAAAGCGCGGTGGACAGTGCACAGAGCAACGTCGACGCACTTGCCGCGACGCTTGCATCCGATAAGGCTGCGGTTGCGGCCATGCAGGTGGCGGTTGGATTCGCAGCGGTGACCGCGCCGATGTCCGGGCGCGTTGGCGAAATCAAAGTGCATGTTGGCAGTCTCGTACAACCCACTGCGACACTGCCGCTGACAACGATCATCCAGGTCGACCCAATCGACGTCGCGTTTAACATTCCCGAACGCGAGGTACAAAAACTGCTTGCCGCGCAACGAGCGGGGCCAGTGCCGGTCAGGGCCCACGTCGAAAACCGCATCATCAATGGTCATCTGTCATTCATCGACAGTGCCGTGGACAGCGCCGCGGGAAGTCTCAAAGCCAAGGCAGAGTTCGAGAATCGCGATGGATTCCTGTGGTCCGGGACGCTGGTGACCGTGGATCTTTCCCTGCGCATACTCCAGCACGCGGTCGTCATCTCGCCGCGCGCGGTGCAGGTTGGTCCACAAGGCCAGTTTGTCTACCGGATCGAACCCGACGGGCGCGTTTCGTCGCAATCGATCACAGTGGATTACCTGACCAGCGATCTGGCGGTCGTTCAAGGCCTGCAACCCGGAAGTCAGGTAGTCATCGAGGGAGGTCAGAATCTGCGTCCGGGCCTGCACGTCATCGTGATCAAAGGTGACGGCGCTTCATGACGCTCTCTGAACTTTGCATTCGGCGACCGGCGATGACGGTGCTGTTGTCGCTGTCAGTCGTGGCAGCGGGCGTCCTTGCTTACCGCTACCTGCCGATTGCTGCGTTGCCCAGCTTCAACACGCCAATCATTCTCGTTTCCGCGGACCTGCCCGGAGCCGGTCCCGAATCGATGGCGTCTTCGGTGGCAACGCCTCTCGAAAAGCAGTTCGCTACCATTCCCGGCATTGCGGTCATGAGCTCGACTAGCTTCCAGGGCACGAGCGATCTCACGTTGGAGTTCGATCCGGGTCGAAACATCGACGCCGCGGCCGTGGACGTGCAGGCAGCCATTCTGCGGGCCCAGCGCAGTCTTCCACCGGAGTTGACCCAGCCACCGGCGTATCGGAAGGTGAATCCAGCGGACGCACCGATCCTGCTGCTCGCGATCACGTCGCCTTCAATATCTCTTCCGGACCTCAATGACTATGCCGAGAATCTTATTGCGCCGTCGCTATCGACGCTGACCGGCGTTGCGCAAGTCACCGTCTTTGGGCAAAAGAAGTACGCGGTTCGTGTCGACGTGGACCCCAAGAAGCTTGCGGCACGTAATCTGACGCTGGATGACCTGGCCAAGGCGATCGACGCGGCAAACAGCAATTCGCCGTTGGGCATCCTGCGCGGTCCGCATCAAACACTGGTACTCGAGACGAACAAGCAACTGCGCAAAGCCGTCCAGTTTGCGCCTCTGATCGTCGCCACCAATACCGGCGCGCCGGTGTACCTCTCCGACGTGGCAACACTGGAAGACGGAATTCAGTCGACGACCACCGCGAGCTGGATCAACAACGAGACGGCGATTGTGCTCTCCGTATTGAAGCAGCCGGATGCAAACACGGTTGCGACAGTGGACGCTATCCGCAACACGCTCCCGCGGCTCGTCAGTCAGATGCCCGGCTCCGTAAAAATTCAGGCGCTCAACGACCGTTCCATTTCGATCCGAGATGCGGTGCACGACGTTCAGTTCACGCTTCTCGTGACCGCAGGATTGGTAATGCTGGTGATTTTCCTGTTTCTCCGGCACCTCTCGGCGACGTTGATCCCTTCGGTAACGCTTCCGATCTCGTTGATCGGTGCGCTCGCGCTGATGTACTGGCTCGGCTACAGCCTCGACAACATTTCCCTGCTTGGACTCACGCTTTCGGTGGGACTCGTCGTTGACGACGCCATCGTGGTGCTGGAGAACATCGTCCGGCACATCGAGGCCGGCGAACGTCCTGTCGAGGCTGCGATCAAGGGCGCGACCGAAGTGACCTTCACCATTGTTTCGATCTCGTTGTCGCTTGTGGCAGTGTTCATTCCAATCTTTTTCATGCCCGGTGTCATCGGCTTGCTCTTTCACGAATTCGCAATCGTGGTGATGCTGGCGGTTCTCGTTTCCGCAGTGGTTTCGCTGACGTTGATTCCGCTACTAGCTAGTCGTTTGATCAAACCGGCACGGGATCAGCGTGAATATCCGATACTGATGCTGTTCGAACATGGCTTCGAGGCGGTACAGCGTGCGTATCAGCGTTCGCTCGATCTCGCGCTACGCCACCGGCGAACCGTTTTGATGGTGGCAATCGCTACATTTGTCGGCAGCGCGTACTTGTTCATCACGATCCCCAAGGGGTTTTTCCCTCAGGAGGACATCGGTCAGATTCAAGGTGTCGTCCAAGCGGCCAACGATGCGTCGGTGGACAGTATTTCTGAACACCTCCATCGTATTTCGACGCTGCTTCTGAAAGACCCCGCTGTCGATTCGGTGGTTGCAAGCGTCAACGACAACGCCGGACGTCTTTTTATCAATCTCAAACCCAAGTCAGACCGTCCGCCGATGCCAATTCTGCTCGATCAGTTACGCAAGGAGGTGGCCAACGAGCCCGGCGCAGATACCTACCTGCAGGCCGTACAAAACCTGCGTCTCGGTGGTCGCATTTCCAAGAGTCAATACCAGTACGTCCTGCAAAGCGTAAACGGCGGCGAGCTGAACTCCTGGGCCGACAAGCTGCAACAGACGCTGGCCCGCGATCAGCGCTTTCGTGACGTCAGCACCGATTCTCAGTTAAACGGGCTGGATGCGCGGGTCGAAGTCGATCGCGAACGCGCCAACCTCTATGGAGTCTCGCTCGCCGACGTGCGCACTGCGCTGTTCAGCGCGTTCGGAGACCGCAACGTATCGAACATTTACACTGCCAGCGGATCCTACGAGGTCATCCTCGAAGTGGCTGCGCCCTACCGGCAGGACGAAACGGCCATCGGCCAGATCCAAGTTCGATCGAAGGATGGACAGCTAGTTCCGCTGTCGAACGTCGCGCATATCAGTCGCGTGGCGGGTCCAACGGCGGTCAATCACTCCGGCCAACTGCCCGCCATTACCGTTTCGTTCAGTCTCGCGCCCGGTGCCACGCTCGGCGAAGCGACGCAACTCATCGATGCGTGGCAGCAGCGCGCTGGTCTTCCAGCTTCCATTCTCGCTTCGTATGCCGGCGAGGCGGCCGCGTTCCAGCAGACACAGAGCACGCAGTACATTCTCATCATCGCCGCGATATTAGTGATCTACGTGCTGCTCGGTGTGCTGTATGAAAGCTACATCCATCCGCTAACGATTCTTTCCGGCCTGCCGTCTGCGGCGATCGGCGCATTGTTGACTTTGGAGCTCTTCGGGCTTCAGCTGACACTCATCGCCAGCATTGGCATCCTGATGCTCATCGGTATCGTCAAGAAGAACGCCATCATGATGATCGATTTCGCGCTAAAGGCGCAGCGCGCCGGGAAATCGCCAGAGGACGCGATTCGGCAGGCGTGTGTCCTGCGTTTCAGGCCCATTACCATGACCACGCTTGCGGCGATGATGGGCGCGTTGCCGCTGGCGATTGGTATCGGTGCGGGATCGGAGTTACGCCAACCGCTGGGCGTTGCGGTCGTCGGCGGGCTGATTTTTTCGCAGGCGATTACGCTCTACATCACGCCGGTACTGTTTCTCTATCTTGAATCGCTTCGCCACGCCTCGCGTCGAGGGGATGACTCCGAAGAAATTCAAACCGCCCCAGCCATCGACTAGCACAGGATCGGTCCAAACCCGCCTCCGTATCGGCTCACCGAGCCCCGTGTCCTTCCTGAAACCCGGTAGCTTCAGTCATCTCACGTCCCCGATGAGGCCGACGAGTTTCGGCGGTCAATTTTTCGGAACTACTCGATCAATTCTTCGTTCGTCGCCGTCGCACTTAGAACTTCGTACCAAGTACGACACACCGTTGTTAATTTCGAAGGATCTTAGTGGGGCGTTTGTCGCAAGTGCTGAAACAGAATAGTTCCGACCGATCGGCGCGCAGGGCCAGAGATCCAATCTCTGGAATCGAACGTCTGGAAAAATCAGCTTGGCAAACCGGGCGGTGTCCATATAAGGCTTTTTGCCCCTCCCCACCCCTTCCAGGCCGGGTCCGAATTTCACCCTACCTACGGCGTTCGATATCTTAGAAGCCCTTCCCAGTTGCAGCTACCGCACCGGTAACGGTGGACTGGATAGATCAAACTTACCACACGGTCGAAGACGCGGCGGTGAACCCGCATGAGCGAAAAACCACAGCGTGGACAAGTTTGAGCCAAGGGTCCCCACTCGGCGTCGGACTTGCGCTTGCGGCCGCGTGCTGAGCCGGTTAGGAAGGCGATCTATTGTGCGCTTTAGGTGCGCTAGACGTTTCACAAATCGACCGAAAAATGCACGCGGGATCGCAAGCGCCTTCCTACAAATCCACAAACGATCGAATTTGCTCCCCCGCCCCTCTTCCCACCCGCCCGGAAGCGATGGTTTCACCTGCAAGGAGCAACGCCATGGTCCCCCGACGGCATCAATCCTGCATCGAAGCCTGCAATGTGTGCGCCGACGCTTGCGACTACTGCTCGAGCTCGTGTCTGCAAGAAGACGACGTCAAGATGATGGCGGCGTGCGTTCGCCTCGACATGGACTGCGCTGAAATTTGCCGAATGGCGGTCGCCTACATGGCACGCGACAGCAGATACGCAGGGGACCTCTGTGGCCTGTGTGCGGACGTATGCGAGGCATGCGGCGCGGAGTGCGCGCGGCATACGCAGCCCCACTGCCAAGCTTGTGCGGAGGCGTGCCGCCGTTGTGCCGCGGAGTATCGGCGGATGGCGAGTCCGTTTGCCGGGGCATAGTCAAGCCGCCAGACGATCGCCGCCCAATAATGTGCCATCGAGAGTCGGCGAGCAGGTCGGTCTCAATCACGAGCGTCACTGAGCCGGAACGATTTCACGCGATTTTCACGTAGTACCCTTGTTCCACGGTTTTGGACGCCCTTCCGTATTGGTCGCGGTTTCCATGAACGGCTCCTTCCTTATGGACAGGAGCTTCACGTTGATCCCCGGTGTCGATCTGAGGTACACCCTAACGCGACGCCTGGTCGAGGGTCCAGCGGACAGGAGGTAATTGACGCATTATTTCCCGTCAGTTAGATTGCCTATTTCAGTTAGGCCGCACCATTTTAGGGGATGCGCTGGTACGGTCTACCGAAGCACGAATGCGCAACCCCCACTTCAGTAAGGGAGGAAAGCATGAAGACCAAAATCATGAACTTTGGAACATTGTTCCCCATGGTGGCTGCCGGTATGCTCATCTATGCTGGCACTGCTTACGCTCAGACGGAGAAGCGTGTTATTGAAGCTCCCAAAGAAGCACCCATAGAAATATCCAGAGCAACCGCAAATTCACCAGCAGTGAATTTGAAAGATGTTGGCAATGAGGTGGCTCCAGGAGTCTTTGTAGTGGACCCCAGTTCTACTCGCGGCAAACGGCTCGTACTACCGCGCGGTGGTGCGGCAGCCCGACAGGTCTGCCATGGAAAGTGGACCGGATCGACCAAAACATGCGAGGGAGTCTTCATAGAGTGGTAGGAGCTACTCTGGCCTAAAGCTCGCTCAACACGGACGCTTCGCCGGGCACCGCCTATGGCGGTCCCGGCAAGGGTACACAGAGACGGTCGTCGACCCCGCGACAGGAGAAGTGCTCCACTACGAATTCCGTCCGATCGATAAGCACACAGGACATGCAGGCGACGCAAATCGAACTAGGGTCTGTTCACACTACCGCAGCGCATCGACGATGAGCGCGAAGTTGATGAAAGCGACGAACATGACGTCGAGTTTTTCGAGCACCCAATCGCCTGCTTCAAGCAGCCCGAGAGTGATTTGGCGGAGGATGGCCGCAGTGTCCTGCGACTCAATAGCACCGTGCTCGCTGATAAATTGACGAAGCGTCTTTTCCGCCTTCTCCATCACGATGCGCGCGCGCGATGTAGCACCATCGATGCCGCAATCGATGATCGGAATTACGTGCTTCGTCGCCCGGCTGGTGAACGCCTTGGCGAATTCCAGCTCTCGCAGTCCATCGTCGCCGACGGCGTGCAAGATCTTGATGGCAACCTCCTTGC